>CACXXW010000269.1 GCA_902771635.1 uncultured Bacteroidia bacterium | reverse complement strand
TACTTTTATATTGCTCCGCGACATAGGCATCCACCCAATCGTAATAAGCTTCCATCGCTTGAGCATTCATAGTTGTCCGCAGCGTTGCAACGGCTTCTTCGCCTTGGCTCATCACCTTTGCTTCAATTGGCAATATTTGCTGCAAGATTCCCGTCCCTTGTTTGTTGATCAACGGAGCAAGATTGCCATAAAACGAAGTATTATTGCCTTTCTTCAGAGTGAAAACGCGCGACTTCAACTCCAAACCCATCTCGTTCAGTCGGGAATGGCCTTTGCCGTCATCCGTCACGAGAGTCGGTAGCTTTCCAGAAGGCAATAGCACCAAAGGCACAACTGACGGTGTTGAGTGGCGATTCATCTGGTCTGACACCTTGCACCAACACCACCGATGCCGTGGAATAGCGTGTGATGTAGTCGTGGAAAGAAAAAAAGCACGTGTCGTTTTCCATCTCCGGCATAAAATCGTACATATCCAACTTGGTCACCCCGTGCTTCAAGTAACGTGAGATGTGTGTGATGAGATAATCGTGTTCGAGATGACCCGCTTTACTGGCCTCGGCCATGAAATCAGTAATGGCTTGATAACGTTCCACCCCTTGATCCAGCTTGTGGTTGCCTGTAGTGCCGAAATTGGTACGCATCAGATAGCCGTCAGGTGCCACAGCAGGGTCGTTCACATCGAACTTCACATAATTATAGTTGCCCGTCTCATAATAGGCGCAACCGCCCTTGGCATCCAACACAGCGAAATTGGAGTTGATGTCCATAGGTTTCTTCACCGTATCGAGCAGCCGCTCAAAATCCTCCAATGAGGCACAGAGTTCCAAGGCCTTACGGATGAAAATGCCATCGCCATCGGTGTCGCCTCCGTCACCATTCAAGTTATATGCCGCTGTGTTGATGATACCGAATCCAGCTTCATTGTGGCCACCCCAAACATCGACAGGTGTTGTATCTTCCGCATTCACCAAGCCAAGATAGCGGTAGCGCTGGCCTTGCACCACCATCATCATATTATGCACCTTCCCCGAGTCGCGGTGCTTGAAAATCATGGGACGACCATCTTTGATCTTCTTCATGGCTGGTATGTTTTTAATCTATTACATGCTGATAATAAGTCCCTTCTTGGAAGTTCTTAATGCCATCCTTCAAGAAAGCCACAAAAGCATCCTTGTCCAAATCGTAGGCACGAGGCTTCATCAGCAGGTTGCCGTTGTGGTCCATGAGGCAGTAATAAGGTTGAGCATTGGTACCGAATTTCGAGATTTGGAAGTCGGCGTACTTGCGCCCGATGGTTTTCTTCTCCTTGCCATCATAAGTGGAAGTATACCACTCATTTTCAGGCAAGGAAGTCTTGTCATCGACATATAAGGCGCAGATGACAAAATCGTTGCGCAACATATCTTTCACACGCGGGTCGCTCCACACATTGGCCTCCATCTCACGACAGTTCACGCAGCCGTGACCCGTGAAGTCAATGAAAATCGGCTTGTTCGTGGCTTTTGCAGCGGCCAAGGCCTGGTCGTAGTCGAAATAACCCTTCAGATTATGGGCCAGATGGAAGAGGTCGGCATATTTCACTTCCTCATCAAAGGTTGCCACAGCTTGGGCTTCGCCTTGGGGTGCCACTGCCATATTAGCGAATTTGGCGTCCACATAGTCGATAACCTTCTCGCTGTTCTCCTCAATGATGCGGTTGAGGTCGAAGTCAAGGGTCTGCTTGGGTGGCAGATAACCCGAGAGGGCCTTCAGAGGAGCTCCCCACATGCCAGGGATCATATAGATGACAAAAACAAAGTCGATGATGATGAGCACCAAACGGAACACGCCCAATTCCTTGACTTCCTTTTCGCCTTTGAAACGCAGCTTGCCGAGGAGGTAAAGGCCCAACAAGGCGAAACACACAATCCAGATGCCAAGATAAACCTCACGGTCGAGCAGGTGCCAGTGGTAGGTTTGGTCGGCCACGCTGAGGAACTTGAAACCGAGGGCGACTTCGATGAAGCCCAGCACCACCTTCACCGAGTTGAGCCAGCCGCCGCTCTTAGGCAGACGCTGCAACAGGTTCGGGAAGAAGGCAAACAAGGCAAAAGGAAGAGCAAAGGCAACT
>CACXXW010000268.1 GCA_902771635.1 uncultured Bacteroidia bacterium | reverse complement strand
GCGTCTTTTCCCTGCAAACCGAAAGACTGGCTGATGGCGGCAATCGACTCCTGCTTGAAGCCCACTTGGGTGTCGATGTAATCCTCGAAAGAGGTAGCCGAAGCCTTGTTGTCCATCACCAATTTGAAGAGTTGGGGCTCGTCGATGGCGAACCAAAGGAAGGCCAAGCCCATGCCTTTGAAAGGCGGGTTCAAGGAAAAGCCTGCGCCTACTCGCTCCTTGAACAAACGGCGGGCTTCGGTGCGGACGGCCTCCAAAACACCTTCCATGGAACCAAATTTCGAGAAAATGGCATTGACACCGCAACCCAACGCTGAGGAAAGGTTTCGGGCAGTAAGTGCGGAAGTGCCGCCTTTTCTCACGATGTCAATAGCAGCAGCGAGTATTTTTTCTTTCGTTACGCTTGTCGGTCTTGCCATAATAAAACAACTGTTCCGTTATTATTCGCCGCAAAAGTAGGGAAATCCCATGCAAATCCAATGCGTTTTGAGAACAAAAATGTCGCAAAGTCCATAAAATTGTCCATATATGGTTTTAATTTCGAAACGGATAATAAAGTATTTTTGCAACCGTTTAGATATGAACAAGTAGAATCGTATTAAAACCGATGTCCCGATGGTATATAACAGCGGCCATATTAAAATGAAAAAGTATTTGGCAATTCTGTCAGTCGTCGTTTTGTTTGCATTTTGCAGTTGTTCCAAATTTGCTGGTGAGCCTATCTCCAAGGATTTCAACATTTCGGGCACATACACCGAGCTTGAAGTGGAGGATGCGTTTGAGGTCACCGTTAGCGATGTGGCAACCCAAGTCACAGTTACGGTAGGAGAGAAAATCATGCCGAATGTGGTGGGAGTGTTGACCTGTCGGGTGCCTCGGAGTTCCATTCGGAATATGGCCTTGAAGGCAATAAGGTTGAGGTTGAGTTGTCGGGTGCATCTGATTTTTATTGTGACATCGATGCTGATGAAGTTGACATTGACCTGTCGGGTGCCTCCGATTTCTTTGGCGACATCCTGGCCGATGAAATCGAAATGGATTTAACAGGCAGTTCCACAATCAAGGGTTATGTGGAGGCTCTTGACCTCGACCTTGAGATGAGCGGTGCCTCGGAGGCTACCTTTGAGGGACAAGTCGATATGCTCAAGATTAATTTGTCAGGTGCCAGCGACATCAAGAAAACCGTCGACGGAAACAGATACGGCTTCGCTTGCAACCAATGCGAAGGCACAATGTCAGGTGCCAGCAATGTCTACATCCATTGCGACGGCACTATCAAAGTGAACCTTTCGGGCGCCAGCGACCTGTATTTCACGGGTAATGCCTTCACTGGCGACAGCACCACCTCTGGCGGTTCGGACATCTATCATGATACGCTGTAAAACAGTTTGGCCATGGAACAAAAGTTTTGTCAGAGCTGCGGAATGCCGCTCACCAATGAAATCCTCGGCACTAATGCCGATGGAAGCAAGAACGAAGACTACTGCATGTATTGCTATAAGGATGGCAAGTTCACCGAGGTAAACAAAGGACTGCCGCAGCCCATCACGAAGGAAGAATACATCGGCCAGATGAAGATGTACTTCCCGCACCTGAAACGCTGGCGTAAGGAATTGTCGATAGATGATGACACTCCAGAAAATCCAGCCTTGATGGGCGTTAAAGAGCTTATCGCCAAGATGGCCGACACGCTGCCCATCACCATGATATCGTCGGTCGATGAGGAGGGCTTCCCTTGCACCAAGGCCATGCTGTCGCCTCGGGTCCGCGAAGGCATAAAGGTGTTCTATTTTACCACCAATACCTTCTCGCTGCGCGTGGCCCACTACAAGGCCAACCCCAAGGCCAGCATCTATTTCTGTGATGCCGAAGGCTTCAAGGGCATGATGTTGCGCGGCACGATGGAGGTGCTGACCGACGCCAAGAGCAAGGAGATGATTTGGCGCGATGGCGACACGGAATATTACCCAGGCGGCGTCACCGACCCCAACTACTGCGTGCTGAAGTTCACTGCCACCGATGGCCGTTTCTACAGCGACTTCTATCCGAGGAGCTTTGTGCTTGAGTAAGGTTTGTTGATGAAATCCCTGCCAAATGCTATATCGGCACTTCGATTTTTAGGGGCAGTTTGCCTTCTATTATTCGGCGTCGAGAGTTGTGCTTTCTGGGTCATTTATTTTGTCTGTGGTCTCAGCGATATGGCAGATGGATATCTCGCCCGAATACTCGGATGTGAAAGCAAAACAGGTGCAATGCTGGATAGTTTGGCTGATTTGGCCTTCGTAATATGTTGCTGCTTTAAATTGATACCTGCATTGGCATTTCCAAAATGGCTGTGGATTTGGGGCGGAGTGATTGTCGCCACCAAAATCATCAATCAAATCTCTGCGTTAGTGATGTACAAGAAATGCATCTTTCCTCACACCATTGCAAATAAAGTAACGGGGGTTCTGCTTTTTGTTGGAG
>CACXXW010000267.1 GCA_902771635.1 uncultured Bacteroidia bacterium | reverse complement strand
GAAAGTTGTATCTTTGTGGCGCAAAACAAACGCATGAATAGTAATCTTGACGCGAATGCCTCTCATTTGTCGAAGGCTGAGAAGGACCTCGAAAACGCCTTGCGTCCCGATATGTTTGAAAGCTTTGCGGGACAGAAGCAGGTGGTTGACAACTTGCGCGTTTTCGTGAAGGCCGCCGCCCAGCGTGGCGAAGCTCTCGACCATACATTGCTGTATGGCCCTCCGGGTCTGGGCAAGACCACTTTGTCGTATATCATTGCTCATGAGTTGGGTGTCGGCATGAAGATGACCTCGGGTCCTGTGCTCGATAAGCCAGGTAACCTTGCGGGTTTGCTCACCAGCCTTGAGCCTAACGATGTGCTGTTCATCGATGAGATCCACCGCCTTAGCCCTGTGGTGGAAGAATATCTCTATTCCGCCATGGAGGACTTCCGCATCGACATCATGATTGAGACAGGCCCCAGCGCGCGCAGCATCCAAATCACGCTGAATCCTTTCACTTTGATTGGAGCCACCACTCGCAGCGGCATGCTGACGGCCCCCTTGCGTGAGCGTTTCGGCATCAAGCAACGCTTGGAGTATTATGATGCGAAGACCTTGTCGACGATTGTGAAGCGCTCGGCTGGCATCCTGCGTGTGCCTATCGATGACACGGCAGCCTTCGAGATTGCGCGCCGCAGCCGTGGCACACCGCGTATCGCCAACATGTTGTTGCGTCGTGTGCGCGACTTTGCCCAAATCCAAGGCGACGGCACCATCACCTTAGACATCGCAAAAATCGGATTGAAAGCCCTCAATGTGGACGAGCATGGCCTCGACGATATGGACAACAGGATTCTCACCACCATCATCGACAAGTTCAAGGGTGGGCCAGTCGGTGTGAATACCATTGCCACGGCAGTGGGCGAGGACCCCGGCACCATTGAGGAGGTCTGCGAGCCTTTCCTCATCCAGGAAGGCTTCATCATGCGCACACCCCGTGGCCGCGAATGCACCGATTTGGCTTATAAGCATTTGGGGAAAACTCGGATTAAGCCTACGGGGGAGATGACGTTGTTTGAATAGTTTGTCAATTCAATTCCTCTTGCAAAAACCCATAAATATAATCGGAGCTTAGGAGTTTTTTCTTGTATTGTTATTGGGAATCAAAAATAATACCTATCTTTGCGCCGTATTAAAACTTGAAATTATGCCAGAATTATTTAGACAGTACGGTTTTATTTTTATGTTTTTTTCCCATGAACACGAGCCAATCCATGTGCATGTGAGAGGTCACAATGGTGATGCCAAATTTGTTTGGGATGGAGAAGGCTTTGTGTTGGAGAGCTCAAACAACATCAAAGCTAACGACTTGAAACGTATTGAGCGTGCCATTCATGAAAATGCCGACATTATCATCAATCGTTGGTATGAAATCTTTAAATCAGAAGATGATGAAGATCAGTAAAATATGGTTTGAAAGTGAGTGGCTCTATGGCCTTGGCGATGATGGAAAGACGTATCGCCAGTCGCTACTTTGGTATAAAGATTTGTTGAAGGCTTCTGATACGGAACGCGAAGAATATGAAATCAGTACGATCGGTATCCATTGGCGAAAATTGGATGTGGATGTCAGTTTTGAGAGTTTTACTTACGATGAGGCGGAACCCTCTGAGTTGCAACGCTTTTTCTTGACCCATCCGGAAATCAATGTGGGGCAGTTTGCATTGAAGGCAGGTATTAATGCTGGATTGCTTCGTAACTATATCAATGGCTTCAAAAAGCCTTCCCAAGAACGAGAACAACAGATTTTGCAACAAATCCATCAATTAGGTCAAGAATTTGCGGCTGTTACATTCTAAAAAACTGTATTTTTGCAGTTTCTTTCAAAAACAGCAAAAAACACCTCGTTGTATGGACTATAACTTTACTGAAATTGAGAAAAAGTGGCAGCAATACTGGCACGACAACAAAGTCTATAAGGTTGATATTGACCACAATAAGCCGAAGTTCTATGTTTTGGATATGTTTCCATATCCTTCGGGCGCGGGTTTGCATGTGGGACACCCGCTGGGCTATATCGCCTCTGATATTTATGCAAGATATAAAAGGTTGAAGGGCTTCAACGTGCTGCATCCAATGGGCTACGACGCTTATGGTCTGCCCGCCGAGCAATATGCCATCCAAACTGGTACTCACCCCGCCGTGACGACCGAGAAGAACATCAACCGCTATCGCGAGCAGATGGACAAGATCGGTTTCTGCTACGACTGGGACCGCGAGGTGCGCAC
>CACXXW010000266.1 GCA_902771635.1 uncultured Bacteroidia bacterium | reverse complement strand
TGGAGTCATCGCGTAGGTGCACATTGTCGTGGAACTCTGCAAAACGCGTGTCGCCGTCGTAATTCAGCAAGTCGCTAAAAACCTCCACGCTGTCGTTAACAATGATATGGACGTTCTGATAGGCATCAAAGCTGTTGTTTTTCTGGTAGTAATAGGCACTGTCGCAGAAGAAATAGGCTGAGTCATGACGCATCTTTACATGACCAATCAACCGTTGCACATCGCCCATGCTCTTCGAGTAAGTGGCTACGTCATAATGTAAAATGTTGATGCGGGTTTTCTTGCGTTGCACGGTGTCTTGCTCCTGAGCCACAACGAGTTGCGTCAACAGGAGGAACAAGGATACTATGAGCCATTTGATGCGTTTCATCTTTCTTAAAACCGTGCAAAGATAAGATTATTGCCTGAATTTGATGGCCGAAACCAAAAAACCTCTAATTTTGACGCGAGACTATAAGACCCGCTTTGCGTCACTGCGAGGCACGAAGCAGTCCAGACAATATAACTATTACCCTAGATTAACTCCGTTGAATCTTCGATTTGCTTCATCGTCCCTCCTCGCAATGACACAAAGCGGCAACAAAACCAACACAAAATGACCATCAAAGAAGCCCAAACCGCCGTCGATGAATGGATCAAGACCTACGGCGTGCGTTATTTCAGTGAATTGACCAACATGGTCCTATTGACCGAAGAGGTCGGCGAATTAGCCCGCATCATCGCCCGCACCTATGGCGACCAATCTTTCAAGGAATCAGACAAGAACCGCAACATGGCCGATGAAATGGCTGATATATTATGGGTGCTACTCTGCCTTGCCAACCAAACCGGCGTCGACCTCACAGAAGCCTTTGCCAAGAACATGGAGAAGAAAACCATGCGCGACAGGGAACGCCATATCCACTCTCCACAAAACAATGCATTCAAGATGATTACAAATTACATTGTCGGTTTCGTTTAGACGTTGCACGCAACGTCTCTACAAACGTAATTACATGGTTTTTGCCCAGGTGTCTTTCAACGCCACGGTGCGGTTGAAGACCAGATGTCCTGCCGTACTGTCCTTGTCGACCGTGAAGTAGCCGATGCGTTGGAACTGGAAGTGGTCGAGCGGCTTGGCATCGGCCAAGTATTCTTCCACATAGCACACAGGACGCACCTCTAATGAGTTGGGGTTCATCATTTCCTTCATGGCTTCCAACGCGGTCTTGCCTTCGTTTTGCAGGCGAGCGAGTTCATCGCGAGGGTTCTCCACCTTCCAGAGGCGGTCGTACATACGCACTTCGGCTTCGAGGCAACGCTCGCAACTCACCCAATGGATGGTGCCCTTCACCTTACGGTTGGCACCCGGCAGACCGCTCTTCGTGTCGGGGTCATATTCGGCATAGACCTCCACGACCTCGCCGTTCTCATCCTTCTTGCAGCCTGTGCATTTCACGATGTAAGCGTTCTTCAGGCGCACTTCGTTGCCTGGGGTCATGCGGAAATACTTCTTCGGAGCATCCTCCATGAAGTCCTCTTTCTCAATCCACAGCTCGCGGCTAAAGGCAATCTTGTGGCTGCCGGCTGATTCATCCTCGGGGTTGTTGATGGCTTCCATTTCTTCCACCTGTCCCTCGGGATAGTTGGTGATGACCAACTTCACAGGGTTGACCACAGCAGCCACGCGGGTAGCTGTGGCATTGAGGTCCTCGCGGATGGCACTTTCCATCAAGGCGAAGTCGTTCAAGGCATCGTAGGTGGTATAGCCAATCTTGTCGATGAACTTGTGGATGCCGCTCGGTGTGTAGCCACGTCGACGGAAGCCGCAAATCGTGGGCATGCGCGGGTCATCCCAGCCGCTCACCAGGCCCTCGTTGACAAGGACGAGCAGATTACGCTTGCTCAGCAAGATATAGTTGAGGTTCAGCTTATTGAACTCAGTCTGGCGGGGACGGTTGTCATCCATGTTGTCACCTTCTCCCCTAATCTCCTTCAACCAGTCGACAAAGAGGTCGTAGAGCGGACGGTGCACCACAAACTCCAAGGTGCAAAGCGAGTGGGTGACACCCTCGAAGTAGTCGCTTTGTCCGTGGGCGAAGTCATACATCGGGTAGGCGTGCCACTTGGTGCCCGTACGATGGTGAGGTGTGTCGACAACGCGATAG
>CACXXW010000265.1 GCA_902771635.1 uncultured Bacteroidia bacterium | reverse complement strand
CAAGATGCCTTGGCTCTCGCTTCCGTCAACGATGTTGCGGAAAGCGTCCTCGTCATCATAGCGGTTGTAGGTGTAGTCCAAGGTCACGTTGAGGTTCTGGCCAAGGCTGTCGATGTCATAGTTGAAAAACAGTGTGTTGTTGCTACGCAGGCTCTTGTCGTTGGTGTTGGTCACGGTCTTGAAATCCGTGTGGTTGAGTCCCTCGAAATGGGTCTTTTGCTCGCGCAGGCTCGTCCCTTTGCCCAAGTTGTTGTTGCTCTGCAAACTGAGGGTGATTTTCGGAGTCAGCGCGTATTCAAGCATCAGTTTCGCGTTGTGGCCTTGGTTTTCCGAGAGGTTGTAGGCTCGGTGTTCAATCATCGAGTAGCCCATCACGTCCACGTTGTTGAAGGTATGTGTTTTCCTTCCGTTGAATCCGTAATAGAGGTTGGCCGAAAACTTGTTTTTCGAGAAGGTGACATCGGCAAAGGCACGCTCGCTCCACCTTCGCGCCTTGGTTACGGTGCCGCCAATACGCACCGAAAAATCATCGTTGCGCCTTATGGTGACGATTTTCACGATGGCGGTGGCATCGGCCTCGTATTGCGACGACGGGTTGTGGATGATTTCGATGGACTTGATGTTTTGCGGGTTCAGGTTATAGACCTCGTCCATCGAATACACGCGCCGGTTGTTGATGTAAACGATGGGCGGCCAGGTGTTTTGCGCAGCATGTCGATGCCGTCGGCACTCGATGATAGCAAGGTGCTTTCCACTCCAACCACAGTCCTATCTGGCAGACTGGTGATTTCCGGTCGCTTGGCCGCAATGGTCACCTCTTGAAGTTGAGAGGAAACGACATTCATTTTCAGTGTTCCCAAATTGCCTTTCGGTTGGCTGACAAACTTCGGATCATAGCCCACAAAGGTGATTTTAAGCAGGTCGCAAGCCATGTCGAGAACGAAACGGCCATCGTTGTCGGTGGTCACGCCGCCAAGGAAGGTGCTGTCGGGCAGTTGCATCGCCACGACGGTGGTGTAAGGAATGGGCGCGTCGTTTTCGTCCACCACGCGACCACTGATGTTTTGCGCCTTCGCGCAAAGTACCACCATGCAAACGAATAGTGCGGTTAGTAATGATTTCTTTGTCATAATAGTATGATTTTAAAGATTTTACTTGATAATTCCGAATAATTTGAAGAGTCTCTCCGCTTTTTCAAGTCCAAAAGCCATTACAAGTTTTTCAAAAAGTAACTGTTTGATTTTTAGATTTTTTCGGTTTTTCATCACTACTTTATTTCTTGCAGTTTTCTGTTCCCCAGATTTTATTGATCTTGCCGCCTACTACGGTGCCTACCGCCTTGACATCGCCTGGGTAAGAGATACTACCCGTGCCAGCAACGCTGTAGTCCATCGATTCCATCTGACAGCGTGCCTCAACGGAGCCCGAACCTGCCACGGAAAGATTCGCTTTTTTCACCTTTCCATCCTTGATAATGACATCGCCCGAACCAGCGACACTTGAACGCAGGTGATTGGCTTGGAGGTGTTCGCAAACCATCTTCCCCGATCCGGCGATGCTTATATCCATGTAGTCAGCATGGAACTCTTTACTCAACACATTTCCCGAGCCTGCAACATCCACATCAAAATCATGGATGTTTGCTGTTTTCTCGAAAACCACATCGCCCGAACCCGTCAATTTGATTTTCAACTCTTTGGCTTCATACGGTGTAACGAAATTAAAGTCGCCGCTACCCATTATACTGATTTCCTCCAAGGTCGGGGCGGTGAGCTCAATGAGGAACTTCGTCGGCTTCACGTCGGATTGCTGAAAGGTCTTAACCATCTCGACCCTCAAGCAATCACCTTTCAGATAGATGTCGACCCACTCGAAAAGGTTCTCGTCGAGGGTCACGCGGCAAGAGTAGTTGTCCGCCACTTTGTAGTTTACCGTTGCAGGCAATATCATGCTGATTTCCTTGAACGCCGCCACATCGATGTCACGCGTGACGATGTTGCCGTTGCCTT
>CACXXW010000264.1 GCA_902771635.1 uncultured Bacteroidia bacterium | reverse complement strand
ATAGTGGCTGGCGATGCGCTTCATGGTCTCCTCCACGCGCGAAATCTCCGCACCGTTCTCCAAAAGGATGGAACCGGCTTCATAGGCGAGGTCAAGGGGGTTGGTAGAATTAGATGCTGTCATAAGATTAGGATTTAAGGAAGAAGGTCTTCATTTCTTGCCATATAACGAATCTAGTTTCGCTTTTAATTCTTCATTTTCCTTACGGAGAGTATCTATCTCCTTTAAAGCAGCTTCTAAGGCTTCTTTTTGGCTACCACGGTAACCAAGGCGAGCAGCAGTCATTCGTTCGCGGAGGCCTCCTTCCTTTATGAATTCATCCTCCTTTTTCTTTTGGTAGCTTGTCATCATTTTGTCCACCATCCGGCAAAGAGTAATAGCTGTGTTAGACATTTCTTCATCATCCCAACGATCAAAGAATAATTCATATTCTTCAAGTCGGTTATGCTCTCGACAATATGACAACATGGCATCAAAGCGAGCATGTCCCTGGGTCCATTGTGTCAGTTTGTGGCTTTTGATGTAGTCTTGGTAATCCTCAAGCAACTCTTGGATACTAGATCTGGCGACATTCAGAAGTTTTAGTTCCATTTCCATAGAGGTCACCCCGTCTGCAGAACCTTCAACAATGTTCTGTTTTCCAGAACGAGCCGCTTGTACCATTTGATCAACCGTTCTATCGCCAAAAGCAGGTAAGAACCGTCTGGTAAAGACATATGTCATCTGATAAAGGACAACAGTTTTTTGGTAGAACCATAGATTCTTCCAATTGGTCTGTTTCCTAAGCACAGATTCAATTCTTTCCGCTGCTTCTAGTTGATTTGCCATTGTAATTACTATTTGGGTCAACTCAATTTAGACTAGATTTTCTAGAATATCTAGAATGTCTAGAAATCTTATTCCAAAAAAAATCGTCCATATAGAGCCGTTGCACAGGCGACGCTGAAGATGGGCGCGAACTTGTCCTTGTTGATGGCGATGATGAAGTCGGACTCTTCCATACCGGCCAAGTGCTGGATGGCACCGCTGATACCACAAGCCATGTAGAGGTTCGGGCGGACGGTCTTACCCGTCTGACCGACCTGACGCTCATGAGGCATCACGCCGTTGTCGACCATGGCACGGCTCGATGAAACCTGTCCGCCAAGCACATCGGCCAAAGCCTGCAGCTTGTCGAAGCCTTCCTTGTTGTGGACACCACGACCGCCAGAGACCAAGATCTTGGCATCAGCGATGTCGACCATGGCCTTGTCTTCCTTGATGGTCTCAACGAGTTTCACCTTGAACTTGCTGGTGTCGAACTTCGGCGCGAAGACAGTGACCACGCCTTGGCGGCCTTCTTGGCGCTGACGCTTCTGCATCACGCCAGGACGCACGGTTGACATCTGCGGACGGGTGTTCGGGCAAATGATGGTGGCCATCAGGTTGCCGCCGAAAGCAGGACGCGTCATGCGGAACTGCGGCTCGCCGTTGCTCTTCTCGTCGCTGACGACTTCGAGCTTGGTGCAGTCTGCTGTCAGACCAGTCTTCAGACGCGAAGCGATACGCGGAGCCATGTCACGGCCAATGGTGGTGGCACCATAGAGCACGATGTTGGGGCAACGCTCCTTGATGATCTGGTCGACGACCTGGGTGTATTGCTCACTCAGATAGTCCTTCAGTTCTGGGCAGTCGGCAACGATGACCTCGTCAGCACCGAATTCGATCAGTTTCTGGGCTTGGTCTTTGATGCCGCAACCAAGCAACATAGCCACAACCTTCTCACCGAGGGTGTCGGCGGCGAAAACGAATACGTTCTTATAATCTTTCAATTCCATGGCTGTAACTTTTAGATGATGTGTTTTTCTTTCAGTTTATTGACAATCAGCTCGACGGCTTCTTCTTCGCTCACTTCGTGTACCTCGCCCGGAGCCTTCATGGCTTTCGGGAACGACTGGAACACCTTGGTGGGCGAGCCACTCAGACCGAGACGGTTCTCATCGTAGTCTATCTTGTCAGCACCCCAAACTTCCACTTCCCTGTTGTAGGCCTCAACGATGCCGCTCACGGTCATGTAACGAGGTTCAAAGGCGGAAGCGAGGACGGTCAGCAGGCACTTGCCTTCCACTTCGAGGACTTGGACGCTGTCTTCGTTCTCTTTGTGAACCAGCAGGTTGCCATTGTCGAGTAACTTGGCATCGCAGACATAGGAAACCTGAGGCAGACCGAGGTGTTCAGCCATTTCAGGACCCACTTGTGCGGTGTCGCCATCAATGGCCTGACGGCCAGCGATGATGAGGTCATAGTCCAAAGTGCGGCAGAGACCGGAGATGGCATACGAGGTTGCCAGCGTATCGGAGCCTGCGAACTTACGGTCAGAGAGAAGGATGGCGCGGTCGGCGCCCATGGCGAAGGCTTCGCGCATGATGACATCGGCTTGCGGAGGTCCCATCGAGATGACGGTGACCTTGGCGCCGAACTGGTCTTTCAGACGCAGGGCGAGTTCGAGGCCGCCCTTATCATCGGGGTTCATGATGCTCGGAACGCCTTCACGAATCAGCGTACCCTTTACCGGATCAATCTTGATTTCGGTGGTATCCGGAACTTGCTTGATACAAACGATAATATTCATACTGCTTCCCTCCTATTATTTGAACAAATGACCGGCAATGACCATGCGCTGGACTTCCGATGTACCTTCGTAAATCTCCGTAATCTTGGCGTCACGCATCATGCGCTCCACAGGATACTCGCGGGTGTAGCCATAACCACCGTGGAACTGCACGGCCTTGGTCGTGACTTCCATAGCCGTTTCAGCGGCAAAGAGTTTTGCCATGGCTGCATCGGCCGAATACGGGATGCCATTGTCTTTCTTCCAAGCGGCGCTGCGCACGAGGAAACGGGCAGCCTCGACCTTCGTCTTGAGGTCGGCCATCTGGAATTGGGTGTTCTGGAACTGGGCGATGGCCTTGCCAAACTGCTTGCCTTCGTATACTTAACGGTCTCATCCATAGCACCTTGAGCGATACCCAAAGCCTGTGAGGCGATACCGATACGGCCACCGTCCAAGGTCTTCATGGCGATGCTGAAGCCCTTGCCGAGTTGGCCCAGGAGGTTCTCCTTCGGCACTTCACAGTTTTCGAAAATCAACTCGCAGGTCGCACTGCCGCGGATACCCATCTTCAGCTCTTTCTTGCCGATGCTGAAGCCAGGCATGCCCTTCTCGACGATGAAGGCTGAGATGCCCTTCGTGCCCTTCGACTTGTCCGTCATGGCCATGACGATGAACACATTGGCGTAGGATGCGTTGGTGATGAAGATCTTCGTGCCGTTCAGGATCCACTTGTCGCCAGCGTCGACGGCGGTCGTCTGCTGCATGGCGGCATCGGTGCCGGCG
>CACXXW010000263.1 GCA_902771635.1 uncultured Bacteroidia bacterium | reverse complement strand
GCAGGCTTGGTACGACATCGACTATCTCTTCACGGTGCACGAAAACGTCTTCAACCCGCCACCCAAGGTGAAATCGGCAGTCATCAAGATGCGGCGCAACGCCGTCACCGACTTGGGCTGCGACGAGAAGCTGTTTGTGAGCATTGTCAAGCAGGCTTTCAACCAACGCCGCAAGACCATGCGCAACTCGCTGCGTCCGATGCTCAGGCCAGAAATCATCGAAAACGAGGTCTTCAACAAACGACCCGAGCAGCTGTCGGTGCGGGAGTTTATTGATTTGACGAATCTGATAGGAGGAGAATCCTTCGGATAGTACTTTTTTTCGAAAAAAGGTTCTCTTTCCGAGAATAATGCTATTTTTGCATCATAAAATCAATGCATTATGAGCACGCAATCTATGATCCAAATTATCGCCAAGTATTTCGAGACGCAACCCGTCCTGAAAGCATGGCTTTTCGGTTCCTTTGCCCGCGGCGAGGAAAAACCCTGGAGTGATGTGGACATCCTTTTCGTGCCAGACTATTCAGGAAAGCCGTTTACTCTGCTTACCATGGGTGGTATGTACTTGGATTTGAGGGAATTGCTTGGAAGGGAAGTGGATTTGGTCGTTGACGGTTCGCTTCGTCCGTATGCCGTTGATAGTGTCGAACGTGACAAACAATTAATCTATGAGAGAAAGAGCGAGGGATAAAGGAAGGTTGGAAGACATCATCGAATATTCCAATCATGTCACGCAATTCATGGAAGGTGTGTCTTTCGAGGAACTCACCTCGAATAACCTGTTGTATTATGCTGTTATGAAGAATGTGGAAGTGGTTGGCGAAGCGGCTTTTATGTTGACCAAGGCTTTCAAAGCGGAACATCCCCAAACACCTTGGAAGATGATAGAAAGCATGAGACACATCCTCGTTCATGACTATACCAATATAATTCCTCGCATTCTTTGGGGCACAGCAACGAATGACATTCCAGAATTAAGGAAACAAGTCGAAACCTATCTCACCGAAACCGATTGGGCCGAATGGGAAAACAGCGAAGACTTGTTCAACGACCCACAAGACGCTGTGTATAAAAGCATTGTTGGAATGGCTCGGAATATGAGAGCAAGAGGGATGTCAATCGAGGAAATAGCCGAAATTACGGGACTTTCCGACTTCGAAATCTTAGAATTGTGAGCATTGTTTCTACCTTTGCCAAATGACAGAGATTCCCTGCGGGAATGGAAAATGTCGTTAGTGTTGCCCGCGGCGACTCGTGACGTTTACAATCCGTAAGTTCTACAATCCGCCGCTTATCACTTATGGTATAATAGACAAAAATGGTTGGTAAGGTATGATGTAAATTACTGACAGTATATAGATAGACACAAGATTTTCAACAAATTATGCTGTTGGGTTTTTTAAGGCATTGGTGAAAATCCGGCATATCATCAACCATTTTTGGCAACATTACCTCACTTATTGACGTTGCTCCATTCCCGCTAGGGAATCTCACAAGTCGGTTATGTTAACTACTCGTAAAGCCGATGCTCTTTCATATACTCAAACGCCTTCTCCGGCATGAAATGCCTGACATCGCGCCCTTCTTTAATGCATTGGCGGATGAAGGTGGACGAGATTTCAATGATTGGGGTCTTCAGCACCGTCACAGAAGGATAATTGATAAGTTCGCCGCCGTCGTAGCCTTCGCGGGGAAAGACTAACAGCTCGTAGTTGTCAAGAATCTTTTGGTACTCTCGCCAGTTCTTGAGGTTTTGCAGGCTGTCCATGCCACAGATGAAGACAAACTCACTGTCGGGATGTTGCTCCGAGAGGGCGGTTAGGGTATTAATGGTGTAGGAAGGCGTGGGCAGGTGCATCTCGATGTCGCTGACATGGATGCGCGGGTCATCGCCAATGGCAAGTTGAACCATCTTGAGGCGCTCATCGTCGTCAAGCAAATCCTCTTTCTTCTTCAAGGGATTCTGTGGTGTGACTACAAACCACAACTCATCCATGTCGGAGAACTCGACCAAATAGTTGGCCAGCATCACGTGGCCGTGATGGATGGGGTTGAATGAGCCGGAGTAAATGCCTACTTTTTTCATTGGTAGTAAACCTTATAGGAATACCTTTTTCTAGCCTTAACCGTCATTGACTCGCTTCGCATCGTCGAATCGGGGATTTGCGGGCTTGACCTGCAATCTCCCAATCGAAAGGGATTCATCTTCGCGCTTGGGAGATGGCGGATGTTCCTCCGCCATGACGTCATGAGGCGAAAGGTATCCCTTACCCAGTGTATGAATCGTTGGAACTATTCAAGAACGTAGTGACCACTTCAAGGATCTCGCGCTTGGCGGTCTCGAGGTCGTCGTTGATGACGGTGCGGTCGAACTTGCCTTGGGCAAACTCCATCTCCCAAGCCGCCTTGGCGAGTCGCTTCTCAATCTCTTCCATCGAGTCGGTCTGACGGTTGATGAGTCGCTCGCG
>CACXXW010000262.1 GCA_902771635.1 uncultured Bacteroidia bacterium | reverse complement strand
AGCGCGTCGCCAAACGCATGTAATCAGGATGGGGCGGCTATTATGTTACATCCTCTGCCGTTCTTCCTCTCCCGCCAAACTTCCGCGATACTTGCTGGTTTTGGCTTTCAGACGGTAGCGCAAGGTAAAATAAATTTCGCGGGAATCGTATGTGCCGTCTTTGGTGATGCGCAGCCTCGAATAATAACTCTCAAAACAGTATTTCGACTGGTTGAACAAGTCATTAACGCCCAATGTCACCGTCAGGGCTTTATTCAAGAAAGCCTTCTGTACAGAAAGGTTGCACACCCACGAATCCTTAAAGCAATAAGTGATGCCTGTATGTCCTTTGCCCGTGTAGGTTAGGTCGGCATTGATGGTCCAGTCCTTGGGCAAAGCGAAAACATTAGTGAAAGAGCCGAAAGGCATTATCTTGTCGAAATGAACGGTTTCGTCCTGGCTTTCAACGGAAAACCATTGCTTGCTGAAACCGACCGACAAATTAGGATTCCAAACGCCAATCGTCGGACCGGCCGACACCATTGCCCACATTTGCGGAATGCGGTCGAAGTTTCGAGGCTTTAGCAGTGATACATATGATGAACCTTCTACGGGTTCAGCCCATTCCATGATGGCATTGCGGGCATCCTGAAAACCTGCAGAAAACTGCATGAACCTCCATGAGGCCATGAGCGAAAAGTCATGGATCAGCCAAGGCTCCAACAACGGATTGCCCGTCTGCAACGTGAATCGGTTGATGTATTCCATGGCGTTGCGCAGGTCGCGGTACGACGGGCGGCTGGTCTTCGCGGAATAACTCGCCATAAGTTGCACCTTGTCGATTTGCATCGAAAGCGAGGCACTTGGGAAAACATGATTGAACTTGCGGCTTTGGCCGTCGATGGGCTGGTCTTGCTCGTAATAGTCGTAAGCGGCGTGTTCGTAGCGGCAGCCCACGCTGAACATACCCATCACCGTTTCGCTGAAAGGCACCATGCGGCTGTATTCCACAAAGGCGGCAAGATTTCTATCTTTAATCTGTGTGAACGAAGTTTCGGCATACTCCGAATGACTGATGTAGTCGTCGCGGCGCGAGGTGAACGAAGCCTGACTGCCAAAAGTCTGTTCTTGACTGGGTTTTCCGATTTGATGACACGGTCGTCCCACTCGATGCTATGCTCAATGCCATTATTATAAACGGTGTGGCCGTTGTTGAGGTAATCGGCGTTGAAGTCAATGGAGGTGTTTCCCAATTTACCGAGATAGAAGGCATTGACACGATGCCCCATGTCGTAGTCGTACTTCATCTGTTGGCGGCTTTCCCATTGGTCGTAATAGGCTCCGTCCATCTTGACCGCGCTGTTGATATGAATGGAATCGCTCATCACCGCCCAGAAAGTAGGGCTGTAGCGTACGCCAACGATGTGGTCGGGATTGAAGGAATAGTTGGCCTCAAACACGCTGGAGATGCGGGCATCCCGCGTGTCTTCTTGTAAGGTGTTCTGCTGAAGCCAGTCGTTTTCCACCTTGTTTTCCTGGATGATGTTGGAGTGCTGCAAGGACTTCATGTTGCGGTAATCGATGGTGGCCAACAGTTGCCAGCCGTTCTTGCGATAGTTGAGGCTTACGATGTCGCGCAGGTCGGTGTTGGCCGCCGATTGATAAACCGATGAGCGCACATCCACGCCCAAGCCCTCATTGGGGTTCTTCTTGGTGACAATACGCACCACCGCCCCGACCGTGGCATCGTACCGCGCCCCTGGGTTGGTGACCAATTCCACGCGCTGGATGTCCTTGGAGTTGAGTTGCTCCAATTCGCTGAAGTCACGCACTTGCCGTCCGTTGATGTAAACTAGCGGCTCACCTTTGCCGAACACCGTCAGTTTGTTTTCGTCCTTGACAATACCCGGAATTTTGCCTAAAACATCGTCAGCCGCGCCCACCTCGGCAAGGATGCTGTTCTCGACCGTGGTCACTTGCGCGTCACCATTAATGTAAACATCGGGCAGACCCGCGCTGACCGTCACTTCGTTGAGGCTGACGGCATCCATTTCAAGTTGGATAGTGCCCAAGTTGGTTTGCGTTCCCGAAAGCGGCAGCCATTTGTCCTTGTAGCCGATAAAGGACACTTTCAGCAAGGCCGCGTTTTGCGCTTTCCCCATTTGGAAAGTTCCGTTTTCATCAGTGACACAGCCGCTTAAAAAGGCCGAGTCCTGACTTGTTTGCACCACATTCGCAAATGGTACTGATTGGTTGGTTTCATCAACGACTTTACCGTTGAAATTCTGTGCCCTCGCGCCCAGCACCGCCAAAACTACCAGCAGTGCGGTCAAAAATGATTTCTTTGCCATAGCTTTACAGGTTTATAATTTTACTGCCTTTTAGCATGGCTATCGCCGTGCCAAAATTGTAAACAATTAAAAACCAATAAAATACAAAAACAGCGTTTTACAAAAAGTGTAAAGTTTCTTTACAGTGGTGTAAAGAAACTTTACAGTGAGCGTTGTCTTGAAGAAAATTTTTTTGGGCTTTTCATTCAAAAATC
>CACXXW010000261.1 GCA_902771635.1 uncultured Bacteroidia bacterium | reverse complement strand
TCTCCATCGTGCCGTCTTTTTTCATGTAAAGGAAGTCCTGGCTCTTGCCGTGGTTGAATTTGAGCCAATAAAGCCCTCGGTCGTGGACAATGGTCCTTACGATGTAAGCCCCGTTGTACTCGCAAACGATTTTGAGGAGTTTGTTGCGGTAGTCATCGCGCGAGAAGGTGGAAACGGGCAAAATGCCCTGTTTTTCATCAAGATACACTTGCAGACAACTGTCTTGCCCAACAAGAATGAGGTCGTCGAAAGCGTCAATGTGGAGTTTTTCAAAGAGTTGGTCGTAGTCCTTGTGGGCTTGCACAACGCCTTCGGTGTCGAGGACGACCATCGATGAAGTCTTGGGTTTGTTCTCCAAAAGGTAGATTTTCCCATCCAAAAACGCGATGTCTGCAATGTTGCGGTTTGAACCTGTGCGGTAAAAATCGCGATTCGCCGAAATGCCAACTTCCTGAAGGTCATAACTCGTCTTGCGCATACGGAAACTGATGTTGATGGAATCGCGCTGCAATTGCCTCGGCGTGAGGCTCACCACTGTATCCTGATAGCCGATGCACGAATAATAAAGGTTGACGGTCTCCGAGCGGTCGAAAAGCGGCAGATCGTAATGCCCTTTGGCATCGGTGCTGGTGCCGTATGGGGTGTTCACGATGCTGATGTTCACGTTCTCCACACCGAGGTTGCCGTGAACGATGGTTTTGGTTTGGGCGAAAAGCACCGAACCAAGACAAAGCAATATTATTAAGGTGAAAATAGTTCTTTTTTCCATAAGTCAATGTGTTATTCTTGGACCAGATGCGCCTTGTGATTCTCTTTCAAGTAAAAAACGCCGTCGAAAACCTGAGCCCATTTGCCTGGCTTGCAGTCATAGCCCAATATGATGCTGTTGAAAGCCATGTCAGTCCAATCTTTTCTTTGGCTCAAATCGCAAAAGCCATATTCCATACAACGTTGCCTCAATTGAAATTCCATCGATGTTGAATCCGGTACAATCGCTGTGCTGTCTGTTGCATAGAAATAGCCCTCGCTACCACCACCCGAAGTGAAAGCCAAGGAATACAACTGCCCAGGGAATGCCTTTTCAAGATGCTCACCACAAAGCACATACTTGTTGTACAAATCCGGGTCAGGCTCTTTGCCGTAATTGATTTGGTTGATTTGCTTGGCTCCGTGAAAGTTGGCGGTCCAAATGATGATTTTTCTTTCGGGAAAATGGTTCAGGTACCATGTCACATTCTCGGCCATTTGTCGGTCGCGGATGTTGATGCCTTCGTTTTGTGCATCCCACTCGGTGAATCCCAATCTCACCTGTCCCGAAAACGCCAAGGCGTTGTCAATGGCCATGTCAAGGATGGCCTTCTTTTCCAAATCGTTTTCCTCTTCCAAGGCTTTTTGGGCTTGGCTCATCTTCGAATCAAAGTAATCCAATTCGTTATGTGTCAAAGTGGTATCCATGCCCATCATGCGGTCGTGAATAGACTTCCTCCCAACACATTTGAAACGCTTGGTGAGGAAGCCGACAAATATGGGATAAGGAAATAGTCGCTGAGAGAAGGGTTGCAGTCCATACCCCAATACCTCACCTTGCCACTACGCATGGCTTCCACCAAAGAGGATGCTTCTTTTGTCTGGCTCCACAAAGGATTCCAGGCATTGGCCACATCAAGATAGTTGCTGTCGATGCAAAGCGATGGCAAAACGCCCTGCAATACAGCGCCATCAAGGAAGCCCATGCCTTCCAATACGACATCATATTCATTGTTCGAATTGAGGTATTCAATCAATTTTGACTTGATTTCAAAGGTCTTGCCGTCGGCATGACCGGCTTCACCTAAAATCACAATGCGCTTGTCCTTGACGGCGTTTTTGATTTGTTCAAAACCGGTGGATTCGTCTGAAAAAACCATGAATAGGTCGGCGATTTGCTTTTCGGCTGGCTGTGTGCTACACGAAACAAAGATTCCTCCCGCCATCAGCAGGAGCGCAAGCAGGGTGTAAAGTCGAATGTTTTTCATAGCGTTATGGTTTAGAATACTATTCTGCAAAACTACAAAAAAACGCAGTAATTACCTTACTTCACATTGATTGTAGTATATTTGTACTCCTTCCCGTCGTCAAAACGAAGGAGATATTCGCCCTTGTAAAGCGCCAACTTGAACTCCTTTTCAACTTTGCTGTACATGTATTGGTCGATGGGAACACATTGTTCGCCTTCCGATTTCAGGAACGCGCTCACGCAGCCTTCGGGGAAGCCGTTTTTGTCGATGAAGCGGCGGTCGAGGGTGTAAAGCACTTTGCCGTTGTAAAGTTTCCAGTCGGGGATGTTGTCTTCGATGAAGCG
>CACXXW010000260.1 GCA_902771635.1 uncultured Bacteroidia bacterium | reverse complement strand
CAACTCGTCGCTGTATTGTTTATAAAGGTGTTTGCGGTTGCTCTGCTTGTAGGGACCGAACTCGCCGCCCACATAGTCGCTCTCATCGAACTTGATGCCGCACCAGTCCAAGGACTCCACGATATATTGCTCAGCACCTGGCACAAAGCGGGTTTGGTCGGTGTCCTCGATGCGGAGGATCATCTTGCCGCCATTCTTTTTGGCGAACAAATAATTATATAATGCTGTGCGCACACCCCCAATGTGCAAGGGACCCGTTGGGCTGGGGGCAAATCTAACTCTGACTTCTTTCATATTGGATTTCAAATTGAGGGTGCAAAAATAATCAACATGGAAGACAACTACCAACTCATCACCAAGACTGCAGCCGGACTTGAGGAAGTGCTGGCTCGGGAAATCAAGGCCCTTGGGGCGAAGAATGTGCGACTGATGCACCGCGCCGTGATTTGCGAAGGCAACAAAGAGCTGATGTACCGTATTAATTATGAGGTGCGCACCGCCCTCAAGGTGCTGAAGCCATTCAAGAATTTCTTCGCCAAGAATCCCGATGAACTTTATAAGAAAGTGAAGGAAATCAACTGGTGTGAACTGCTGCGCACCGACCAGACCTTCTGCGTCGATGCCGTCACGAGCGGACGTTTCTTCACCCATTCGCAATATGCTGCCTTGACAGTAAAGGATGCCATCGTCGATCTGTTCCGTGATGTGTATGGTATTAGACCCAGTATCAACACTTTGAATCCTGACTTGCGTATCAGCCTGCACATCCGCGAGGACAAGGTGACCATCCTCTTCGACAGCTCAGGCTACCGCAAGCAGGTTGACAAGGCTCCGATGAACGAGGTGTTGGCCGCAGGTCTCATCCAGCTCACGGGGTGGAAGGCTGACTGCAATTTTTTGGATTGTATGTGCGGCTCGGGCACTCTGCCCATCGAGGCGGCCATGTATGCGATGAAGATTCCGCCGGGCTACTACCGCAAGCAGTGGGGCTTCATGAAATGGGATGACTATGATGCTGAGCTGTGGCAGCGCATCCGCCAAGAGGCAGATGATAAGATTTGCGATTTCGAATATGAGATTTGGGCCTCCGACCGCTCGCCCAAGGCCGTCGCTATCGCTGAGGGCAACCTCAACTATGCCCACTTGCAGCACGACATCCAGCTGATGAAGAAAGACATGCACGACCTCACCCCACCCGAAGGCGGCGGCATTTTGGTCATTAACCCACCTTATGGCGACCGCTTGGAAGAAGACAACATCGACCAGCTCTATGAGGAAATCGGCCACACGCTAAAGCACAACTTCCAAGGCTTCCAATGCTGGCTCATCACCGACGATGCCGTGGCTTTGCGCCATGTCGGACTGAAGCCCACGGCCAAGATACCCGTCTGGAACGGGCCTTTGGAGTGCCGTTTTGTGAGATTTGATATTTTTGAAGGGTCGTTGAAGGAAAAGAAGGCGAGGGAAGCGGAGGAACAAGCTTAAAGAACACTTAACGTCACTGCGAGGCACGAAGCAGTCCAGATAAAAAGCTTTCTTCCTGGATTGCTTCGTCGTTCCTCCTCGCAATGACGTTTACCGAAAAATCAGCGTTTATTGTAAAGATTCATCGTTCTGTCCGGCCCTTGAACAACAAAGCTCTTGATGATTTCCACGGCCTCGTCAACCTTTTGGTCGACGATGGGTTCTTCTGAGGGTTTCCATTGGCCTAACACGAAATCAACCTGACGGCCACGCGGGAAGTCGTCGCCCAAGCCAAAACGCAAACGACAAAAAACATTGGTGCCCAATTTCTCGATGATGTCGGTCAGACCATTGTGACCACCGTCTGCACCTTGTTTGCGAAGGCGCAATGTGCCCAATGGCAAAGCGATGTCATCGTTGACAACCAGCAGGTTCTCCATCGGTATCTTCTCTTGTTGCAACCAGTATTTCACCGCCTTACCACTCAAATTCATATAGGTCGTCGGCTTGATGACAAGCAGGGTCTTGCCCTTGAATTTCATCTCTGAGGTTTGGGCGAGACGGTTTGTGGTAAAAGAACCTTCAAGGTCCTTCGCCAAACGGTCAGCAATCTTGAAACCGATGTTGTGGCGCGTGTTGTCATACTCGGCACCGATATTTCCCAAGCAGGCTATCAGGTATTTCATTTCATCAGGTTCGGTTTGTTTCCTTTTGCGGAATAAACGCGCAAAAATACTATTAATAATCGACATAATGCATTAATCCCTACGAAGCAGGTTGCTGAGCCTGTCGAAGCACCGTCTAATATCTGTCGGCCCTTCGACAAGCTCAGGGACCTTGGCTTTATTAACTAAAAAAGGCCGCCCGAAGACGGCCTATTCGTATGAGTGACAAATGATTACTCTTCGGCTTCTTCAGCGACAACAGCGCCACGGGCAGCGTTGACGGCGAAGATAACGGTGTAAC
>CACXXW010000259.1 GCA_902771635.1 uncultured Bacteroidia bacterium | reverse complement strand
AGAAGCGGGCGCATTCCTTCTTGATAATGGTCCAAGTGTTGTTTTTCATCACTCCATCCCTCCTTTCTTTTCCTTATAGATGTCGAAGAAACGGTCTTCAAGCGTTTGACCGGCACAGATGCCTTCCAAAGTGTCGCAATGCGTCAGTTGTCCATCAATGATGATGCCCACACGGTCGCAGAGTTTCTCTACGAGGCTGAAAATGTGGGTGGAAAGGATGATGGTCTTGCCTTGTTCGCGCAGCTCCTGAAGATAGTCCGTCACCGTTCTTGCGGTGAGCACATCCAAGCCATTGGTTGGTTCATCAAAGATGACAAACTCAGGGTCGTGCACCAACGAAACCACTAGCGAAGTCTTTTGCTTCATGCCCGTCGACAAGTCAGCCACCTTGACTTCAGCGAAACGGTCGATGCCGAAACGCTTAAAGAGTTTGGTTTTGCGTTCCGCAATCACTTCAGGTGCAATGCCATAGAGTTGAGAGAAAAAGTCGAACAGGTAATTGGGAGTAAAGAAGTCTTCCAACTTCAGTTCGGAGGTCAAGAAACCAATCTTTGCCCTCACCTGCTCTGGCTGGCTCACAATGGAGCAACCGTCGATGAAAGCATCGCCCTTGTCAGGAACAATGAGGGTGGCAAGCATACGCAAAGTGGTGGTCTTGCCCGCACCATTGGGGCCCAACAGACCGAAGATCTCGCCCTTGTTGGCGGTGAACGAGAGATTGTCGACTGCGACAATCTCCTTCCGTTCCGTCCTTTCTATTTTTTGTTGTTTGCGCGAGAGCTGAAAGGTTTTGCTGAGGCCCTCAACGCGAAGGATTTCGTTCATGATTAGATAGTTTTAAGACTATTGAAGGTGCTTTTACTTTCCCTCATCCGTTTTTTTCTTGATAACAGTACCGATGATGAGGCCAATAATGCATCCTATTCCGGTGCACAAGACACTTATGGCGATTTTTTTGCTCAGGGTCAGTGCCACTATGATGACCGTTATGGCCACGCATACAGTGAGCAGGATAATGTAATGATGGGGTTTTAGTTTCTTCATAGCGATGTTTTTTCGTGGTCTATTGATTTTGTTGAGTTTCCCGCTGCGCGGGAAATCGAAGATTCAACGGAGTTAATGGAGTTTGTCGTGTTGTTGCCTTGCGGCGGCTTGTAACGTTAACGGATCGTAAGCTCAATAGGCCGCCGCTGGAAACAACTACTGTATACTCCATTCCCGCAGGGAATCTCTTAAAACTTAATCTCCTCTATCCCTATGCCCAAAAGTTTCATCTTCTTGACAACCTCGGGCAATTCCTTCTCGAGGAACTCCTCGCGCATCTGCTTGAGTACGATGTCCTTGGCCTCGGGAGAGATGAAATAACCAATGCCACGCTTGTTGTAGATGATTCCTGCCGCCGTCATGGTCTCGTAGGAACGCATGATGGTGTTGGGGTTCACACCGAGTTGGATGCCATAGTCGCGCACCGAAAGGATGCGGTCATCAGCCTTCAGCTCGCCGCGCAGGATCTGCTCATAGAGTTGTTAAATTCCATGGTTTAGTATTTTTGGGTTTTAAGTTTGAAGAATAGACCGACATATAGACCTATAGTCAGCAAAGCATAAATGATGACACTCGTCGTCATCACTCCACTTATGAAAGTGCCATATTCCGAAAAGTCAAAGTTTTCCATGAAACGGCCAATTGCAGTCGAGAACGAAAACACCAGAGTTTGGAACACCATAGAAATCGCATACGAGAATCCCATCATGATGCCAAATGTCGCACCTGTCTTATGGTGTTTGAACAACAGATTACCCAACATGAAGAAACCTGTGGTAAACAAGAAACTCACTAGGTAGTTCCAACTTTCAACAGAGCCAATCTTGTTGAACATGTCAAACAAACCAAGATAATCACTTGTCAGGTCTGAAGGATCAAAAACGACTGAAGGATCGGCTCCCATCTCTTTTATGAAATCCAAAGTCGAGCCCATGACACCAAGGCTTTTAATGTAATGGCGGAAGCCACCTACAGGAAGCAAGGTCAACAACGAATCAATGCCGTATGAAATCAAAGCCACCGCCACGGGAGTCATGACACAGTAGAGCACATAGCTCAAGTATTTCTCCCAGTTGGAGACTGGCAACATGGCGTAGCGCACTCCCTCGCGAGGCAGGTTGATGTCGCCAAAGGCCTTGGCAGGAACAAGGATGCATGACAAGAAAACAGCCACATAAATGACCATCCAGCGGACGAATGTCGGCATGGTGAAGCCAAACACTGCAGTCAGCAGCCAAGTGGCTATATTAAGGCTGCACAAGATGGCCAAGGTGACGCCGAAATTGCGGAGATACTTCTTGCCGTCCATGGCAAGTAGTTTTCCAAACCGATTGAAATTGAAAGTATTATTCATGGTTAGTATTTTTGCGTTTTGATCTTACGATAGGTTAGCACATAGAACACGATGGCGATGACCAACTGGAAGGCACTGTAGATCCAAGGGAGGAAACGATCTTCCATCCGGGCACTGGTTTCAGTGATCCACATGCCGAAGTTATCCCACAAATGGAACAGTTGCATCAACAGGGTAAACGAAAAGACAATCAGCAGGCCCCAAGCAAAGGTCTTGCCTGCCTTGCGGCGCTTGAAGACCATGTTACCGAACATGAAGATGGACGACTCGGCCCATGCGGCAGTAACCAGCGAGACAGCCAACATCATAAAGTCGCCGAAGCTGATATTCCTCAAGAAATCTTCATACATGGCGAAATCCTTGAAACCACCGAAAGGCAAAAGAGTCATGAGGCAGTCCACTAACCAGCTGCCCACCAGAGTCACTACGGGGGTGACAAGTGAGCAATAGAGGAACATGCTGAAGAACTTCTCCAAATTGGTGGCGGGCATCATGGCGAAGCCCACACCTTCACGCGGCAAGTTGACCTTGCCATAGATGCGC
>CACXXW010000258.1 GCA_902771635.1 uncultured Bacteroidia bacterium | reverse complement strand
ACGACGGATGCCGATTTCCTTGCGGCGGTGCTCCGTCTCGAACATCACCAAGCCGAACACACCCATCAGCGAGATGACGATGGCCAAAATCGTGAACAGAGTGACCAACTTCGAGAGGTTTTGCTCTTTTTTGTATTGGTTCTCAATCGATTGCGAGAAAGGCCACACATCGTATGATAGAATGCAAAAGGTCTAATGTCTTGACGCAACGAAGCAAAGTTGAAGTCCTTACAGAAACCGGCAATCTCAGCGACTTGGCTATCATGCCCTCCAATCTGATCTTCAAGGGTGATTTTATATACGTCCCGTGCAGTTTCGTTGAAGATATACGTACCCGTGGAATGCTCGTCGGCTTCCGTGAAATCGCGGCCTTCCACGATGTCGATGCCCATGAAACGCAGGAAGTTCCACGAAACGGGATAGACATCCCAACCGGCATCCTCGCCACGCACTGTGCGTCCCCATTGCATGCGATAATCATTTACGAAAGGCCCATCACCCCATGCGATGTCCTTGATAGCCGCATCGGCCAACAACTGACTCTCAACGACCTCTCGGTTGGTGGCAAGGTCCCACGACACCTGCGACTGCAAAAGACATTCTTGGTTGAAGCCCATTTCGTGATTCATCATAAAACGACGTTGCTCGGAGACGAATATCGCACAGATAATCAGGATGATGGAAACGGTGAACTGCAAGCCAATCAAGCCGATGCGAAATGCCTTGCCCTTCTGTGTAGTGCCGAGGGTGCCTTTCAAGGCAAAAGCGGGGTTGAACGAGGTGGCGAACAAGGCTGGATAGAGGCTGGCGACCACCGAGATAAGCAACGCCAAACCAATGGTCAAAGCCACGACACCCCAGTTTTGGCCGAAATCGAGAGAAGTGTCAATCATCGAGGCCAAGGTGGATTGCCTGAACAAGGTGACTACAGCCACCGCCAAACCCAAGGCAATGACCACCATCAGCACCGATTCGCCCACCGATGACATCACCAACTGGAAACGACTGCTGCCCAATATCTTGCGTGTGTTGATGCTCCGCAGGCGCAACGGCACCATGGCGAAGAAGAAATTGATGTAGTTGATGAAAGCGATGAGTACTACAAAAATGGCGATGACGAGCAAAGTGATTGTTGTGGTTCTGTTGCCCGCCTTGCCAGGGGCATAATAGGAATTGCTGTCGAAGTACATATCGGTCAGCCGCACGGGGTAAAGCCCGAACTTGACATCATCATCCGTAACCTCAGTGCCACCATTCACCTCACTGAAAAACTGTTTGACCACCGGCATTGCCACTTCGGTAATCGCCTTGGGGTCAGCACCTTTACGAAGTTTCATAAAATAGTTGAACGAAAACTCCTTCCAGTCGTCGAGGCTATTATCACCCATATCGGTAAGCATTTCGAAAGAGGAAAGGTCGCTGTGCTTCGGCATGTCTTTATAGATGGCCACGATGGATATTCCCTGCCACCCCGATCCATCATAATACTTCATCATATCACCCACTTGGACTCCAAGGCGTTTTGCCGCTGATTCCGAAAGGGCGAAGCCAGTGCCTGTCAGATCATCCCAGTTGCCAGCCACCAGTTCGAAACCGAACACATCGCGATGATTTTACCGCAGCCGCCGGCTTCAATGTCAGGGGAAGCATTAAGCACATACTCTCCCATAGGACGGTTCATATAAGAGGAGTATTCACTTTGATTGATTTCTTTCTTTGTAAGGACATAAATCTGGTCGCTGTCTTTGAGCGCCTTGTTGTAAGTGAGGTCGTGATGTACCTGCACGAGGATGATGTAGAGCGCGGCGAAGGCTGCCGTCAAGCCCAAGATGTTCAGGATGGAAGACACGAGGGAGGTCTTGCCTTTTTTATAGATTCTCATGATGTTGAATTGTTGATTGTTGAATTGTTTAATTGTTGTCTAAACGAACAAGTCTTTTGTATATTTTCTCCGCTTTTTCAAGTCCGAAGAACTTTACCAATTTTTCGAAAAGCGCTTGGTTGATTTTCAGATTATTGCAGTTTTTCATCTCGGCATTATTGTTTCTCATAACCTATTTCTCTCCTCCTCACTAACCGAACGCGAATTAAGTCTCACCTTCGATTGACCGAACTTGTAGGTGACATTCAACATGATGTTCCTTCCATCGCCGTCAAAGAAGACCAACGAGTTACCGCGAAGGATGCCCTGCTGCCAATAAAGCATGGTATTGAAGATATCGTTGGCACTCAGCCGCACAGTCAGGTTGTTGTTGAGGAAACTCTTCTCCAAACTGGCCGAGAGGTTCCATAACTCTTTCACTGTAACGCTTTGTGAAGGATACGGTGTCCCGTAATAGAAATTCAGGTTGAACTTCACATCGTATGGCAAAGTCAGCATGTTGCCGACGGAAAGCATGGCGTAGTTCCTGTTATTCTGTTTCAGGATGCCGTCCTCCTCCTTCTCGTAATAGTTCCTGCCGAAATAAACGGAACTGTAGAGATACCACCACTTTGTGACGTTACCGTTCCAAGCGATGGAGCCGTAGAAATTCTGCGAGTGGTCACCATTTCTGTAACGGACTTCTCCCATATCAAGATTATCAACACTTTGATAATGTTCCCAATAAATGGGATTGATTTCGTAATTGTAGCCGAAACGCAGCGAAAGCGAAATGGGGAAACTGAAGAACACCTGCGCCGCATGGATGTAGGTGTTGATGAGGTTGGGGTTGCCCATCGTATTGACTAGCGAATCAATATACATGCTGGGATTCAAGGCATCCAACGAAGGACGCACGATGCGCTTCGAATAAGATGCGCCCATCGCATAGCCCTCAGCGGGCTTGTACTGCACAGTGGCGTTCGGGAAAAGTCCGGGCTTCGTGTAGTCCACTTGGGGTTCACCGTTCAAGTAGTTATGGCGGTCCACATATTCAAACCGCAGTCCGGCGGTGGCCGACCATTTGTCGGAGAAATTGTGCGCAACGCTGGCGTAGGCGGCAGCGTTAGACTCGTCGGAATGATAGTGCTGCAAAAGGGTGTTGTTTCCGCTCAAGTCAACATGGTTGTCGGTTTGAATCAAGGAATATTTCGCTCCCGCCGAGAACGTGGTCTTGCCGTTTCGGAATGGCAGGGTGTAGTCGACCTTGCCCACATAGATGCCCGTGTTGCCGTAGCCTTTGTTGAGGTTCAAGATGCCTTGGCTCTCGCTTCCGTCAACGATGTTGCGGAAAGCGTCCTCGTCATCATAGCGGTTGTAGGTGTAGTCCAAGGTCACGTTGAGGTTCTG
>CACXXW010000257.1 GCA_902771635.1 uncultured Bacteroidia bacterium | reverse complement strand
GTCCTTGACACAAGCCTTGTCGGGGTAAATGAGGTAGTTTTCACGAAACTCGTTGGGCGTGAGGTTGGGCATGATGACGTTGGCTCCGGCGAGGATGGCTTTCTCGCGGCCTTGCGGGTCGACGGTTTGGTTGGCGGTGGCTGCCACCATGTTGATTTCGGGCATCATTAGGCGAAGGATGGCAATCATCTTCAAAGTCAATTCCATGCGTTTTTCGGCGGATGGAATTTGGTCTCTGTATTGCCAAAGTGGCGTGTCGGGGTGGGGGATGAATGGCCCCATGCCCACCATGGCCACATCTTTTTGCTTAAAGAAGAGCAGGTCGTTGGCAAGGTCGTCCAAGGTTTGGAAGGGGAGTCCCACCATTACGCCAGTGCCGGTTTGGTAGCCGACCTTTAAGAGCGTGTCGATGCAGTTCAAACGTGTTTGGAAATCGTGTTTCTCATCATGTGGGTGAATCTTATAGTATAGGTTTTCGTTCGAGGCCTCGATGCGGAGCAGGTAACGGTGCGCGCCTGCCTCATACCATCGGCGGTAAGTATCCTCGGTTTGCTCACCTAATGACAGTGTGATGCCCAGACTTCCTTTGTCTATCTTCTTGATCTCCTTGACCAAATGGGTGATCTTATCCACAAAAGCCTTATCGCTCCTCTCACCGCCATTCGATGACTTCCTCATCACTGAGTTGGTAGCGGTCTACCTTCAAGTTCTTGCATCGCACACCGCAGTAGAGGCAATACTTTGTGCAAATGTTGCTGTATTCAATCAGCCCGCGCAGATGGACATAGTTGTCCAAGTGTGCCAGCTTGGTCTGCAAGGCTTTGTCGAACAATAGTTTCTTGTCGTCGCCTTCGGCAGCAAGGAGGAGTTTGATTTCCTCATGAGTTAAGGTCCCTGAGCCCTGAGCCTGCGGTCCCTGAGGATTCTCGAAGGGTCGAAGGGTCGAAGGCCCGACTTTGTTTAAGATTTCGGTGATGGACATGTCTATTCAAGTGCTTGGGTCTTGGTTTTCTTTTTTAAGTTGAGCGACAAAATCGTCAATCTTGATATGGTTGACTTTTGGAAAATCAATTGAATCCAATTCCTTAAAATGATTGTCATTGGTGACAATGAAACTCGCATTTGCCGCAATCGCACAATTGACAAATTTGTTATCGTCAGGGTCGGAAGTGATGTAATCAAATCTGAAATAGGTATGGATAAAAACGACATTATCCAGATTGAGCAACAAAAACATTACATTCTCAGCAATAGTAGAGGATAAGTTTCGCTCAATAATTTCAGTGTATTCATCTAAAATTTCAGTCGTTACACACAAATTGTACTTCCCTTCCTGAAGACTTTTCCAAATTATATATTCTTCTTTGTTTCGTGACAATGAAGCAAGAAGACAATTGGTGTCAAGGACAATGTTCTCCATTTTTAAGGTTGCTTGTAAGGTGTCCTGAAATGTCCGTTCTTGAATGTTTCATGCTTTTCATCGGTCATTTCACCACTGGCCCATAAAGCATCCATTTCCTTGTCAATTTCATCGGAATAGTATTTCAGCAAAGCTTTTTTGATGTTTTCCAGCGCTTCTTCGGTCTTGCAAAAAGAGAACATTTTGAGTAGATGCAACTGTGTAGGGTTCAAAGCTGGTGCTTGGGTAGTCATAATTCGTTTATTTTCTGCAAAGATACAACTTTTTTGAGAAATAAGGGACGTGAATTAGAAAAATGAAGACAAAAGGACAATTTCTGAAAAATGTGTACATTTGCACACGATAGACTGTAAAAGAAAAACACTGGTGATGAAAACAATGATTAGAATGAGGACAATCCATAAATTGGGAATTGTTGTGACGGCCGTATTGTTTTGTGGCCTTTTCACAAATGCAATGGCGCAGTCGGGTCGGCGCTATGCCGAACCGGTTTTCAATGAGGTGAATGTTGAAACGGAGATTCCTTACAGCAGTGCCATCGAGGAGGGTGAAACATCGCCGATCACCCTGTATCTTGATTTCTATGAGCCGCAAGGCGACACCCTCTCGGCGCGCCCGTTGGTGATTACTGTTTTTGGTGGAGCCTTTGTCGCAGGAGGTCGCGATTATGTCGATATGGTAGAGTATTGCACACGCTTGGCTCAGCATGGCTATGCGGCGGCTTCCATCGACTATCGGCTGCTTTCGATTTGGAATCTCAATGCCACCTCATTAGTGCGCGATGCCTACATGGCGGCTCAAGATGTCAGTTCCGCGATTCGGTTTTTCAAATGCCATTGCGAAGAATACAGGATTGACCCAGAACAGGTGTTTCTGCTCGGCAACTCCGCTGGCTCCATTGCCATTTTATGTGAGATGTTCATGGA
>CACXXW010000256.1 GCA_902771635.1 uncultured Bacteroidia bacterium | reverse complement strand
TATAAACAATTCCTTCCCGCCCATGAAATCCATGAAATCGTATTTGGAAAGAGTAAACGACTGGATGAGCAAATCAGGATTACCGTAGGTGGCCACTTCCGATTCCATCCAAAATGCAGTAGGCGACTGCTCGGACACAAGGCTGCTTTTGTAGTCATTCCAGAGTTTCACAATACCTTGAAAATCGGCCGAGGTCGTATCCACCCAAAACGGATCCCTGAATTGCATTTTCGTCTGCCCCAAAAGCGAAGTGCCCATGAGGGCAAAAAGTAAGATGGTCAATGCTCTTTTCATATCATATTATTTCGTTGATATAATTATATTTTTTACCATAAAATTCCACTTTCGTAATCCCGATAGCACGTTAGCACGCATAACGTCAGCACAAAAATTCTCCCTCAATACTTCTCCCTCAAATAATCCCTAATAACTCCTTCGTTTCAAACAACATCCTTTTCACCAAATCCATCCCGCCTTTCTTGTAAAGCATCTCGCAAATCACCATCTGGATGTCATAGCCATAATTCGAATATACATCACTATAAGGTCTCTTGTAATTTATGACACTTTGGATTGAGTCATGCGTGTACTTTCCATCGGCATCCACATAAGCCTCAATCAAATCCACGGAAAGGTCGATTTGAGGATTGTCATTCAAAAACACCTTCAACTTGTCAAAATGCCACTCTTTGGACTGTAAAACATGTTCGCCAAAATAGCAGCATATTCCTTCCTCAAATCGGGAAAACCGTTGGCCATTCGATACGCTCTTTAGCATCAAATGTATGAATTCATGAATCTTGCTTTCTCCACCTTTCGTGTAGCAAATCTTGTTTTTGCCTATTTTGCTGTTTCCGTATGGAACAACCGTCTCTGCCGAATAGAAATCATAGCAACTGCCGTCTATCCCGAAGTAATGGAACATTTCCGTCTTGTTCTCAAACAAATAATACTCCACAGGTTCCATTCCATCGACACCAAACTCTTCGGCGAATGCCGAAAGCCTCAACACGGCAGTGTTGGCCGCCTGTTCATCAAAATGATATGTCGATGGATAATAATAGGTAATCCATGCGATTTGTTTCTTGCAGAAATCATTTTTATTGATGGTCAGTTTATTGACCAACTTGAATCCGGCGGCTGTCCTGATTAGAGGAATGGTAAAGATGCCCAACAACTGTTTTGGGCTTGGGAAATCGTCAAAAAACGCAGTTTGGAGTTCATATAGTGTGTCGTTGCGTTTGATAACCCCCATAAAATACTCTTCGTATGAATAAAACGGCAGTAAATTGCATTGTATGATGGAATTGGGGTCTCCATAGTCTTCTATTTCAGAATCAGCCCAAAAAGCGAAGTTTGTTGGTGTATAGTCAGGGTCGCTTATCTTCCCATAATCCAGAAACTGTGCATATTCATATTGTTGCCAGAAATCATAAATCTCATGGAAGACCCCAGAGGTGGTATCCAAAAACAGAGGATCCCGCATCGAGGCTCTCCGCTGAAACTCTTGCGCTTGCATCGTCACCCCTCTCGCCATCAGCAGCAGTGCAAGCAGGAAGTAAAGTCTTGTTGCTTTCATTTCAAAGTGTTTTTCTGTGTTATGCATGCAAAATTATCCAAAAAAACACCAAAAAAGCCATCTGTCAGGTCCTAAAACGGTTTTGTCCCTATCTATTTCGATTTTGAAATTTCCAATATATTGATATTCAAATGTTTATGGAAAATCGATTTTTTGATTTGTCCATGTTTTTTTGGTTTAAGAGAGCATCAATTGCGATATTCTTGCCTTGTTTCGCACGGTGAAATTACTCAAAATCCATCTAAGCATCCAAAATCTTGGGGTCAAACAAGAATTCATAGATTCCTGTCATGACAATGCCGAAATCATCGCGACGCAACTTCATGCGTTCTCCAACGATCACCATCTTCTTGAAAGCGTCGCCTATCTGCTTCAATGAGCGCTTTTCCTGCTCCATTTTTTCCTCATCGGGCACACGGAATGCTGACTGGAGGTAATAACGGCGAGAGCCGAGGTTACATACGAAATCAACTTCAAGAGTCACACGCTGATATTTGTCATCATCAGTTTTTACGCGAATATATACGTTGCCCACATCGACAAGGAAGCCTCGGTGACGCATTTCGTTGTAAATGACATTTTCCATTAAATGGTTCTCTTCGGTTTGGCGGAACGCAAGGA
>CACXXW010000255.1 GCA_902771635.1 uncultured Bacteroidia bacterium | reverse complement strand
TTTGTTGAAGCGATTCCTGAAAGAGAAATGATATACAAGTTGATGCTTTCTTGGATTGTAAACAAAAAAAGCCACCGAAATCGCTTTCGATGGCTTTGGATAATGTCGGAGATTATAACTTAATCTCGATGCCGACGCTCCTGATTTTCTCAGTCGTGAAACCGGGCTTATACTCCGGCAGGAGGTTGGTGAAGACCCTGATGCCGTGAATGACGCCCAAATGCTGGGTGTTGAAACTGAGACCCGCTTCCAGTTTCCAAGGGTTGAAGACATTATCGACACTTATTGCCGTCCATCCGAAGCCCCAAGCCGCCTGTGTGGGGTCTGCACTGGTTGAAAGCCGCTCTCCCAAAAGTCGGGCACAGTAGAGATCCAAGGACAAGCTTTCGGTCTGTCGTTTACCAAGATAATAGAATAGGGTGATAGGAATGCCCAAATAATCGTTTTTAAGTCTATCGCGCTGATAATCCCCTTGACCATCAATCACCACAAGCTCTTCGTCCTCATACTTCACCTGATGGCACAAGGACTTGGTGTTATGATTCCAAAGGATTCCTGAACTTAAGCCCCAATGATTGCTAAACTTGAAATAAGTGGTCATTCCCAGTTTTACCGATAAGGTAGTGCTTTGTAAGAGTGGGCTGTTGGGGTCTGTCGGGGTGTTGCCTTGAAGGATACCGATGCCTCCGTCAAGGGCAAGGGCGTCATTCCATATCTTTCTGCGGTCGGTCGTGACCAGTTTGCCATCAACTTCTTTGGTCTTGATTATCCTCACATCCTTTTGCTGATAAGGCCAATTAGGCCAATTACCAGTTTTATCGTATTCAGACAGTGTGATTTTACCATGCAGGGCATTGATGCCGTATTGAAAGTCTGCGCCTGCAAAAACATTTACCACTGCATCACCTTCGCCCGAAATGGTGTCGATGGTCAGCCGAGCTTGGTCCCAGACATCCATTACAGGCGAGTTTTCCTTGCTGGGGATGTGATAATGCTTAACAAGAAGACTTGCGTTTTTTCCGAGGTGGAGATTGGTCTCCTTCTCTGATACGGATGCTGCAGATGCAACGACATAATCCGCTTCAGCCGTCGCATTGTTCAAAAGGTTGATTTGCCCGAAGGTCATGGGGCCTTCCAACTCTATAATGGTTCCTCTTGGCAATAAGGCGTTTTCATTGATAGTCATTGTGTCGCAATTGATGTTGCACACATGGACATCGACAATAGCAATTTCTTCATATTGTTTCGGGACAACGATGGCTATACGATAGCCTTCTGTTTCGCGATGCATAAGGTGTACATTCCAACCCGCGTTGATATTCAAGTAGCTGATGGATGTGTTGATGTTTTGCTCAATGGCAACTTCTTCTTGTGCAAAAGCCATGTGCGTTGCAAATAGGATGGCTAATAATAATGCGATGCGTTTCATTTTTCCAAGTTTTAATTGAGTTTGAATTCAAAGGCCAGCGATCCGTTTTTCATGTTCGGGTCTTGCGGCTGACCGAATAAGGTTCTGTCTTCCATGACAGGTTTGGTGATGAATTCGGGTTCCTTCTGACATTCGTAGCACACCAGGTTGAGGCCGTCGGCTTGACCTCGGCTAGCATGGGCTGTTCGACCACTTCTTCGATGATTTGAGTCTTCGGTTTCTCTTTTTTCATCGGGGTGTTTTGTGGAACGATGGGTGTCTCTTCTGCCAAAAGCGTTTCGTTAGCAGCAGGTTGTTCAAAGACGGCATCGTTCACCTCGGTCTTGGCGGAATCAATGGTTTTCGTTTCCTCGACAAGGATTTCCTGTTCCATCTCGGGTTGTTGTTTCGCGTTCGGTTTGACAAGCAGCCAAAGCAGAAGGCATGCGGCTGCCGCACCCATGGCCCACCAAAGCGGATAAAGTTTGCGCCGCTTTGCGTCATTGCGAGGAACGAAGCAATCCAGGGGATCAACTTGTTTTCTGGATTGCTTTGTCGTGCCTCCTCGCAATGACGGAACCGTCCCAGATTCATTATTTGCCAATCTATCGATTAGGTCGCCAGCAGCTGGCGGACTTCCTCGTTCATTTCGTTTTCAGTATTCATCCTTGTTTCTCCTTATATTGTTTTATGGCTTCACGCAACGACTTGTAGGCGCGCGAAAGCGTTGCATACACATGGGTGCTGCTCATGCCCGTCGCCTTTTCGATTTCTTCCACGCTGAGGCCGTCCTCGTATTTCATCAGGATGGCATCGCGTTGGCGCTGGGGCAGTTGCTCGACGAGTTTTCGGGCCAGTCGGTAGCGTTCCTCGTTGTCGTCCTGCGGCGGCTCGGCAAGCATCAGGCTCTCTGTATCGATAGGTATTATAGGTTTCTGTTTCCTGAGTATGTCGATGCTGGTCAGGCTGAGCTTTTCCATGTCCTGGCTTTTTATCGTCGCGCGTTGTTCCCAAAGTGTGATGACGGCTTCTTGGACGGCATCCGCTGCGCTGTCGGCATCGCCGATGATGCTCTCGGCGGTCCGCTGCAATCGGGGCTGCAGTCGCAGGATGTCTCGTTTGAACTCTTCGGTCGTCATTACCTTCGGTCGTTTGCTATTATATCGTGGAAATCGTGGAAATCTTACACTATTTTGGAAAAAACACAGCAAACTTCGGAAAAGTGTATATTTTGACCTATATTTTTCTCAGAAAAGTGTATTTTTTTGTTGCTATTTATACGGAAAAGTGTATTTTTGCAGGTGAAAAATTATAGGAAAAGTGTATGTTAAGAAGAAAAGTTCAAACAGAAATCGCTGAATATCTTGATAATGGGTCTGAAAAGATACTGATTCTCGATGG
>CACXXW010000254.1 GCA_902771635.1 uncultured Bacteroidia bacterium | reverse complement strand
AGTGGTGCCGAAACTTGTCGTTCCCTTAAACATCAAGTGTTCCAGATAGTGGGCTAGACCGGTGGTCTCGGCCGGGTCATTCTTCGAACCCGTGCGTACGGCAATGTAGGTCTGGATGCGGGGCTCTTCCTTGTTGACGCTCAGATAGACCTTCAGTCCATTGTCGAGCGTGTAGATGCGGGCTTCACTGAGATCGCCCTTCACGGTTTCATACTTGTACTTGCTCTCTTCCTTTGGTGTGCAAGAGGCAAGCAACATAAGTGCTGTTGCACCAAACAACAACACTCCTTTGGAAAAGAATTTGTTTAATTTTCTCATTTTTAGTTTATTAGGTAAAAAAATCATATGCTTTCTTAGTTGTCTTGAAAGTCCTTTGGAAAACACTTCCACATGTCGTAGGAGTGTCCCATCTGATTGACGAAGTACTGCCACATCTTTTCTGGCGGAGTATTGAGGTATTGCTCAGCTGTAATGTCGCCAATGAGCCATGTGTTGCGTACCAATTCAGTGACCAATTGACCTGAATCCCAGCCTGAATAGCCCAAATAGAAACGCACATTGTCCTCATTAGCGATGCCCGTGTGGATCAAGGTGGCCAAGGTTTCGTGGTCGCCGCCCCAATACAGTCCATCGACAATGGGGTAGGACTCTGGAATCATCTCGCCTAAGGTGTGGATGAAGAAAAGCTGGTCATCGGCCACGGGACCGCCCAGATACACAGGAGCCTCAAAGTCGGGGAACTCGTCAACGATATGATTGACCAGTACCTCCAATTTCTTGTTGATGATGATGCCAAAACTACCTTCCGATTCCACATGGTCGATGAGCAGAATCACTGCTCTACCGAAGTGGAAATCGTTCATTAAAGGCTCGGAAATCAGGATTTTACCTTGTTTCGGCTCCAACGAATTGCTCCTTATGACAAACTTTTCTCCTAAATCCATCGTGCAAAAATATGGTTTTTAGGTGATATTCACGTGATAATTCGTAATTTTGTGGCATAAAATCGAGCTTATCTTGAAACGAACCGACAATCAATCCAAATTCGACGCCCTGCAAAGGGAGTTTTCGACTTTCACTTTCGAACGACAGACGGTGAAGCGTGAGAACGGTGCCTTGTCCTTGGCTTTCGACTTCAACTTGGATGACCGATACCATTTCCGCCCGACCTTGGAAATCCCCGCAAAACCATTTTTCGATTGGGACAGCATCCCCGAAGCACAATTGCAAACCTTGGCTTTCCAAGTCGGCATGACCGAGTTGGTGAGTTATTGGAAAATTGCTTGCCCCAAAAAGGTTGTGGTGAAGCCTTTTGCCTTGACAGAGTCGCAGAAAGCGTTTTGGAAGAAATTGTATTACAATGGATTGGGTGAGTTTTTGTATTTGAATAGCATTACGGTTTCGGAAGCGGATTTGATGGAAATTGTGACGCTGCCCATAGATTCCATGCCCTCGCACGGCCTCCGTTGGAATGACATGGACAGCTGCGTGCAATTTGAAGAACGCACTTTAGTTCCAGTAGGTGGTGGCAAGGACTCTGTGGTCACTTTGGAATGCCTGCGCAACGAAATGCCAGTCATTCCGCTGATCGTGAATCCTCGTGGCGCGACCTTGAACTGTGTGAAGACGGCGGGTTACAATGAAAACGAGTTCATCATCATCAACCGCACCCTTGACCAGACCATGCTGAAACTCAATGCGGAAGGCTATCTGAATGGACATACGCCTTTTTCAGCTTTGCTGGCTTTTATCAGCATTTTGGTGGCTTTCGGCAGCCGTTCAAAGTACATAGCCCTGTCGAATGAGAACAGCGCGAATGAGTCGACTGTGCCAGGGACGAACATCAACCATCAGTACAGCAAATCCATTGAGTTTGAGAGCGATTTCCGTCAGTATGTGGCTGAGAATATCAATGATGAAGTGCAGTATTTCAGTTTCTTGCGTCCTTTGAGTGAGCTGCAGATTGCCAAACTATTCTCGCAATGCGAGGCCTATCATCCCGTGTTCCGCAGCTGCAACGCGGGCAGCAAGACCGACTCTTGGTGTGGCAAATGTCCCAAGTGTCTGTTCACATGGATCATCTTGTCGCCATTCCTTTCGAGGGAAAAGTTGACGGCCATCTTTGGCAAGGACTTGATGGCGGATGAGAGTTTGCGACCCATTTTGGAAGAGTTGAATGGCACCGCCGCCGTGAAACCTTTCGAGTGTGT
>CACXXW010000253.1 GCA_902771635.1 uncultured Bacteroidia bacterium | reverse complement strand
CCTGAAAGCCTTGGAACTGATGGAAAGCCGTTTCGATGAGAAAGACCTAGTGGGGAAAAAGGCGAGGTTTATGACTTATACCTACAACCGACTTGGGGAATTGTTTGAAGAGCATTTTATAATGGAGCCCGCCATTGACTGTTATAAGCATTCCTGTGATTATTCCGTCATCTCGCCCATTTCATCCTATAGTGTATCCATAACCCTGTATCACATTGGTAAGCACTATGACATGAAAGGCGAAAAGGATAGTGCAGACTATTATTACTCGCAAGCTTTAGTTAACATTCCAGACTCGGCAAATATTAATTACAGGGATATAGTCTCTACCAAAGCACTTTTGTCCTATCAATTGGCATACCAAGCTGAAGCGCCTCTAAGGCGCTTGAAACAGATGGCTGTTTTGGCTGAAGACGATGATGAAAGGCTGACACGTTATTTGCTTATTGGTGGAATTTATTTTGAGGAAAATCTTTATGATTCTGCACTTTTGTATCTGGAACCTGTGTTTGAAAACAAAGAAGACAAGTTCTTAAAGATTAAAGTGGCCAATTATCTGCGAATTATCTATGACAGTCTTGGGAACCAGGAAAAGTCCAATGAGTGCATGCGCTATTTGGCGCTTCACAATGAGACGGGAGCCGAAAACAGCGCTTTGGTTTCACAACTCAGTGACATGTATAAGATGTATTTGACCCGAAAACAGGAAAAAGAAGCTGGGACAAAACGAGAGTTAGCAGTCAAAAAAGCGATAGAGATTATTGTTCCCTTTGCTATTGCGCTAGCTTTGGCTATCATAGTTGTAGCGAAATGGAGGAGCAAGAAGTTGTTGAAGCGACAACAAGAGGAAGCGGACAGAAGGCTTGGTGAAACAGAGCAACAGCACAAGGTGGAGTTGAGACAGAGGCAGGACGAAGCGGAAAGGTTGCTGGAAGACAAAGAAAAACGTCACCAATGGGAACTGGAAGCGAAAGATAGGCAGTATTCAGAAACTGTAGAAGCCGAGCGACAAGCACACCGTATGGAACAGGCCGCCATATCAGGCAGATTGAAACGAAAAAACGAAGAGGTACGTGAATTGAAAGACCAAATCAAACGGCAGGAAGAGTTGGAAGCAACACCCAAGCAGGCCGAATCATTCGTAGATGAGCCCATCTGCCGCCTCATCCTAGAAAGAGTGAAAGAAGGGCAATTTCTGTCACAGATAGACTGCAAGATATACAAGGACTACGCCTTGAGCAAGGAGCAGGTAATCTCCCTGCGCGAAGCTGCCGATCATCATTTCGGGCTTTTCACTATACGTCTCTCCAAAGCTTATCCTAAACTCACTAACAGCGACCTCGACTATTGCTGTCTCTATCTGCTTGGGCTAAGCGATGCCGATATTTCCGCATTGATGCAAAAGGCCTATCCTACAGTTTCGCAACGTTCCAGAAAAATAAAAGCCATTTTAGGGAATGATTCACCGCTTCCTATAATCCTTAGAGGCATTGCTAACAACGACTTATAATATTGATTGATAAGATGTTGTAAAATAATACATACAAACTCATACATGGTTTTTCTTGCCTGAAGTATCTTTACCACCCTACTTTTGCATCGCAAACACTAATTCATAAAGCGATGAAAAAAGTAAAAACTATGTTTCTGATTCATTTGGCGTTATGCTTTTTTGCTCGGGAAGCGAAAAAACCATAGACAACCCCATAGACAATGAGGGATGATGCAGTTTCTTAATAGTTGAAATCCAAGCATTTATATAATTCATTCATTGCTAATTGATAGACAAGGCGGTCGAAGGGATTGACAACGCTTCACAAGAAGCCTACTTTTGCATCATCTTTTAAACTACAAAGCGATGAAAGACGTAGTTTTGCAACAAACAAGAACACTAACCATAAAAATACAAACACTATGAAAAAGGCAATAACATTTTTCGCATTAATCATCTTGTATATTTGCGGCAAAGCCCAGCAAGGCGAAATCATCTATACCGAATACAATCCCGACTGGTGTTTGGAAAGCATACAGTATAACCCTCCCGACAGCATCAAGTTAGACTTTGATGGCGATGGTGTGATGGATTTTGCTATCTCCATGTTCTATTATAGAGAGATTGAGATCAAGCAAATTCCATTAAATGGATGGGAATTCCGTGGGCATAACGACACGTTGGAGGCGGACTCTCTTGTCTCTTCTGCGCCTTACGGATGGTGCTCATATCCAGAGCATAACAAGGCAACCCTTACAATGGGGGTTCGAAAAGTTGTCAACGATACAACAATTTATTATGGTTGGTTCAACGAAATCTGGATTGACTCGACAATACTCGGAGTTGATAACGGCGGTGTTCCGAGAATAAAGGAGTATATATGTGTCCATGATGCGGCCTTTTGCACTATTCCAAACTATCCGTTGAAATGGGGTCAAACCAGCTATACAGGGATTGAAGATAAAGAAGGACCAACCACCTTCGCCAACCTTCATCCCAACCCGACCAAAGGTATGGTCACCATCACGGGCGAGAACCTTCAACAGGCCGAAGTGTCCAACATGCTCGGGCAAAAGTTGCTCGGCGTGAAGGGCAAGGGAGATGAACTCCACGTTGACATGGCCGCGCTACCCGCTGGCGTCTACTTCATCACCATCACCGATGAGGAAGGACGGAAGTGCGTGCGGAAGGTAGTGAAGGAGTAGCATGCCATGAAAAGCATACGAAAATCCCTTATCTCCAGTTCTGGTGGAGTTGGCGGCAAACACTCCTTTTTCAGCGCGAGTTATATCAGTTCCAGATGCTGAACATTCAGAACTATACATACAAAATTGTCACTAACCCTTTAAA
>CACXXW010000252.1 GCA_902771635.1 uncultured Bacteroidia bacterium | reverse complement strand
TTCTTCTAGTTACTAACATGGTTTTGATCTCCTATTTTTATTGTTGATTGTTTAATTGTTTAATCGTTTAATTGTTTGTCGCTTCGCGTCATTGCGAGGCCTCATTCCGTGAAAACGGAAGAAGCAATCCAGAATAACCATCTTTCTTTTCTTCATCCCTTTCCTTTCGTTCGGACGACTCCATCTAGTCAAATTCTTTGCCAAGGCTAAAAATGGGCCAAAACGCCCATTTTTAATGACAAAATTTCCGATTTTAGGTTATTTTGTGCAAATAATTCTGACAAAATTTCCGAAATTACTGTTTTTTGGTGTCTTTTTGATGAAATAACCAATTATATGGTTTGCATTTAATGATAATGTTTATCTTTGCAAATGATTTGGTTCGCCAGGTCGACAAATTATTTTATTGAAGCGTTATGCTTATCTTGAAATTTGGGAATGTAGGAGTTTTCAAAAAGCAACGAGTAATCATAGCGGCTTCCACGCTTGTTATGCGTNNNNCACGCTTGTTATGCGTGGACTGCTATACCACAAAGTTGCTTTAGGTATCCTACAACCTCCAATTTCTGAGTGGCCTACAGTTCCACGCTTCTTTTGTGTCTAATAGTTTGCATCCTTGTATGAATAGTAATAATCATCTTAAAATCAATTTATTATGAAAACAAAAAGAATTTTTTTCGCTGCATTGCTTCTCTTGGGCGCCTCCTTGTCGTCTCAAGCGCAAACCATGCAGGCCAGTCCCATCACAACGGCAGTGCCTTTCCTGACGAATGCCCCTGATGCTCGTGGAGCTGCGCTGGGTTTTAGTGGTGTGGCCACCAGTCCCGATGCTTTCAGTATGTTCTACAATCCGGCCAAGTATGCCTTTATGTCGAATGACCATACTATGATAGCTTCTGGATTCAATGCGTTCTCTACTTTGGTCTCGGATCAATACCTGTTGTATGATGCTTTCGCACAAAGAATTGGCAACTCGGTCATTGCTGCCACGGCACGTCATTATAGTTGTGGCGATATAAATGTGTATGACGTATATAACCAACATCTTGGGTCCTATCGGCCGCAGGAATTTGCCGTGGATGTTGCCTACTCCTATCGTTTTAGCGATTATCTTTCAGCAGGATTGGCAGCACGTTTTATCCATTCCAACTTGATCTCTGGTTATGGGAATATGGTGGGCGTGGTGTATAATGCAAAGTCCTATTCGCTTGCGGGTGATGTCTCTGTTTATTACAAACGCCCGTTGGGCAATTTGGTCGACATGTCCTTGGGTGCCGCCATTACTAACATCGGTACAAAGATGTCATACAGTTCTGCGGAGGGTTATAAGGATTTCATCCCAACCACGCTGCGGCTGGGCTCGGGTTTCAAGTTCAACTTCCATCCCAAGAGTTCTGCGGAGGGTTATAAGGATTTCATCCCAACCACGCTGCGGCTGGGCTCGGGTTTCAAGTTCAACTTCCATCCCAAGAACACCCTTGCCGTGAATTTGGAGTTCTCCAAATTAATGGTGCCTACTCCTCCAATCATTGCAAGAGATGATACTGGAAATCCCATGTACAATGAGGATGGTTCTTATCAGATTCTGTATGGAATGGACAACAATGTTTCGGTATTCCGCGGTATGTTCCAATCCTTTTACGATGCACCTGGATACTCATACTACTCCCTTGGGTATCATTCTGGAGAATATAATCACATCGGTTCGTTTTACGAGGAACTGTGTGAAGTGAATACGGGAATCGGTATCGAATACAATCTGGCCGATCATTTCTTCGTCAGGACGGGCTATTACCATGCGCCAGCCTTGAAAGGTGGCATGAACTGCCTGACCGAGGGTTTGGGTATGAAGTTCGGTATATTTGGTATGGATATTTCTTATTCCTGGTATTATAAGACTGGTGTTATCGTGAACAGTCAATTTGAAAGGAGCCGCCTTCGTTGGGACATGTACTTCGCTTTCTAAGGAATCGATAGATTTTCCATATAGTTTCGGCTCGTTTATTGGTTTAATTCCGTACTTTTGCGGCCCCAAAACGAGCCGAAATCATGGAAGAAAAACTGTTCAATAAGAATTACCTCTGCCTTTGTGCGGCTAATTTCTTGTTTTTCTTTTCGTTCTATCTGCTGCTGCCCGTATTGCCTTTCTTCATCATGGAGAAATACCAGGCAGGCAGCTAATTTCTTGTTTTTCTTTTCGTTCTATCTGCTGTTGCCCGTATTGCCTTTCTTCATCATGGAGAAATACCAGGCAGGCAATGCGGTCATCGGCACGGTGATTTCGTGCTACACGCTTGCCACACTTGTGGTGCGTCCTTTTTCAGGCTATATGATGGACACCTTCAAGCGTAAGCCATTGTATCTGCTGGCATTGTCCATCTTCACGGCGGTGTTTGTCGGCTATCTTTTTGCCGCTACCATCACCATATTAATAATAATCCGCATTGTTCACGGCTTGGCGTTTGGCCTTACCTCGGTGGGCGGCAACACCTTGGTCATCGATGTGGTGCCATCGGAGCATAGGGGAGAGGGTATCGGCTATTACGGTGTGGCCAACAACATCGCCATGGCCGTCGGCCCAATGACGGGTTTGTTTGTCTACGAGCATTTCAGCTTCAACGCTATCTTTATGGGATGCATGGGTTGCAGCCTGCTGGCGGCTTTGTTCGCCTCAAGGATTCAGACCAAAGTCAGGCCGCCCGTCAAGCGTCCTCCTATATCCTTGGACCGTTTTATTCTGATAAAAGGTTTGTTGGCGGGTATCTCCTTCACTTTGTTGGCCTTTGCCTACGGACAGATTTCCAACTATATAGCGCTCTATGCCAAGGAGATGGGCCTGACAATCAGTAGCGGCTTGTTCTTCACGGTTTATGCTGTCGGGCTCATCGCTTCACGCCTTTTTGCAGGCAAGATGGTCGATAAAGGCAAGGTGACGCAGACTATCGCCTTGGGCTTGGGTATCGTTGTGTTAGCCATGTTCGGATTGGGGATGTGCCATCATTGCAATGCCTTGGGCACGGATTACACTGCTGTAGCTTTCCTGTTGATTGCCTTGTGTTGCGGTTTGGGTTTCGGTGCGGCTTTCCCTTCGTTTAATGCTTTGTTCATCAATCTCGGTACCAATGCCCAGCGCGGCACGGCCACATCAACTTATTTGACCACCTGGGACTTGGGTCTCGGTATCGGCATCTTCTCGGGTGGAATGCTGGCGGAGCATTTCTCGTTTTCGGCAGCTTATTTGGTGGCCTCGGCTTCGGTGCTGGTGTCGCTCATCTTTTTTGTCATCGTTGTAACACCTCATTATCAAAGGAATAAATTACGTTAACCCTTGTAGAGACGCATTGAATGCGTCTCCATGTAATTATGGAAAAAAGAATTGTTCTTCGTGATGCCACATTGGATGATGCGCCTTTCATCGCCCGCGTGGTGTTGGCAGGTATCGATATGCTTGACATGGATGCTGTCCTTCCAGATGAACAGCGTGCGATTTTTGAGCATTTGATTAAGATTTGCTGCATGGATGACACCTTATATAGCTATCTCAACACGCGTATTGCCGAGATTGATGGCAATCCCGTTGGGGCGTTGGTGGCGTACGATGGTGCATGTTATGCCAAAATGCGCGCTAAAACCTTTGGTCTCGTGCAGCAAACTTCTGGCATGGACTTGAGTCATAACGCAATGGAAACCGGTCCTAGTGAGTTCTATTTGGATAGTATGGCTATCCTTTCCGATTATAGGGGCATTGGTATTGGCAAACTGTTGATGCGCGACCGTGTGGATTTTGCCTTCAACAATGGTTTTCAAAAGGTTACTTTGCTTGTCGACAAAGACAAACCGCGTTTGCAACATTATTATGAAAGCGAGGGCTTCGCTTTCGGTGAGGAGCTGTTTGTGTTTGGTGCGTGGTATTGTAAATTGATTTGTCCTCTTTTGTAGAGACGCATTGAATGCGTCTCCACATGGCAATGATTGTTGATATTTGAAA
>CACXXW010000251.1 GCA_902771635.1 uncultured Bacteroidia bacterium | reverse complement strand
CACGATTTTGGCCATCGTCATCTCGCTGATGGGTGTGTTCGGCTTGGTGATGTTCGAGACGGAGCACCGCCGCAAGGAAATCGGCATCCGTCGTGTGCACGGCGCCACGGTGGGGCAGATTTTGGCGATGTTCAACTCACGCTTCGTAAAAGTTGTGCTGGTGTGTTTCGTTGTCGCTGTACCCGTTAGCATCGTCATTATGCGGCGTTATTTGGAGGGCTTCGCCTATCAGGTGACGTTGCATGTTTGGGTGTTTGTCTTGGCGCTGTTGGCGGTTTTGGCGGTTACAATTGCGGTGGTCACCTTGCGCAGTTTGCGGGCCGCTATGGTGAATCCAGTGAAATCCTTACGTAATGAATGATCTTGTAGGAACGCATAATGCGTCCCTACAATTAAACAATTCAACAATCAACAATTCAACAATTCAACAATCAACAATTCAACAACACATGGCTCGAATCTATAAAAAAGGCAAGACCTCCCTCGTGTCTTCCATCCTGAACATCTTGGGTTTGACGGCAGCCTTCGCCGCGCTCTACATCATCCTTGTGCAGGTGCACCACGACTTCACCTACAACAAGGCGCTCAAAGACAGCGACAGGATTTATGTCCTTACCATGCCAGACCGGTTTTCAAACAATGTTTATTCGACATACGTCAATCGTCAGATGTCGGAAGCGGTCATTGCTGCTGTCCCCAGTGTTGAGGCGGGCTGCTGCGCTGCCAATTTAGGGAGCCTCGAAGTTTCCGTACGCTTGGGCGAAGGACAGTCGTCAATCGAATTGAGAGTCACCAGTTTCTCCAAACCCGCCATCGACGTGTTTGGATTTGAACTTGTTGCCGGCAATTTGGACCATTGGATTAGTAACACGGATGCGGTTATGTCCGAGTCAGCGGCCAAACGCTTGGGCTTGCAGGTGGGCGACCATTTCCAATATGGCTCCTGGAATTGGACAGATGTCACGGTAGCAGCCATCTACAAGGATATGCCTGTCAACAGCGACCTTTCCTCCATCGACTTTATTCTGAATCTGGGCGAAGCGGGTATGAGCGATTGGACCCAATGGGGCTGGAATTATTTCATAAAACTCGCAAAGGGTGCCGACCCGAAAGAGTTTGAGGAGATTGCCAATAAAGTCGCGTATGACCTTTGGGTGACAGAATTCGACATTGACGAAAGCGATATGACCGAAGCAGATATCGAGGCATCTAAAAAAATGATGTCACCTCATCTTATAAAATTGACCGACAACTACTTTGCCGACAATGTCGGGCATCCGGGCAAGTCGGGCAATCGCACCACGACCATCACCTTGCTTGTCATCGCCATTTTCGTGATGCTCATCGCCTTCATCAACTACATCAACTTCTTCTTCGCGATGGTGCCGTTGCGTCTGCGGAGTATCAACACACGCAAGATATTGGGCAGCAGCCGCTTCCAGTTGGTGATGTCGTCGGTGGGCGAGTCGGTGCTGATGGTCGTTATCGCTCTTGGACTGGCTGTGGCCGTGGTTACACTGTTCAGACAATCCACCTTGGCTGCACTGATTGACACACCGTTGAACTTCGGCCAGAATTTGGGTATTGCGGCTTTGACCATCGGTATCGCCTTGCTCATTTCGGTGTTGGCCAGCCTCTATCCGGCCTTGTTCTCCACCTCGTTCAATCCCGCTTTTGCCTCCGCATCGGCTTGATAGGCTTGCAGTTCACCGTGAGCATCGTGCTGATTATCTGTGCGATTTTTGTTCATCAGCAACGCGATTTCATGATGAATCACGATTTAGGCTTCAATCAGGAATACCTGCTTCAGTCGCATGTGACATGGGATCTTGCCAACAACCGTGAAACTGTCGAGAGTCGGCTGAAATCCGATGCTGCCATTAAGGACATTGCCTGGGGCGATGGCCCGTTTGTGGCCAACAACCGCCATATGGCATGGAATCGTCCGTTCAAAGATGGAGATGTATCATGGCAGGTCTATCCCGTCTCGTGGAACTTCCTGCGTTTCATGGGCATCGACATCGTGGAAGGTCGCGACTTTACTCCCGCCGACGAACAATCGGAAAACGGAGTGTATATCATCAACGAGACGGCGCAGAAAACGTACGGCATCACCACTGAAGACGAAATCAAGGGCCATAAGGACGGCATGGCCGAGATTGCGGGTGTTTGCAAGGATTTCAATTTCTCTCCTTTACGCGAAAAGATTGAGCCTTTCGCTTTCTATGTGTATGGCAAGGATCCGTGGAGTCCGTGCATGAGGCTGTTCATTCGTACTGAAGCTGGTGTTGACACGCAAGCGTTGATGGAACGCTCAATAAAAACCCTCAACGACCTCGACCCGACATTAGGCGACGGCTTTTCGGTTTGGATGCGTCCGTTTGAACAAGCCATTGAGAACCAATACAAAAAGGAGCAAAACCTCTCGAAGTTGGTCACTCTGTTCACGATTTTGGCCATCGTCATCTCGCTGATGGGCGTGTTCGGCTTGGTGATGTTCGAGACGGAGCACCGCCGCAAGGAAATCGGCATCCGTCGTGTACATGGCGCCACGGTGGGGCAGGTTTTGGCGATGTTCAACTCGCGCTTCGTGAAGATTGTGCTGGTGTGCTTCGTTGTCGCCGTGCCTGTAAGCATTGTCATTATGAAGCGTTATTTGGAGGGCTTCGCTTATCAGGTGACGTTGCATGTTTGGGTGTTCGCCTTGGCGCTGTTGGCCGTCTTGGCGGTCACGATAGCGGTGGTCACCTTGCGCAGTTTGCGGGCGGCTACGATGAATCCGGTGAAGTCACTACGCAATGAATAATATAAAGAATTACGGATTATACGGATTAAACGGATGTTCGATAAGAAATTTGAAGGACGCAAGCGTCCGATTGTTACGGATTTTTGCTGGCGTTAGCCTATCCGTAGGAATTGGATGCTTGCATCCCCAAAATTTTCGGAAGCATATCCGTAAAATCCGTGGAATCCGTAGTTTGTTTGCGGACAACTATGGATAATCAAGTGAAATTGATGCAAAATGAATAATTTTGTGGGCTTTGTGACAAAAAAGTTGTATCTTTGCAACTGCTAAAATACAAACAGTTAGTGGTTAAAAATGGATATAACTAATAATATATTGTCATTTGATATTGTCTCACTAGAAGGCAAGGCCAAGGCTTTGGCGGAACGGGTGAAAGCACGTCGTTTGGAGATGAACCTGACGCAGGAAGGTCTTTCTGTGCGCTCGGGATTGCCTTTGGCGACCTACCGCCGCTTTGAACGAACAGGCAAGATTTCTTTGGACGGACTGCTCCATGTAGCCTATGCCTTGGATGCCTTGAACGAC
>CACXXW010000250.1 GCA_902771635.1 uncultured Bacteroidia bacterium | reverse complement strand
ACTACAGCCACCAAAGCGAGCACTAACAATAACTTCTTTTTGTTCATAAGTCATGAGTTTAACGAAGCGCAAATTTACGAAAAAAGTTCTATCTTTGCGCCATCATGTCGAAGAAAAGCCGAAACGAATACCCGAGTGGGAGCCGGACGAGTTGGAAGGTGGTCATCACCTACTTATTCGTCATCGCCCTTTGTGCGGCTTTGTTCTACTATATCTTCAACCTGCGCAAGAGCATCGAGAACCAACGCTCCAACATCAACTCGCAACACGACGCCCTCAACTGGGTCAACGAGTTCACCAAAAACGTGCATGCCGCCCAAAACGCAGCCAACCTCTACGCCTTCACCGAACAGTCTCAATACAGACGCGAGTTCAACGCCTACCGCGATGCCATCAAGGTCCAAACCGACTCACTTCAATTGTTTGAAATTAGTGAAGATAACAAATTGATGGTTAATGAGATAAGCAATCTTATTAAAAGTAAAGGTCGAATCAGTAATGAGTTGTCGAGACAGTTCCACGACTTCAACCCTTTGGCCGAATTCGACCGCACCATCGACGACTACCGGCCCCCAAAACCGGAAGAGGAAATCGTAATCACCACCGTGTCGAAAGACACTATCATCCATGTGCCAAAGAAGGTGGAGAAAAAAGGCTTTTGGGGACGCGTCGGCGATGTGTTCAACTCGGAAGAGGAGCAGGAAGACAGTGTAGTGCACATCTCCATGGAACGCACCGACACGCTACGCATCCAGCACCAAGGACAGGATTCGGTCAACATTCTGGCCAACCTTCGTGTGCTTTCGGACAAGGCAAAGACCCAATATTGGAAAAAGATCAAGCAATATGAGAAGAAGACGCAGGAGCTGGTAAAGGCCGACAACGAACTCTCCGAGCAGATTTCCACCTTGTTAATACGACTTAACCAGGAAATCCTCGACTCCACCGTCAAGGAAATCGAGAAGAGCGAGGAGATTATCCAGGAAAACACGCACTATTCCATCCTCATTGGCGCAGTCACCTTAGCACTTATCATCATCTTCGTCATACTGATCATCAGCGATGTGAATAAAGGTTACCGTGCCCGTCGCGCCGCTGAGGAGGCCAAGCGAAAGACCGAGGAAATCATGGAAAGCCGTCACAAGTTGCTGCTCTCCGTCACCCACGACATCAAGACCCCACTGAGCTCCATTATGGGCAATGTAGAACTCTTGGACAAAACGGGTAACGAAAAGGAATTCAGCTCGATACAGCAATCTGCAGACCACATCCTCAACCTGCTGACCAACCTGTTGGAGTACTCGAGCCTCGAACAAGGCAAGCTGAAAGTCAACAACGAAGCCTTCAATTTACGCGACCTCTGCGATGAGACCGCTGAAATGTTTGAGCCCATCGCACGCCACAAGAACCTGCAATTCATCTACGATCCATCATTCGAAGAAGACAGTTCCATCCTATCCGACCGATTGAAAATCAAGCAAATACTCAGCAACTTGATTTCCAATGGCATCAAATACACCTTGGAGGGTAGCGTCACCTTCAAGGCACGCATGGGTCGCAATCTGGTCGTCTTCGACATCACTGACACAGGTGTGGGTATCCCGCAAGACAAATTGGAAGAGGTGTTCAAGCCCTTCGTACGCATCGAGACCTACAAAGGATGAAATCGTAGATGATAACAAAAAGAGCCTCAATATATTGGTAATTGATGATGATAATACCTTGCTCTCCGTCATCGACACCATGTTGCACCGGCTCGGACATCAGGCCATCCCCTGCCGTTCGAAAAGCGATGTCGAAGGTGCCGTAGCCCAAATCGCCGATTATGACTATATCCTCACCGACCGCGAGATGGGCGCCCTCACCGGCAATGACATCCTCCACATCTTCAAGGAGGCCGATGCCGACAAGCCTGTCATCCTGATGACCGGACGCATCGAATACACCAACGAGAAAGCCAAAGAAGAAGGTTTCGATGGATTCCTACCCAAGCCATTTAATTTGAAGCAATTAGAAAACTTGTTTGGAAGTGTCGCTTTAAGTGAAAACGAAGAAGAAACCGCCTTCCCCGACTTCCCCAATTTCAGCGAGATGATGGGTAACGACAAGGAAGCCATGACCGACATTTTGACCGTTTTCGTGCAGTCCACAGCCAAC
>CACXXW010000249.1 GCA_902771635.1 uncultured Bacteroidia bacterium | reverse complement strand
TACTGTTTCATATAAATTCATATAAATAAACGGGACTCCTTTTTGACATTTTCGCGACGTTTCATCCGATTCCGCCGAAGTCCATTGAACAGAACCAGAAGATAACGACACCGCAAAATTACAAAAAAGGTTGTTTTATAGTGCTCAGGCCAGCGTTTTTATACATTGTTTATGCCTAGTATGTGGAGGCTTTTTTCCCAACCCGCAAAGGGAACTGGATTATTTTCAAAATCCCGCCAACTGCATGGTCACGGTAGGAATCAGCAGCAAAGCCCCAATGACGACCAGCACGAGGATGAACTTCCAGATGAAACGCACCCATTTCTCCCACGGGATGCGGGCCACGCCGAGGGCGGCCATCAAGACGCCGCTGGTGGGGGTGATCATGTTGGTGAAGCCGTCGCCAAACTGGAAGGCGACCACCGTGGCTTGGCGCGAGATGCCGATCAAGTCGCTGAACGGCGCCATGATGGGCATGGTGATGGCGGCCTTGGCCGAGCCGCTCGGAATGACAATATTAATCAAGGTCTGGATGCCATACATGCTCATCGACTTGGAGAGGCCATAAAGGATGGTGTCGATGATACCGCCGTCCTGAAGGATAATGACAATGCCGCCCGCCAAGCCCACGATGACTGCCGCAGAAAGAATGTCGCCCATGCCTTCTAGGAACAGCTTCGCAATGTCGCTCGCGCTTTTGTCGACGGACAAGCCACTGGCGATGCCAAGCACCAAAAACAAGGAAGCAATCTCCATGATGTACCACTCATAGCCCAGCACACCGACCACCAAGAAATACACCGTGGCAAAGAGCAGCGTGAGCACAAAATAATGCACCGTTTTGCGCAAGGTGATGATGCTCAGCAGGACAAATACTGCCGTGCCGATGGGTAGCAAGGGCAATGTAGTTTCGCTATTGCCGATTTTGAGGGTAGTCATCGGGTAAAGCACCGAGAACACGATTAATACCGCCGTCAGGAAGGCGAAGACCCACCAGGCCTTGCGGGGCGTGTAGCGTTCCAGTTCCTCTTCCTTCACCTCCGCCGACTTGCGCCAATAGGCATCATCTTCGTACATGATGGATGACTGCGGATTTTTCTTCACTTTGTTGGCATACCACACGGAATCTCTGCGATACCCTGTGCAATGCCGATGGTGAATGGGTTGAGCATGGCACCCGAGAAACCAATATGTGCCGCCACATACACCATACACAAACCCACGATGCTGTCATAACCCATCGAGACCGCCAAAGGAATGATAATCAAGGCAAAGGCGATGGTTTCCTCACTCATGCCGAACACACTCCCGAAGAGGCTGAACAACAGCATAATGAGGATGATAACGACATTGTTCACCCCTATCTTGCGCATCAGCTTCCAGCGTTCGAGGCGCTTAGTGAACTTCAGAAACGACAAGATGCCCATATCAATGGCCTTGCTCTTGTTCATGATCCAGAAAGCGCCACCAATGATTAATATGAACACGATAATGTTACCCTGCTTGACAAAGCCTTTGTAGAATGCTGAAAACACCTGCCATGTCTGTGGTTCCGCATGGAACTCTGCGGTCGCTGAGCCTGCGGTCCCTGAGGCCTCTCGAAGGGTCGAAGGGCCGCCTTCCGGCAATTGGTCGGCATAATAGAATGTCATCACCGTCTCGTCACCGACCTGCTCCGAGACATATTTCCCCGGCGGGATAATCCAAGTGAGCACCGCTGCAATGACAATGATAAAGAAAACGATAACGAAGGTATGTGGGACTTTGCGCTTTTTCATCGTGTTCCAAATTTAACTACGTTTAATCTTCAATTTGTGGGGCAAAGGTATTGAAATAATCCCTATTTTTGCACCAAATTGAAAATTCAACGGAGTTAAATCTTAAATTTGAACAAAAATGAAGAAAATTCTGACTCTCTTATTGATGGCCGTCTTAGCGACTTTTGCCATGCCTGCCACGGCTCAAGAAAAGAAGATGTTCACTCCCGCTGACGCTTCCTACAACAACCGCGCAGTCTATGCCCAAAGGCCCAACCAACTGAAATGGATTGGCAACTCAGAGATCCTGATGCAGGTGAAGGACAAAGAGATTGTCACTACGATGCCGGGCAGCAAGAAAGAAGCTACCTTCCTCACCGTCGATGAACTGAATGGCTTTACCAAAAGCGAAGGAGTCAACGACCTGATGCGCATCCCCCAACTAACATGGATCAACGACTACCAAGCTTATTTCTACGGTTTAGGTGAGAACGGTATCACGCTCAACAAGATGGATATCAAAAAGAAAAGCATCGATGCCATCACGTCGATTCCGCAGGATGCTGAAAACCAAAACATCTGCAAGCCCACTTTGAATGTGGCTTACACCGTTGACAACAACCTCTATGTAGCCAAGGGCAAAGAGCAAATCAAAATCACCAATAACCCCGAAGGCGTCGTTGCAGGTCAGAGCGTACACCGCAACGAGTTCGCCATCGATGGCGGCATCTTCTGGTCGCCCGACGGCAAGCTCCTCGCCTACTACTCCATGGACGAACGCATGGTGACTGACTATCCCTTGGTCGATATCCAAGAACGTATCGCCACGGCCAAACCCATCAAATACCCCATGGCCGGCATGACAAGCCATCAGGTGACGCTACACATCTACAACATCGCCACGGGCAAGGAAATCGTGGTCAAGACCGGTGAACCCGCAGAGCAATACCTTACCGCCATCACTTGGAACCCAGACAACAAGCGCATCTATATCGGTGTGCTCAACCGCGAGCAGAACCACTTGAAATTCAACGAATACAGTGCTATCACGGGCGACTTCATCCAAACCATTTTCGAAGACCGCGATGAGCAGTATGTGGAGCCTCACATCAGCAAGAAGACGGTGAAGCAGCTCACCAAGGGTAACTATGTCATCACGGACTTCAATGGCTTCTCAAAGGACGGCAGCAAGATCTACTACCGCTCTACCGAAGTCAGTCCGCTGGAACGCCACTGCTACATGATGGACATCCGTAGCGGCAAGGTCACCAAACTTACCAAGGAACACGGCACCCACGACATCGTGCCTTCAGGCAATGGCAAGTATTTCTTGGACTTCTATTCCAGCACTGATGTGCCTTACAATGTCGACTTGCAAGACAACAGTGGGAAACTGGTCAAACGCTTGTTTGAGGCTGAAAACCCGCTGAAGGATTACAACATCGGCAAAACGGAACTCGGCACTCTGAAAGCCGAAGACGGTCAGACGCTCTACACCCGCCTCATCAAGCCTTATAACTTCGACGCTTCAAAGAAATACCCTGTCATTGTCTATGTGTATGGT
>CACXXW010000248.1 GCA_902771635.1 uncultured Bacteroidia bacterium | reverse complement strand
ATAAAAAGCTATGGCACACAAAAAAGGCGTTGGTAGTTCTGAGAACGGTCGTGAGTCCGCTAGTAAGCGACTCGGAGTGAAACTTTTCGGTGGACAAGCTGCTATCGCTGGCAACATCATCGTTCGTCAGCGCGGCACGAAGCACTATCCCGGCAAGAATGTCGGTATGGGCAAGGATCACACTCTGTATGCACTGTGTGACGGCGTCGTCGAATTCCAAAAGAAGAAAGAAGGCAAGTCCTTCGTCTCCATCCTTCCCGTTGAAGGTCAAGTCACTGAATAATTGTTTATAACATACCGTTTAATCCCGGCTGTCATTCGATGGTCGGGATTTTTTATGCCTGATTCCGCCAAAATGCGTATCTTTGCCGTCCTAACCACTAAGATTGACTAGTAAAATGCATAAAAAGCTTTGTTTTATTGGCTGGCTCGCGGCATTGCTGCTGCTTGTCGGATGCCAACCCAAGACCGACCTCGACAGAATCGACGCGCTGAAAAAGCAAGTCAACAAGGATGTCAGGGCTTTGAACGACTTGAATACGAACACCTTTGTGCAACTTGAAAAGGATTTCATTTCCTGTGACTCTTCGTTGCAATTCCTCCCTGAAGAGGAATTGGATGCCGTTTTCGAGAAGCTAAAACTAGTGGATGCCTACATTCAACAATTCAAGATGGAACGCCCCGTCATGCAAGCCGAGATGGACTCTACCTTGGCACGCCTCGACTTACTCAGAGCCGATGCCGCCACACATTATCTCTCCGATTCATTGGTCGCCGTCTATCTCGAAGATGAGACCCAACAGGTGGAAAAGCTGAACAGCCAAGTGGAGTATTTCAAAGACCGCTTGGGTAACTGCCGCAAGGACTTGGACAATTTCAAGAAAAAGAAGTGATTACACGCTCCTATGAAAAAACACTGGTTTTTCTTTTTGCTTATGAATCTCGCCTTCATCATTCAGATGAGTGCCCAAATCACTGTGCCACCCAAGGGAAAGAAAGTGGAAGCGAAACAAAAAGAGCAAATCCAGATCGATGAACAATTGGCTTCCCAATACTATCGCAATCAAGATTACGAAAAAGCTCGGGATTTGTATGGGAAAATCTACGAGAAGTCGGGGCAAACGGGTCATTTCCAGCAGTATATCGAATGCCTGTTTCATCTGAAGGATTACGACAAGGCCGAACGCGAGCTAAAGTCGTTTGTCAAGAAGAATCCTAGCTATTACAAGTCATTTGTCGACCTGATCTATGTCTATACCTTGCAAGGCAAGACCGACAAGGCCAATAAACAATACAATGAGATCGTGAAAGACCTGCCCGACCACGCGCCCACCATCCGAAACCTGAGTTATGCCTTCCAGTCGCGGAGCATGAACGACATGGCTTTGGCCGTCTTGGAGAAAGGCAATGTACTCCTCAATGGCAAGGAGACTTTTTATTTGGACCAAGCCTACATCCACCAGTCATCGGCCAACTATCAAGAGGCGTTCAAATATTATTTTCTTGAATTGGAAACCCATCCTGGGCAGTACAATAACGTTCGCAACCGCCTGCAAACCATGATGTTCTACGATGTGAATCATAGTATCTCCGACGAGTTGCGCATGGCATTATTAAAGCAAACCCAAGAGAAGCCCGACAATCTGGAGTTTGCCCAACTTCTCGTTTGGTATGCCCTGCAGCAGGAAGACTATGACATCGCTTTGGCCCAAAGCCAAAGCATTGACCGCAAGACCCACGACCAAGACGCACAAATCAACAACTTGTCGGGCACAAAGGCTCGAGCAGCCCTTTCTATGGTCAAGCGCTTACCGGACTCATCAAGGCCGACTACCTGAAGCTGAAAGCGAACAATAGTACCGACACGAAAGCTTACGAAAAGCTCTCGAAACGCATTGATGAGGCCTACACAGAAATCAACACCAACGACTTGGCGAAGTTGACCTTGATACAAGCCGACATCATGACTTACCAACTGGACAAGACCGAAGAAGCCATTGCCTTGCTCACACAAACCATAGAGACGGTAGGAGGCAAGCAGGATAAAGCCGAACTCAAGCTGAAGCTCGCTGACATCTATCTCTATAAAAACGAGGTGTGGGAGGCCACGCTGCTCTACAGCCAAGTCGACAAGAGCATGAAGGAAGAACCGCTTGGCCATGAGGCTCGTTTCAAGAATGCACAACTACGCTATTTTATTGGCGAGTACGAATGGGCCGAGAGCCAGTTGAAGGTGCTGAAAGCCGCCACCTCCAAGCTCATCGCCAACGATGCCATGACGCTCTCGTTGGTTATCAAGGACAACTACGAGGCTGACACCACGGGCACAGAGCTCAACCGATTGGCGCGCGCCGACTATAGGATCTATCAACAAAGGGAAAACGAAGCTTTAACGCTACTGGATGACATCATCGCCACAGGCAACGAAATCAGCAAGCCACACGCGCTGTTTCGCAAGGGTGAGATCATGGAGAAACGGAAGGAATATGCCGATGCCGAGCAACTGTTTCTGCAGATCGTGGAGCAATATCCTTATAGTTACATGGCCGATGCCGCGCTGATGCACGCCGCCCAGATTGAGCAAAGCGAATTGAAAGACAAAGAATTGGCCAAACAGCATTACGAGAAACTGATTGACGAATACCCGACCAGCATTTATACCGCGCAAGCGAAGAAAAATTACCGTAAGTTGTGATGTGAGAGTTAATATTTGACACGCTTCGCGTCATTGCGAACGAAGTGAAGCAATCCAGAGAAGATGCCCAAAGAAAAGCTGTTGATCTGGACTGCACAACAAGAACGAATCTTGAATTAAATGTATAACGAAGTACGACCCAAGAAGAGCCTAGGCCAGCATTTCCTGACCGACCAAAACATAGCCCAACGCATCGTGGAGCAACTGTCGCCCGATGTGGAGAGCGTCATCGAGGTGGGTGCGGGCACGGGCGTTTTGACTCAATATTTGGTGCAAAGCGTCCTCGACAAATTCCATGTCATCGAAATCGACAAGGAGTCCATCGCCTATCTGCAAAAGCATTTCCCCATGCTCGGTGAGCGGCTGATCGAAGGCGACTTCCTGCGCACCGACCTCAGCCAGTTTGGACAACAGAACATGGCCATCATCGGCAATTTCCCTTACAACATCAGCAGCCAGATTTTCTTCCAGGTGTTGAAATACAAGGAACAAGTCGTTGAGGTGGTGGGCATGGTGCAGAAGGAGATGGCCGAGCGCATGGCTGCCAAGGAAGGCAGCAAGACCTACGGCATCTTGAGCGTATTAATGCAGGCTTGGTACGACATCGACTATCTCTTCACGGTGCACGAAAACGTCTTCAAC
>CACXXW010000247.1 GCA_902771635.1 uncultured Bacteroidia bacterium | reverse complement strand
AGAAATCCACAGAATGGCAGATGCCAACAAGGCATTCTCGCATTTCAGATTCTAATAGGAGAGATCAGGAATTATGCAAAACGGACAGGAAAATATGATGAATCCGCTCAACCTCGTGCGTAATATCGGCATCATGGCTCACATCGACGCCGGTAAGACGACCACGACGGAGCGTATCCTCTATTATACTGGCCGTAGTCATAAGATAGGTGAAGTTCACGACGGCGCCGCCACCATGGACTGGATGGTACAGGAGCAAGAGCGTGGCATCACCATCACTTCTGCTGCAACAACGGTGTTCTGGCACCTTAACAATGAGGCTTATAAGATCAATATCATCGACACCCCCGGCCACGTCGACTTTACCGTCGAGGTAGAACGCTCGCTGCGCGTGCTCGATGGCGCTATCGCCATCTTCTGTGCTGTCGGTGGGGTAGAGCCTCAGTCAGAGACCGTCTGGCATCAAGCCAACAAATACAACGTCCCGCGTATCTGCTACGTCAACAAGATGGACCGCGCAGGCGCCGATTTCTTTAAGGTATTGGACCAAATCCGCGAGAAGCTCCACGCTACTCCCGTCGCCGTCCAGCTGCCTATCGGTGCCGAAGACGACTTCATCGGTATTGTTGACCTTATCACGAATAAGGCGTACGCTTGGGAAGAAACCGACAATGGCTCTGTCTACGACGAAATCGAGATTCCCGAAGACATGAAGGAAATGGTTGCGAAGTATCGCACTGACCTCATCGAGGGCGCCGTCGAAGATGATGAGACCTTGTTTGAAAAATACATGGAAGACCCTGATAGCATCACTGCCGAAGAGATTATCGGCCAAATCCGCAAGGCTACGCTTGACCTTCGCATTTGCCCCGTGATGTGCGGTTCATCGTTCAAGAACAAGTGCGTGCAGCCTCTGCTTGACGCCATCGTCAACTACCTGCCTAGCCCCTTGGACATCGACCATGTGAAGGGTGTCAATCCGAAGACCGAACAGGAGGAAATCCGCAAGGCCGATCCCAAGGAGCCTTTCTGCGCCTTGGCCTTCAAGATTGCCACCGATCCTTTTGTCGGTCGTCTTTGTTTCTTCCGCGTCTATTCAGGGACTTTGAAGGCTGGTGAAATGGTTCTCAATGTGTCGACAGGCAAGCGCGAACGCATCGCCAAGATCGTTCAAATGCATGCCAACAAGCAGTTGCCCTTGGAAGAGATTTCGGCTGGCGACATCGGTGCCGCTGTCGGATTCAAGCTCATCCGCACGGGTGACACGCTTTGTGTCGAAAACAAACCGCTAGTGCTCGAGAACATCAAGTTCCCCGAGCCTGTGGTCAACATCGCCATCGAACCCAAAGTTACAGCAGACTTAGACAAGCTGGATCAGTCCTTGGCCAAATTGGTTGAGGAAGATCCTACGCTGTTCGTACACACCGATGAAAATTCGGGTCAGACCATATTGTCCGGTATGGGCGAATTGCACCTTGACATTATCAAAGAGAGAGTTTGGCGTTGAAGTCAACTCCGGCCGTCCGCAGGTCGCGTACAAGGAAGCCTTTACTCAAACAATTCAGCATCGTGAAGTCTATAAAAAACAGACCGGTGGCAAGGGAAAATTTGCCGATATCGAGTTCACTATGGGTCCTGCCGAAGAAGGTGTACACGGATTGCAGTTTGTCAACGAAGTGAAGGGTGGTGTCCTCTCAGCCGAGTTCATCCAAGCCACGGAGAGAGGCTTCAAGGGTGCTCTGTCCAACGGTGTGTTGGCAGGCTTCCCGGTCGAGAACCTCAAGGTGACCCTTACCGACGGTTCGTTCCATCCGGTGGATAGCGACGCCCTCTCGTTCGAGAGTGCAGCGCACATCGCCTTCAAGGAGGCCGGCCTGAAAGCTGGTGCCGTGTTGATGGAACCTATCATGAGAGTAGAAATACATTGCCCCGACGAGTACATTGGTGACGTCACGGGCGATTTGAACAAAAAGAGATCAATATTGCGCGAAGTCATTGCCGACATTGGTTTCCAGACGATTAAGGCAGACGTGCCGTTGGCTGAGATGTTTGGTTACATCACCCAGTTGCGCTCGCTGTCGTCGGGCCGTGCCAACTTCAACATGGAGCTGAGCCATTACGCCCCTGTCCCCGAAGCCCTTGCCGAAGTGGTGATCAAGAAGGCAAAAGGACTATTATTCATTTAAGCAAACAATTCAATAAAAATAATTATTGTGAGCCAGAGAATTAGAATTAAACTGAAGTCGCACGACCACAACTTGGTTGACAAGTCAGCCGAGAAGATCGTAAAAACCATTAAGGCGACCGGAGCAGTTGTCAGCGGTCCTATTCCGTTGCCGACTAACAAGAAGATCTACACCGTATTGCGCTCAACATTCGTCCACAAGAAATCGAGAGAGCAGTTTGAGCTTTCGACCTACAAGCGTTTGCTCGACATCTACAACTCGACTTCTCAGACGATCGACGCACTGATGAAGCTGGAGCTCCCCAGTGGTGTGGAAGTAGAAATCAAATTGTAATTAAACCTATCTAGTACAACAAATTAAAAAGCTAAAGTAGCATGTCAGGATTACTAGGAAAAAAGATTGGTATGACAAGCATTTACGACGAGGCCGGAAAGATGGTTCCCGTCACTGTCATCGAGGCAGGTCCTTGCGTTGTCACCCAAGTCAGAACGATTGAGAAAGACGGTTACAGCGCCATCCAGTTAGGTTTCGATGAGAAGAAGGAGAAGAACGCAACTAAGGCTGAACTTGGCCACTTTGCCAAGGCCGGCACGACTCCTAAGAAACTGGTGCGCGAATTCTCGCGTTTCGAAGAAGGCCACAGAAAACAATTGGGCGAAACCCTTACCGTCGACGTGTTCATGGAAGGCGAGTTTGTTGATGTCAGCGGCATCAGCAAAGGTAAAGGCTTCCAGGGCGTAGTGAAACGTCATCATTTCAATGGCGTTGGTCAAGCAACTCACGGTCAGCACAACCGTTTGAGAAAACCTGGTTCCATCGGTGCTTGCGCTTATCCTTCGAGAGTGTTCAAGGGATTGCGCATGGGCGGCCAGATGGGCAACCATAAAGTGAAGGTGACGAACCTCCTCATCATGAAGGTCGTTCCCGAGAAGAATTTGTTAGTGGTGAAAGGCGCCGTTCCGGGCCATAATAACGGATATTTAATGATTGAGAGATGGAGCTAAGAGTTTATAACATCAAAGGCGAAGATACAGGCCGCAAGGTTCAGCTGAATGACGACATCTACGGCATCGAACCCAACGAGCATGTCATGTATCTGGCAGTGAGACAATACCTGGCCGATCAGCGTCAAGGTACTCACAAGTCAAAGGAACGCAGCGAGTTGTCGGGCAGCACCCGCAAGCTCTTCCGTCAGAAGGGCACCGGCGGTGCACGTCGTGGCGACATCAACTCA
>CACXXW010000246.1 GCA_902771635.1 uncultured Bacteroidia bacterium | reverse complement strand
GAAGTAGCAGATGCCCTTCACACGAATGACATTTTTCGGCATCTTGCGCGCCACAAACTCATCGAAACGCGCCATATTGAACGGCTCACGACGGTAATAAACAAAAGTGCCGATGCCGTATTCCTCCACCTCACCGCCTTCGTGGTCGTGGTGATGATGGTGGTGATGGCCATGTTCCTCTTCCTCGTCATCATCATGATCATGATGATGGTGATGATGTTCGTGCTCATCCTCATCGTGGTCATCATCATCCTCGTCATCATCTTCAACGACAGCACCTTCCACTTCCTTTTGTCAAAGTCAAACATCTTGGTATTGAGGATCTTGTCGAAGTCGACATCGCCATAGTCGCAGGTGATGATTTCGGCGGTGGGCTGCAAGGCGCGAATGATGCTCTTCACTCGGCCCAACTCCTCTGGTGTGATCTCAGAGGCCTTGTTGAGCAGAATGATGTTGCAGAACTCAATCTGCTGGATGACAAGACTTTCCAAGTCATCCTCGGCCAGATTCTTCTTCATCAGGTCATCGCCGCAGGCAAACTCGCTCTGCATACGCAGTGCATCGACAACGGTCACAATACAGTCTAAGATGGGAATACCGTCCTTGGTGAGCTGCCAAGCCATATCTGGGAAGGAACAAATCGTTTGGGCGATGGGTTCCGGCTCGCAGATGCCGCTGGCCTCGATAACAATATAGTCGAAGCGCTGCATAACGATGATTTCATGCAACTGTTGGATAAGATCCATCTTCAAGGTGCAGCAGATGCAGCCATTCTGCAAAGCGACTAAACTGTCGTCCTTCTGCCCTACCACGCCGCCTTTTTCAATCAAGTCGGCATCGATGTTCACTTCGCCTATGTCGTTGACAATCACGGCGAACTTAATACCTTTACGATTGTTCAATATCTTGTTGACTACTGTGGTCTTGCCGCTACCGAGGTAACCTGTAAGCAGCAATACGGGAATATCTTTCTTCATTTTACACGCTATTTTAAACGAGGTGCAAAGGTAAGAAAATTCAAGATTTAAAGATTCAAAAATCATGATTTAAGATTTTCATTACTTTTGCAGTTCAAACCCGTCTCGAAGAGACGACACTTTATTTACCCCACACCAGCGCAGCGCAGTGTGGGGCTAAGACAACAAACATGGATAAAAACGAAACCTACAAACTCCTCCTCGCCCAAGTCAAGGCGATGGTAAAAGACGAGAGCGACCCCGTCGCCAATATGGCCAACGTGGCCGCACTAATCCAAGAGGCCTTCCACTTCTGGTGGACGGGCTTCTACCGTGTCATCGGCGAACAACTTGTGCTCGGTCCCTTCCAAGGCCCCGTAGCTTGCACCCGCATCGGCTTCGGCAAGGGTGTGTGCGGCACATCATGGAAAGAAAAGAAAACCCTTGTCGTGGAAGATGTGGAGCAATTCCCCGGCCACATCGCTTGCAGTTCAGAATCGCGAAGCGAGATCGTAGTACCTTTAAATAAAGGTGAAGAAGTCATCGGTGTGTTGGACATCGATAGCGAGAAACTGGCTACGTTCGATGCCGTCGACAAGAAATGGCTGGAACAGATTGCCGAAGTCGTTTCAGCTGTCTTATAATCTCAGATAATCCGCACGGATCACACCATCAAGGAACTCCGACGGCACCACCGTCTTGATGGCCTTTATGATGATGTTCATCATCCGCTCGTGCACATAGTCCTTCCTAAATGCCAAGCCAATAGTTCGCTGAGGCTCAGGGTTGACAATCGGCCTGATACGGTCTTTTACGGTTTCTGGCAACAAATGCAAATGCGACTCTGGTATGATGGTGATGCCCCCGTTTTCGTTGACAATCTGAATTAGGATGCCCACACGGCCACCTTCATACAGTTTGTCGTAAGTAATCTCCTCCTCCGACCTCACCTTCGAACGGTCAATTAGCCTCACGCCGTCTTTCATTGTCCATACCTTATGTACCAGCAGATGCTTTCGCTCAACGCTTTCCGCTTGATACAAGGCATCTTGTGGTGAAACATAGGCAAAAAAACGCTCATGATACAACGGCACCTCCAGCAAATCGGGGTCGTTGACGGGATAGGTGATAATGCCCATGTCGACCTCAGCTTTTTTCAATTTGGTAATGATAGTCGCTGTAATCATCTCCTCCACTCGAAGACGAATCGCTGCGTTTTTTGTCCGCATGTAATGGAACAGACCAGGCATCAACACGGGTGCTACTGTCGTTGTCATGGCTATGCTGAGGTCACCC
>CACXXW010000245.1 GCA_902771635.1 uncultured Bacteroidia bacterium | reverse complement strand
GCCTGTCGAAATCGAGATTCGACGTAGTCAAACGCCGACTTGGAAGACGGTCTTCTTGTTTTTCGTTTTGACATGCTCCATCGTGATGTTCAACATCTATGGTTTCGTCACCACACCCGATGCGAGTCTGATCTTGTTTTCTGCCCTGTTTTTGTTTGTATATCAGCGTTATTTGGTTGAAAGCACTTGGCCAAGAGCCTTCTTAATGGGTTTACTGATGGCGTGCATGATTTACAGTAAATACCACGCTTTCCTGTTCTTGGGCTTGATTGTGCTTTCCAACCTCAAACTGCTGAAAGACGGCAAGTTCTGGTTAGCCTGCCTTTTGGCTTTGGCCTTGTTGACGCCACATATTCTTTGGCAAGTCAACAACGGTTTTCCGAGTTTCAGATATCACCTCGCAATCCGTTTACGTTTGGGGCGGTAGTGTATGTATTATTCAAGCACAAGCCCTGGATTGCTTCGTCGTGCCTCCTCGCAATGACGCACAAGCCCAACGCTCATGACCCTCACAAAGAGGGGGGTGATGTCATTGCGAGCAAAGCGAAGCAATCCAGAGAAAGAGCTCCTCAAGAAGTATTTGAAAGAGGCTTATGCTTCGTTATCATCGGATTCTTTTTCTTCTTCTGGCTGATGGCTTTCCGCGGGCATGTGGAGCCACATTGGACCATCGTTTGCGTCATCCCAATGGTAGTTTTGGTTTATCGAAAAGCATTGGTTGACAATAAGTTAAAAAAATACACCAAATTCGTTATCCTACCTTCTCTCCTATTGGTTTTGACTTTGAGAATCCTCTTGTTGACACCTTTGGCTGACCGCTTTGGCTATCATGGCAAGGAAAAATACTATAAGGCCGTTGAACAGGTGGCGGGCGACCGTCCCATGGTGTATCAAGGCTCTTTCCAACAAGCTGCTTTGTACCATTATTTTACAGGCAAGGAAAGTTCGCCGCTACAAAGCTATTACGACCGCATGACGGAATATGACCTTTGGCAGTTCGACAAAGCATGGATTGGAAAGCCTGTGTTCATCTGTGGCCATGTCAACGAACGGTCGGAGACTTATCAGGTGGGCGATGTGGAAATCGAGGGTTTCCTCACCGATAACTTCTCCTCTGCCAACCGCTTGGTGACCACTTTCAAAATCACCAATGCGGACAGTGACAAAACACCTGTCTTCCATCACGGCGACACCATCCACGTCGATTTCTCCATCTACAACCCTTGTGAAGCGCCCATCGATTTCCACCACAAGGATTTCGGCATGGTTGTCAAAGCGCATTACCTTCCTGGCGATGCGTTCAGTTTTTGTTTCTATAAAGATTTCGGAATCATCGATGGGCAGACCTCCTACCAAGGACAGTTCTACACCATCGTAAACGATGAAATCGGCCTTGGTGAACGTCTTTTCAACCTCGGCATCGGCGACCGTGTATCAGCTTTTGTCACCGAAGAAAGCGGCGTGAAAATCAGGATTGAGCCCTAAGCGCAGACAATTGAACTTCTTGTTCGCGCATCTGCATGCGAACAGAATGTCGGTCTGTTTCTTCTTCTTGTTGATCATCTGCTGTTCGCAATCGGCGATGGTCTCCAGCACCTGACGCAAATTCTTGTCTTTCTCCAACACAAAAGCGTGTGCGATGCCCTCGATTTCGCGAAGGCTACGCATGATGTTGATTTGCCGCTCGGGGCTGAGAGTGTTTTGGATGAGGAATAGGTAATCCAAACGCGGTTTGAAGGGAAACAAGACCTTGTCCTTGCACACGAGAGAAACGAGATTGTAAACATTGTAGTTCTCACCCGCCGTGTAATAGAAGAAGGAGAAAGGCGCCCCCTCGAAGACAAGGTCATCGTGGCGGGCCAAGTCGAGGGAGAGCTTGTTATTGATGCTACAAGCCAACTTGTAGTCGACCAAGGCGGAGTTAATGCCGACGACGGTGGTGTCGTCGAACGAGGCGATCTGTATCTTGTTGCTTTTGGGTTTCATGCCGCAAAGATATACAATTGTCCGGAGAAAACTAGTTTTCGCCAAACAATTGTTTCCACGTTTTTTCAGCGGCCAGTTGCTCGGCGCCACGGATGGAACGGTCGATGGCATCGGCGTAGGGTTGCTCGTCGATGACAATCTGCACGTGGAACTGTTTCTTGTGCCCCTCCCCGATTTCCTCCAACATCTTGAACACGGTGCTTTTCTTGTTTTTCTGCGACCATTCGAGGAGCTTGCTCTTGAAGTTGACATCGGTGGCCTGCAGCTGTTCCAAGTCGATATGGATGCGGACGATGCGGTCGATGATGATGTGTTTGGCGAAGTCGAAGCCACGGTCGAGGTAGATGGCACCCATGAGGGCTTCGAAGGCGTTGCCGCCCATCGAGTGGGCGTTGCTACCGACGTCGGGGGTGTGGCGGATGTAGTCGCCGAAACCGAGCTTCTCCGACAGCTTGTTGAGGGAGGCACGGCTAACGATGCGCGAACGCATCTCAGTAAGAAAGCCTTCGGGCTGGGTGGGATAGGTATGGAAAAGGTAGTCAGCTACAGCAGTGCTCAGCACGGCATCGCCGAGGTATTCCATGCGTTCGTTGCTGACGTGGTAATTACCCACAGTCTCAGCAGCCACCGACTTATGGGTGAAGGCCACGCGATACAATGCGATGTTCTTGGGATAAAAGCCAAAGATGTTGTGGATATAGTCGAAAAGCGCTTTATCGGCCGGGTCTTTGGGGGAAGCGTGAAAGAGTGCCATTATCACTCAAACTTTTTGAAGATTACGGTGGCGTTTTGTCCGCCGAATCCGAATGAGTTGGAAAGTCCGTAGTGGATGTCGCGCTGACGGGCTTTGTTGAAGACGATATCGAGTTTGGAATCGATTTGCGGATCGTCGTCAAAATGGTTGATGGTTGGGGGAATGATGCCATTCTTGAGGGCGAGGATAGTGGCAATGGCTTCAACGGCGCCAGCTCCTCCGAGGAGGTGACCCGTCATCGACTTGGTGGAGTTGATGCTGATGTTGTAGGCCTGTTCGCCAAACACCTTTTGAATAGCCATGCACTCGGCCAAATCGCCCATCGGCGTCGAAGTGCCGTGCGCATTGATATGGTCAATGGCTTCGGGAGTTAAACCTGCATCGTTGAGGGCGCGTTGCATGCTGAGGACGCCGCCAGCGCCTTCGGGGTGAGGAGCGGTGATGTGGTAAGCATCGGCTGATGAACCGCCACCCACGACTTCGGCATAGATCTTGGCACCACGGGCGATGGCGTGCTCGTATTCCTCAAGCACGAGGCTTCCGGCACCTTCGCCCATGACAAAACCGTCACGATTGAGGTCGAAGGGACGGGAGGCCGTCATCGGGTCGTCGTTGCGCGTCGAGAGGGCTTTCATGGCGTTGAAGCCACCGATGCCGAGTTGGCCGATGGCCGCTCCGCCACCTCCAGCAACCACGGCGATGCACTTGCCGAAGCGAATTTTGTCGAAGGCTTCGATGATAGAGTGCGTCGAAGAGGCGCAGGCCGACACCGTGGCGTAATTGGGACCACGGAAGCCGTATTTGATGGAGATGACACCACCAATCATGTTGAC
>CACXXW010000244.1 GCA_902771635.1 uncultured Bacteroidia bacterium | reverse complement strand
GATGACGTGGCCATCCACGATGTGCATTACATGGCCAACTACATCATTGGAGACAGAAGCATCCTCTTCAACATCCAGGAAATCTCTACCACCGACCACTCCAAGTTCGGCAATGGCACCATCAAGGAAGGCGAGCCCGAGGATGTGCGTGTGTGGCTTGAGGTGATGAACGAAATCGGGAGCCGCAAAATCTTGCCTTTCGATGGCATGATCACGGCCGATGCCTACCTTTGGGCGAAATATACCGATGACACCAAGCTGCAGGAACGCCTCAAGGAAATCACCCAGGCCAGCGTCGACTTCCACCGTGGCTATTACGGCACTATTGGCGAATCGTGCGTCATCAAAAACTGCTGGATCCTGAAAGATGCCAAGGTTGGACCGCATTGTTATATCAAAGGGGCAAGTAAACTGAAAAATATCACCATCAACTCATCGGAAGAGGAGCCTTCGCAAATCGGTGAAGGGGTCATCTTGGTGAATGGTGTGACTGGTTATGGATGCCGCATCTTCTATTCCGTGGTGGCCACCCGTTTTGTGTTGGGCGACAACTGCAACCTGAAATATGGTGCGCGCCTCATCCACTCCGTCTTGGGCGACAACTCCACCATTTCGTGCTGCGAGGTGCTGAACAACCTCATCTTCCCCTCGCACGAACAGCATCACAACAACTCCTTCCTCATCTCGGCTTGCGTGATGGGACAGAGCAATATGGCTGCTGGTGCCACCATGGGTTCCAACCACAACAGCCGTGCCACCGATGGCGAGATTGTGGCCTCGCGTGGCTTCTGGCCTGGACTCTGCTCCAGCGTGAAACACTCGTCGAAGTTCGCCTCGTTCACCTTGCTGTCGAAGGCCGACTATCCCAGCGAACTCAACATTATGTTGCCTTTCTGCTTGGTCAACAACAACACGGCCAAGAACGAGTTGGAAGTCATGCCCGCTTATTGGTGGATGTACAACATGTACGCCATTGCGCGCAACACCTCGAAATACATCAGCCGCGACAAGCGCAAACGCAAGATTCAAAACATCGAGTTCGAAACTCTTGCTCCCGATACCGTTGAAGAAATCATCGAAGGTCGCAAGTTGCTCGAAGTTTGGGTAGCCAAGGCTTATCTTCGCACTAAGGGCGAAGATCCTGAGAAATACGAGTATTACGACTTGCGCGAATGCGGTAAGAACCTTCTTGACAACGAACCCGATACGGTGAAGTCCTTGGAGGTCTTCGGCGAACACATGGAAAAAGGCAAACGCAAAGTGCGCATCCTCAAGCCTTTGGAGGCTTACCATGCCTATGGCGACATGATCATCTACTACGCCGTCAAGACCTTGATGCATTACTTGGAGAACCATCCCGACATTGATATGGAGACCATCGTGAACCACATGAAAGGCAAACGCCTCCGCAAGTGGATCAACCTTGGCGGTCAGACCATGCCTGTGGAATATGCCGACCAGTTGCGCGCAGATATTCGTAATGGTGTGCTCAACACTTGGGATGAGATTCATCACCGCTATGACGAGCTTTGGGAAAACTATCAGGCTGAGAAACTGCATCATGCCTACTTTGCGTTGATGTTCCTTTACAAGGATGAGACGGATGTGCTCACCGAAGAGATGTGGCATGAGAATTTGGATGAAGCCATCCGTATCCAGCATTTCATCTGCGACCAAGTGTACGAAAGCCGCAAGAAAGACTACGAGAACGAATTCCGTAACGCCACCTTCCGCAACGAGGATGAGAAACTGGCTGTTGTCGGCAGCATCGACGACGTTAGTTTTGTCAAACAGATTCGCAAGGAAACCGAGGAATTTATTGCATTAATTCAAAAATACAGAAAAACCCATTAATCCTGTAGAGACGTAGCGCGCTACGTCTCTACCAACCAACAATTAAACAATCAACAAATCAACAACATACAACCATGAGAGTCATTATCGAAAAAAACTACGACGCCATGTCGCGTTGGGCTGCTAACCATATCGTTGAACGCATCAATGCCTTCAAGCCAACCGCTAAGAAACCCTTCATTCTGGGTTTGCCTACAGGCTCCACGCCTATCGGCACCTATAAGGAA
>CACXXW010000243.1 GCA_902771635.1 uncultured Bacteroidia bacterium | reverse complement strand
GGTGACCATGCTGTTGGTCGGGTTGGGATGGACAATGGCAAAAGCAATTGATTTGGGTCTTTCCACTACATCCAGACTGGTTTGGCCGACATGTAACGGATAATTAGGGATGGTGCAGAAGGCCATACGCTGGATGCACACCCATCCTTTTACCCATTGAGGATTGCTTATCTTTCCATTGTAGCGGTTGGAAAACTCAATCCATCCATAATAATACTGCTTTTCTTCATCCTCACCAGCTGTTTCATAGCGAATGCCACATAGGAGATTGCTGAATGTGGTATCGTATACTGAGAAGGAATGATCACCGAGAATTAGACCGATACCAGCATAGACTCTCCAATTAGAAACGGTATCCAACCGAATGTCGTCATAGCGATCAATTACGTATGTAATATATCCTGGTAATGTGGTGTCGGGAATTGAATGATACCAAAAACAAGGATACACTTTCCAATTGGGATTAACGGATTCCAGCCCTAGTTCCAAAGGAATCACTACATTATAGCATATTGCAATGGCTGAAATGTCCTGAACGGAATCTTGGTCAATGTCAAGAAACAATCCATACATTGGATTACTCGATTCCTCGTCAAAAAGCCGACATGTATCTGGTTCAAAGACAGAGTACACTATTTCTTCAGATTGCGCTTTCATTTCAATGAAGGCCAACAGGATGGCCAATATAATAATGAGTTGTTTTTTCATAATGTGTAATTGTTATTATGTTTGTTACCCCCGTTCCAGCGGATTTGCAATCCGCTGGGGCTGAACTTGGGGATTTGCAATCCCCTATGTTAACACTGGCTCTCATGTTTTTTTCATGTTTCGGTGGCAAAGATAATGGTTTTCATCCAATTGAGCAAGCCTTTTTCTCGCATTGCAAATGCTGATATTCAAGGCTGGCGGATTACAAATCCGCCAGAGCTGGATAAGGGTTTTTTGTATGCTTCTCATGGCATGCTACTCCTTCATTACTTTGCGGACGCACTTCCGTCCTTCCTCGTCGGTGACAGTGACAAAGTAGACGCCAGCGGGCAGCGCAGTCATATCGATGTGGAGCTCGTTGCCTTTGCCTTGCACGCTGAGTACTTGTTGCCCGAGCATGTTGAACACTTCGGCATGTTGCAGGTTCTCGCCTGTGACGGTGACCATACCGTTGGTCGGGTTAGGATGGACTATAGCGAAAGCAGAAGATTCTCCGTTTTCCTCTATGCCAGTGAGGTCTGTTTGGCCCCACATCAGAGGATAGTCGGGAATGGTACAGTAGGCATATTTGTCAAAGGACACATATTGTAGTATTTGAAACCATCCATAATAATAGTGTTCCCCTACTTTGTGGCGCACTGCCCATTTTAGAGATGAACCATACGGATCATATCCACCAGGTGGAAGCACATAGGGATGGGTAACCCATAATTCTTCAATTTCAGAAATAGCAGGATAAGGAGGTATGGTGTCATTGTCTTTCATCGGGTGAATTTCCCAACTTTCAGCAGTTACTAATGTTTGCATAGTCGCTGCACTATTTAATACCCAATAAAACAAGAGGTCTCGGGTTCCATCTTGATCAAAATCAATCCATAAAGTGTCGAAGCTGCCGTGAGCAATCCAATCGGGTTCAAAGTCCACATAGATGATTTCGCCTTGCTGGGCTTTGCCGCAAATATACAGGATGATTAATGCGAAAAATGTTATTGCCTTTTTCATAGTGTTTGTATTTTTATGGTTAGTGTTCTTGTTTGTTGTAAAACTACGTCTTTCATCGCTTTGTAGTTTTAAAAGATGATGCAAAAGTAGGCTTCTTGTGAAGCGTTGTCAAGCCCTTCGACCGCCTTGTCTATCAATTAGCAATGAATGAATTATATAAATGATTGGATTTCAACTATTAAGAAACTGCATCATCCAGCATAACGCCAAATGATAGTTTGCATAGGCAATGGCCATTGTCGAAAACCGTCCACCAGAGCTGGATATTCCATCTTCCCCTTTCTCGTTTTCCGTTCTGGCCACACCGCTGGCATGGCACAATGCTCCCGAAAGGATTAAGCAGAGCATCAGAACCAATGTTGTTACTTTTTTCATCGCTTAATAGTTTTAGTGTTAGCGATGCAAAAGTAGGGCGGCTTGGTTACTATAGTCAAGAAAAAGATGGTACGAAAAGGTACGAAGAATTATTGTAATATCTTGATTTATAAATAATTAATTATTCATCAAGCATATTACGAAGGGCATGGTAAAGGCTGTCATTTGCCCCGATAATGCGGCTTATTTTTCTACTCCGGTCACAAACTGTGGTATATGCCCGCTGCATCAAGGCGGAAATATCAGCTTCATTCAGGCCCAGCAGGACAAGATAACAACAATCCATATCGTTATCGGTCAATTTTGGATATTGCCTACGAATATGCGAAACAAACCGTGGCAGATGCTTTTGAACGGCATTGCGCAAATCCAAAAGTTGTTCTTTGCTGAGCGCATCGTCCTTGTAAATCAAGTAGTCCATCTTCGACTTGAACTGCTGTTTGTGAGCGATTCCAACAATGTGTTTGCAGATGGGGTCATTAATGAATGCCGCATAGTCATTGGATGCGGCTGATTCGTATAGGGCATTTTTTGACAAAGACTGCTCCAATTGTTTTGACATGTCGCGCAGTTCCTCATTGCTTCGCTTCAAGCGACCCGAGAGGGCGGCCTGCTGCATCTTATGGGCCTGCCGCTCGGTCTCTATTTCCTCTTGGTGGCGTTTTTCCTTGTCTTCAAGTGCTTTTTCTGCATTTTCCTGCTGCTGCCGCATTTCTTTTTCATGCTGTATTTCTTTCTCTTCAAGCAATCTATCTGCTTCGGTCTGCTGCTTTTTCAATAGTCTTCCCCTTCTCAGTTTCGCTATGACAATAATAAGCAAAGCAAATAATACGGCCAAGGGAACGAGTATCTTCACTACTTTTAGAACCGAACTTTTACGCTCTTTCTCAACTTGTATTTCTTTCTTTTTATCTAAGTAATTCTGAAACAGCTTGTTGAGTTCCGACACAAAAGCCTTGTTCTCCGCATCCGATTTCTTATGATTGGCTAAAAACTGAACACAAGTGTCAGTTTTTTCTTTTTGTCCCGAACGGTCATAAATGGTACGCAAAAACTCGGCAGCACGAATTTTTGAAATCGTATCCTCGCTTTTTTCAAATACTATTTCCAAATAATACCGCGCAGAATCATATTGACCGTCTTCAAAATATATATCTCCCATTGTTAAATAGCGGGCAAGCCTTTCATTCTCATCATTTGTTTGCCTAACGATGTCGTTCAAATCCCTCATTGCCGATTGGGCATCATGGCTCATCTGATAAGAAAGAAGAGCCTTGCTGGATATTATATTTCTATATGTCAAATTGTTAGTATTTGGCAATGCTTCCATCGCTTTTTTGTAGTAGAGCATGGCCGTATCCTTCTCACCTATCATATCATATTGTATTCCTATCATATTTAATATGCGTGAGACACCTGTAGGAGAAGTTGGTGCTTTCAAATAAAATGAGAGTGCATCGTTATAGCAAATGATTGAAGGCTCCATCATATATTGTAAAGAGAACATATCCCCAAGACGGCTGTAGGTATAAGTCATAAACCTCGCCTTTTTCCCCACTAGGTCTTTCTCATCGAAACGATTTTCCATCAGTTCCAAGGCTTTCAGGTATTCTGCACAGGCGGGCACGAGGCTGTCGTTTTCGTAGTAGCCTACGCCGTTGATGTAGTGGGAGCGGGCGGTGAGGAAGGCGAGGTTGGGGTTTTGAGAGAGGTCTTTTTTAATCCCCCCGGCCCCCTTAAAAGGGGGAGTCGGCCGCACAAGGCTGTCAAAATAACGAACGGCCCGCAACAAGGCGGGGCGGTTGGTTTGGGCGTAATCGTTTTTGTAGAGCAATTCGGCCAACAGGAGGTTGGCGTAATGGCGGTTGAATGCCACGTTTGTAGAGACGTAGCGTGCTACGTCTTCCGAATTGCCGTTATGGTTTTCAGGATAGACGTTGCACGCAACGTC
>CACXXW010000242.1 GCA_902771635.1 uncultured Bacteroidia bacterium | reverse complement strand
GAGTTGGCCAAGCCGATGCTGAAGAATCAATACGGGCAATACTTGTTGAAGGTCATCGATGAATACAAGTCGGAAATCACTTCCGATACGTTGACACATCCGAATATGAATTAGTACCAAAGCGCAGGAGATTGCGGATCAAGTCTGCAATGAGGGTATCCCGCTTGTGGTGTCTTGTGAAGTTAGCTTTAGGGTGTTTTCCTTAAAACAGCACCTTTACGACACACTACTCCTCAAACCCTCATTGCGGGCGTCAGACCCGCAATCTCCTGAGCAAAACGACAAAACAAATAATAGCATCTTACCAACTATGACATACAAACGTACTATAATCATCACTGGCGGCGCTGGCTTCATTGGCAGCCATGTTGTTCGCTTGTTCGTGAACAAATATCCCGACTATAAAATCATCAACCTCGACAAGCTGACCTATGCCGGTAACCTCGCCAACTTGAAGGACATCGAGGACAAACCCAACTACCGCTTTGTCAAGATGGACATTTGCGACTTTGACAGCGTTTACAAACTGATGCAGGAAGAACATGTCGACGGCATCATCCATCTTGCTGCCGAGAGCCATGTGGACCGCTCCATCAAGGATCCATTCACTTTTGCACAGACCAACGTGATGGGAACTTTGAGCCTGTTGCAAGCCGCGAAGTTGTATTGGGAAGCACAACCTGAGCCGTATAAGTTGAAGGTTGCTGAGCCTGTCGAAGCACCGACCCAGAATAACGGCCCTTCGACCCTTCGACAGGCTCAGGGCTCAGGGACCTGCGTTCCTTGTCGTTTCTACCACATCAGCACCGATGAGGTCTATGGTGCTTTGGAGATGACGCATCCTGAAGGCATTGAACCACCATTCACTACAAAGGCATCTTCTGATAAGCATCATTTGGCATACGGCGAGAAGTTCTTCACCGAGGATTTGAAATACCAGCCGCATAGTCCTTATAGTGCCGCCAAGGCTTCGAGCGACCACTTCGTGAGAGCTTTCCATGATACCTACTGCCTTCCAACCATTGTCACTAACTGCTCCAACAACTACGGCCCTTACCAGTTCCCCGAGAAGCTCATCCCGCTGTTCATCAACAATATCCGCCACCGCAAGCCGTTGCCTGTGTATGGCAAAGGTGAGAACGTGCGTGACTGGCTCTATGTGGAAGACCATGCCCGCGCCATTGATCTCATTTTCCATGAGGGAAAAGTTGCTGAAACATATAATATCGGTGGCTTCAACGAGTGGAAGAACATCGACCTCATCAAGGTCTTGATTAACACTACCGACCGCCTCTTGGGTCGTCCCGAAGGTGCCGACATGGACTTGATTACCTACGTCACCGACCGCGCGGGACACGATATGCGTTATGCCATTGACTCGACCAAACTTCAGAAAGAACTCGGTTGGGAACCGAGTTTGCAGTTCGAGGAAGGGATTGAGAAGACTGTCCGTTGGTATTTGGATAACCAGGAATGGATGGACAATGTGACTTCTGGTGACTATCAGAAGTATTACGAGGATATGTATAAAGGGAGATGAAATAATGCATCTTGATACCGTTTTATTTGATGCGTTGACAGCTCAGGCCAAGGTTTCTCCACGTTTGAGAACGAACTTCGACCTGCGCAATAGCCCCACTGACCAAAGCCAGCGTATGCTGAATGCTTTGGAGCCTGGCACAATGATGCCAATCCATCGTCATCGCAATAGTTCCGAAACTGTGGTGGTACTAAGAGGCAGGGTGAAGTGGACGTATTACAATGACAAAGGAGAAATAACAAACGTTTTCATCGTTGCTCCTAATTGCGACCTTGTTGGCCTCAGTGTTCCCCAAGGCCAGTGGCATTCTTTGGAATGCTTGGAGTCGGGGTCGGTGATTTTGGCAACCAAGGACGGCGCTTGGGAGGCATTGAAAGAGAAAGACATTTTAAAAATATAGTTTTTACAAGACAATAATTAAATCATCATGAAAATAGCCCTAATCAAAGAAACCAAGACCCCGGTGGACAACCGCGTGGCACTCGCCCCCAAACAGGTGGCGGAGTTGAATAGACAATTTCCCCAGCATCAGATTGTGGTGCAAGCCAGTGATATCCGCGCTTTCTCCGATAATGAGTATCGGGCAGAAGG
>CACXXW010000241.1 GCA_902771635.1 uncultured Bacteroidia bacterium | reverse complement strand
AGGATGAGACCCACCGTTTCGGCCACTTCCATGAACTTGTCGGAGGGTTTGCGGCGCGTGATGATTTCCACCAACAGGAAAAGGATGTGGCCGCCGTCCAAAGCCGGGATGGGCAAAATGTTCATCACGGCGAGGGCAATGGAGAGGAAGGCCGTCATACGCCAGAAGAGACTCCAATTCCAAGTGTCGGGGAAAATCTTACCGATGGAAATGAAGCCACCCACGCTCTCGTATGCCCTGGTCTTGGGGTTAAAGATGAGTTTGACCTGTTTCCAATAATCACCGAGTTCCTTGAAGGTCTTTGAGAATCCGGCAGGGATGGCCTGGAAGAAGGTATAATCTACAGTCGCAAATTCGAAACAACTGGTGATCGGCGACAAATAAGCGCCAATGACACCTTCATCAGGAAGATGCATAGCCAACGACAATGTGTCCGACTCACGAACCACCCTGACATCTATATCTTGATTCTTGAATTTCTTGATGTTCTTTACAAAGTCTTGATAATAAGGTGTTTCGATGTCATTAATGCCAACGATGACATCGCCAACCTGCAATCCTCCAGCCTTGGCTGCACTATTGTCCATTACATCTGCCACCATAAATGGCACACGGAATGAGATGAAATTCCCATCCTGGGAACTGAGCAACTTGGAGACCGCATCTTCGGGCAGATTAATAATGGTGTCTTTTCCATCACGTTCCACTTTGATGGTTTTGGCTTTGTCGAGAATGATTTGCATCGGGATGTCTTGGAACTTCTCAACAAATTCACCGTCGATAGCCATAATCTTATCACCATCGCGAAGGCCCAAATTATAGCCCAAACTATCAACAGAAATACCATATTTATTGACTTCAGAAGTGGGCAGATATTGCTCGCCTTCCTTCGTAAGTAGGCCAGTATAAACAACATAAGCCAAGACAACGTTCATAAACACGCCTGCCACCATAATGATAAACCGCTGCCAAGCAGGTTTACTGCGGAACTCCCACTCCTTCGGAGGCTGTTGCATCTGCGACTTGTCCATCGATTCATCAACCATACCAGCGATTTTGTTGTAGCCACCCAACGGGAACCAGCCGATGCCGTATTCCGTTTCATCGCTGCGGCGCCAGTCATCCTCGGGCAAGGTGTCCAAGTCGATGGGATCATAGTTTTTCTGCTTCTTACCTGCAGCATCCCTGTATTCGGTAACGGTGTATTTCTCGGGCACATTCTTCGAGAAGAACTTGAAACGCCACTTTCCGTTCACTTTCTTGCAACGGAAGAGCGAAAAGCCCCAGTCGAAGAAAAGATAAAACTTCTCGACACGAGTCTTAAAGGCCTTAGCGGCAAGGAAATGGCCCAACTCGTGGACAAAAATCAAGATGGAAAGGGAAAGGAAAAATTGCAATACCTTTATTAATATAGACATAGTAGGTTTTGTTTATCGGTGAAAAAAACGGCGCAAAGATAGTGATTTTTAGTTTTCATCGGGATGATTAATGGTCATATAATCAACAGGGTTGACAGCGATACCATTGTGCCACAGCTCGAAATGCAGGTGCTCCAACTCCTCTTGGTCGCCCGAGCGGCCCAAGATAGCAATGGCCTCCCCCGCCTTGACATAGTCGCCTTCTTTTTTCAAAAGCGTTGCATTATGCTTATAGACAGAGAAATAGCTGTCGGCATGCTGGATGCCAATGCAGTAGCCATGATTCATACTCCACGAAGAGAAAACCACCGTGCCGTCGTAAGTGGCATTAATGATCTGGTCGCCGTCAGAGATAATGTCGACGCCGAAATGTCCGTTATCGGGATTGAAGCCATTAATCACCGTGCCATTAATGGGGACAAAGAAATTCTTCACCAGTGAACTCGGCTTGGTGGGTGGCAGATAGTCGGGGCCGAAAAGGTTGTATTGGTTTTGGGCCTCGTATTCAGCACGCAACAGGCTGTCCTCCACCGATTTCTTCAGCGTAATGGTATCCGTGACGCCCTTCGGCACTTCAGGTTCTCAAAGTAGACATCCTTTTTCCGCATCTCGCGACTGAGCGAATCGGCGCGAAGATTGAGTTCGTACACCTCACGGTCCAAGCTAGTGTCGGTGTAGCCTGGGATGTATTCGCGCAAAGGCGTGAAGGCGATGATAAAAGTGGTGATGATGATAAGCAACAGAGCGATGCCGATAATGACGAGGATCAGGTTGAGTAAGTTCAACTTAAAATTGAGTATGGGCCGGCCGCTTTCGTCGTGCGACATCAGGAAGTCGTATTTCCGGTTCAGCTTCTTGAGGGAGACATTGCGCAATTTGGGCCTCTTCGGCTTTGTATTTTGGGGTGTTTCTGACATTTTGCTATGTGATAGGTCATTAATGACCTGCAAAAATAGGAAAAAATTGCAACATACACGAAAAAAGGCCAACCGCTTTCGCAGTCAGCCTTTTGCTCGATTTGAAAAGAGATCCCTATTCTTTCACCACTACCCGCGCCGTATGGTTTCTCCCCTCTGCATCCGTAATGCGCAGCAGATAAATTCCTTTCACCAAATCCTCCACTTCAATCACATTCGTCCCTCGCACGGTCTTCACCAACTGACCAAGCGCATTGTACACCATCACTTCTGAAGCCTCGACTCCAACTACTGTTACCTTTCCTGTAGTGGGATTGGGATATAATATAAGATTCTTATTTTCATCAATTTCACTAATGCTCCATGTATCGCAAACCTCTGCCCAGTCGATGGATGGGTCTTCGGCATTGGGTGCAGGTTGCGACTCGCAAAGGTGGCCATATTCATCGCGGAATGTTATGGTGACTTTGTAGTTGTAGCAGGAATATTCTGTTTCGTCAATCGGGTCAAAATAACGCACATGGCTCCAATAGCCCGGGTAGGGGAATTGCGCGATTTTCTCGTAACTTCCATTGTCGTGCGAGCGATACAGATTGTAGTGCAGTTCGCCCATGGAAGGCTCCTCTAATAGCAGCAAATCTTCCCCTTCCATTTGGTTGTCGATGTCGGCCCTGACCATGAAGGAGCCATTCAATTCAGGCTTGTACCAATAGCCATCGAGGCAAACCCATCGTCCATCATCCGTTGAGCCGTCGTCGTGCGCGTAGGCAGCTGGATTCTCAATGCCTTGTTGGTGGATGATGATCCAGATTGGCCAAGTCATAATCTGGTATGGGTGTTCAAAGTTCACAGTGTGCCATTGGTTTTCGCCAGTGAGTTGCACAGTCTGTTGCCAAACCAGCGTGTTGGGTGAAGTATTGCCAGAGTAGATCATGATGTCATATTCCCCATCGGCAACGCTGTAAAGCGATACGCTTTTTACGAAAGAGCCCAACATGTCTGCCCCCGTTGCTTTAAAGCCCCAAGAAAGGTTTCCCTCATAGCCCACCACATCGATGAATTCCCCATTTTCATACTGGCAATGCGCTTTGAAAAGGTCTTCTCCCCAATGCAACTCCACGCCATCAGTGCCTTGGTCCCATTCGGCCTCGGCTGCTATGCTACCTATAATCACACATTCACCGTACTGATTGGCAAAACCGCTTTGGCATGAACCCGTGGGGAAAATATTGTAGTCGTTCACTTTGTAATAATAGGTGCCTTGAGGAACTGTGTCCAAGTATTCAAAGGAATCCGATGTGTTGTCCTTGGCCAGAGTGCCAATCAAAGCATACTGATCTTCCAAAATACTTTTGCGGTATACTTCATAGTAGGTCTTCACATCGTCGCGCAAAGGGATGTCATCTTCCTTGTCCCAAGTCAGGCGGTTGAGTTCGTCCGTTCCGTTCAACGGCTCGGTGCTGACTTCGAGGTTCTTTGGCGGATAGCAAGGTCTGACCTCAACGCTTTGCAGGCAGGCTTTGGTAGGATAGTCGGCTGTAGGTGTGGATGCCGTGAGGGACATTCTCATCGATATAGTAACATTGGTTCACGCCGTGGGCGATGAGTTCTCCATCGCGGAAGATGTCGCTATAGGACACGCTAAAAGAAAGAGGTATATAGCCAATGATGTCGAAAGCAATGCCTTGTTGGGTTTGTGTCCCTGGATCAATCATGGGCTGCCACCCCGTAGCCTCGGAATAGATGCGAGCCTCGCCCGTAGTGGTTTCGCCCAATCGAGTGACGGGAATCACATGCACATCGTCGCGCAACGAGCCTTTGAACGATGCCACAAACCAATAGGTATGATTTGGTTCCAATTCCATCCCCATTCCCACATGTTCCAAATGGGCCAGGGTGTAAAAAACAGGCCGACTGACATCCGAAAAATCGTCCTCGCCGGTGCGGTAGATGTGAGCCCATTCATAGCAGTCATACCAACCAGAATAAAGA
>CACXXW010000240.1 GCA_902771635.1 uncultured Bacteroidia bacterium | reverse complement strand
AGTCCTTATCGCTTAGGGGATTGCGGGTCAAGCCCGCAATGAGGGCAAGGGGCATAGAATAGTGACAATAGCACCAATCCCGCAGCCGCTGTTTGCCGCTGCAAAGGTACGGCTTTTTTCTATACGATACGAAAAGAAATCTAATCCGAATCTGAACATGAAATATACCACATGAGTAAATTGGTATGCGGTCCCATTACCACATCTATAGGATTCTGTGCCTTCCACTCATAAAACGCGTCAGAATCGACAGCCATGTCCTTCGGGATAATTAGCCAACCAAAATATTGGTCAAGCAGATACTCCTCTAAAAAGCCATTTTCAATGATTTTATTATACTGCTCCAACTGATGGTGGATTTCTTCTCCACCAGGCGAATCAGGAAAGTCTTTTGCCGCCTTCACGAACCCTTCCACAGCTGCCATGTGAGCTTCCAAGTAAAGACTGGGATAACCACTTAATTTCTCCAATGAATCAACGTTTTCGTCTATCCATTTCAATTGCCCAACAATGGCACCAAGCACACAATCCAACATCAGGGAATCGTGAATGGCACCTGGGGCTCCATGAACCTCATACCCCACTTTCAACGGATCATTCTTGACAAAATTCGTCGGCACGAAATAGTCCATCACCGTCTGTTCCAATTGGGACATCTGGCAAGTGTCGAGGTCGCTCGAGGTGATTCTCATTTTGAACCACCACCTTCCACACTCATAAAGCGTCAGTGACTCATTTTTACCTTTGGTAGAAAATACCGACCTAAGCCCATTAATCTTGAATCCGTCATTCTGGTAAGAAACCGCATTTGAAATGGCATCTAATCCACCATGTATATTGGCCAGTTCTTGCATTAACTCCGAATACTCATCATGAATTCTTCTATCGTGACCAATTCCCGCAGGGTAAACATAAACCGACAACAAGGTCTTTTTATTGGCACTCTCGTATACACCTCCGACATTCTCTTTCTTTTTGTCATAAGAGTACAGCCCATCACGGTGATAGTCTCCCAATTGCAAAGGGAAAACGGCTTTTGTGGAAACATGGACATAATCCCCTTTCGCCTTAATCTTCTTCGGCGACTGCGCATGCAGCTGACCTAATAACAAAGTCAAAGCAAATAATAGTAATAGTCTTTTCATTTCTTCAATAGTTTGTTTTCCGGGTCGGTAAAGGTACGGCTTTTTTCGATACAAATATGGGAATAGATATTATCTTGCGTATCCTCCAACTTGAAAAAGATTGGAATTTGGTAAGACACTCTAACAAATTCACCATTATGCTTTCCAGGCTTCCATTTCGGCAAGGATTGTATTACACGCATAGCTTCGGCATCAAGTAAGCTATCCACACTGCGCAAGTTTGTAACATTGGAAACACTGCCGTCTTTTTCAACAATGAACCCAACAAAGACACGCCCTTGAATGCCTTTCTCCTTGGCTTTTTGGGGATAACAAAGATTTTTTGAAACAAACTCAACCAATTTATCCTCTCCCCCTGGAAATTCCGGCATTTCCTCCACAATCTGATATATTTCATTCCCTTCCAATGTATCATTCAAAAGGTTAGGCTCCACAAAGTCTTCATCCTCAATTCCTCCCACAATTTCAAGTAACTCAAGCTTTTCGCAAGCAGTTTTCTTTTCTTCTGCTTTCATTGTATCCGGCACCGGCGCCATCACCTCACCTTCAAGCAAGACAGGCTTCTCGGCACTATCATTCCTAATCGTATCCGTGGCAACAATATTGTCCCTTGGATGCTCCATCATTCCATTTGGCGGTGAAATCAATGGGCCACAGGATGCCGCGGTGACGGCGGTTCCAATGGTCATTCCGGCAAAGATGGCCGCCTTGCCCAAGCGCTGGCGTTTCTCCAATTCGCGCTCCAAATAGCGCACTTCTGCCTCGCATTTCGGGCAGGTTCCTTTGCAGTCGCCTTGGTAGGTGCATTCCTCGATGACCAACTTAATGTCATTCTCCGCTGCAATCTGCTTGCGGATTTCCTTCAGGATCTTACAGGTTTGTTTGCCTTTGGCCATAGTTTTATTCCTTATTTGGATAATTTGAAATTGATGGGCAATGTATATCTCCCACGGACGGCCTTCCCTCTTTGTTTGCCTGGGTACCATTTTGGCATTAGACCTATCACACGAAGTGCTTCTTCATCACAGCCGTAGCCTATGCCACGAAGCACTTTTGCA
>CACXXW010000239.1 GCA_902771635.1 uncultured Bacteroidia bacterium | reverse complement strand
CCGACACCCGCATCCCTGGACGGACACCTTCGACCTCGATTACTCCTATTACGCCCCGACTCCCAACAGCAACTCGGGCGTGCTCTCGGTCACCTGGAAGCGCACCGACAGCGGCAAGACCTGCTCTCTGCGCATCAACAACGCCGCCTACGGCCAGGGCGTAGAGCGCGACACCTTCTATCCCGTCGACCAGAAGAAGAAATACACCTTCTCCTTCCTTGCCGACAAGATCCCCAACGTCCGCTCCGTCTTCCACATCGATGGCAAACGCTACCTCTGCGAGAAAATAACCGCCACCTTCACCGAAGACGGCATGTCCCACCTCCTAAAAGGCCAGTTCTACAAAATTACAAGCAATTAAGGTATTCATTGTTAAGCTGTTATTCATTCTTTCTCCCCAAAGCGAAAGCCGAGGGGAGATTTTTTTCTCATCTCGTAATATGTTTCACGGATTGTTTCACTAAGCGTTCCACTACCAGCACCAATGGCAGCACCGATGCAGGTACCGATGGCGGCACCGATGGCGGCACCGATGGCGGCACCGCCCGAGGAACCAATGCAGGCACCACAAAAGGCATCGTAAAAGGCACCACCCGAGGCATCACAAAAGAAACCGTCAATGGCATCACAACTGACACCATTGGCGGTTCCAAGAAAGTATACTTTTGAGGTTATCTCTTGCCGTAGATAACCCAATCTAGAACCTTGCGGTTCGCCACGTCAACTTTGCGCTGATCAAACTCAATGTAGATATCGGTCACAGTGTTACTACTATGTCCCAACGCTTGGGCGATAGTCTCTTTGGGGATATCAAGGCTGGCAGCTATTGTTGCCCATGTGTGACGTGCCCAGTATGTTGAAATCTTCGGGAAGAGTGGCTGATGAACTTTCTTGCCTCCACGTCCCACGCGCTTCACGGGGCCAATCTTCTTCAACGAGTTGTTCATCCTATGAGTGTAGTTGCGGTGATCTTCATAACGATCGAGGATATTTAGCAACCAATCCTTGCCGCGATAGCGATTGATGATTTCAAGTGCCTCAGGCTCAACCTTAACGGAGTACAAGCGCCCCGTTTTGGCACGATAATAGTTGACACGGCCATCCTCAATCTCTTTGAGCCTACACAAATCCACGATGTTGATACCCAGTAGCATGAATATCAAGATGAACATGTCTCTGTATTGCTCAGCATATTCTTCAGTAGGGAAGTTCATCAAAGTGCGCAGCTCATCCACCTTCAAGTTTCGCTTGGGCGTAGCCACTGGACGAATCTTGAACCGGCGGAACGGGTAGAACGTGGTAACACCATCATCTATCGCCTCATTGAAGACAGAACGAATGTTACGAAGATGAATATTTCGGGAATTCTTTGACTTCGCTGTCTTTGCCATGAAGTTATCGAAGTCTGTGAGCCACTCCTTTGTGATGTCTTCAAAACGGAGTCGGTTCAAACGCTGTTCACCGATAAAGTCTCTCATGCGCCTATACGTGCACATGTAAAGCCCACGGGTACTAGGTTTCTTACTTTCAGCAAAAGCAAGGAAACGGGTTATGAACAAGTCTCTACTCTGCTTTCTCTGCTCCTTCTTCTCAACCTTGTCAGGATTGAGCCTTCGCTCAATCTCGTCCCTTATTTCATTAGCAGTCATTCCCTGCACACGCCCGTCCTCAGTGAGGAACAGGATTATACGGTTGACATGATGCTGAACCCTTGAAATATAGAGATTCAGCCTCTGCTCATCTGGATGGTTGATAACTCGCGAATGATCAGCATCCCACTGTTCGGGGAGCAGTTTCGCATCAAGAGATACATACGATCTAGTATTGCAGTTGGTAATTACAACTTTCAATACCGAGGAAGAACCTGGCTTTGTTCTTCGCGTGTCGAGAAAAAATTTTGTCGTTGCCATAATAAAAACTGGCGGCTACTCTCTCCACATCCATCTGTCCGTTTCATCTTGCCTGGATCTGTGTACGTACACAGGTATGTACACAGATTTTTAACAGCAAATCAAGATTTTTGACGATTTTTGTGCAAATTTTGCCTTTTTTTTTATGGCATTTGCCTTGAAAATAGGGCTGAAAATCTAAAGATTTATGTAATTAACCTCTTGATTTTCAGCTCCCTATGATTTTGAGCGGTAAACGGGACTCGAACCCGCGGCCCTCAGCTTGGGAAGCTGATGCTCTACCAACTGAGCTACTACCGCAA
>CACXXW010000238.1 GCA_902771635.1 uncultured Bacteroidia bacterium | reverse complement strand
GAATGACACTAAAACCAAGGTCAAGGCCATGAAGAAGATACCGCCAAGGTTCTTGGTGTTTTGCTTGCTGTCGCTCTTGTTCACCATATTGCTGCCCAGCGTGATTTCGAAGGCGCCGAAGAACGAGGCCGCGAAGATCATGAATACCAAGAAGAAGATGATGTTCGGCAGCCAGTGCGTGGCCAGCCAGTTGAAGATGTCGGCGGTAACGCTGTTGCCGCCCACAAGCCAAGTCACCAGGATGATAATGGCAATGGGCAGGGTGTAGAGCAACACGATGAAAAGGAAATACATAAAGGCCTTGAAACGACCTTGTGCCTTGCTCTCGCCCTCGCCGTGCATAAAGAATGACACGGTCATAGGAATCATCGGGAACACGCATGGTGTGAGCAGGGCGGCGAAGCCCCACAAAATAGCTTCAAGAATCATGCTCCAGATATTGGATTTCGTTCCCGCATTGGCCTCAGGCTCAGCGGCTTCAATTACTCCATATTGCAAGTCGACATCTTCCGTTAGTGAGACACACTGCCCATCCTTGCAGGCTTGGTAATTGATTTCACCCGTGATGGGGAAACTGCCGTCCTTCAGTTTACGGAAGGTCTGGGCAAACTGCGCCGTGCCAGCAAACTGCTTGTATTCCACTTCAAAGATGTCATCATAAAACATAGGCACATCGGTAAGGTCGCGGGCCTCACCTACCGCCTCAAAAAACTCCGAGGTCTTGATGTCGAACACCGTAGGAAGCGGTCCCAAGTCGGGCATCGTAGTGGAATAGATGTGATACTCAGGGTCGATTGTGGCAGTGGCCACGATGTCAAATTCCGTCTCGTTAAGGTCTTGGACTACAATAGACCATTTGACAGGTTCGATAATCTGTGCACGCACCTGCATTGGCATAACAGCGATAAAGGCCAACAGCAGGCAAAAGAAAAATCGTTTCATAAGAGATTTAGAATTAGTTTGCAAACAATGATACTTAATATATTAAGGTGCAAAAATAAGAAGATTTACAACACAATCGAGAAAAAACATAATTTTACCGACAAAGAACAAAAAAGGTCGTTCTCAATGGCGGCCTAATCTGCATTCAAAAACGGTCTTTGTGTCGTTAACAATCTTGAAACGGTCATCGATTCGGTAGCCCACCACCCAAAGGATTTCGCCATCAGCGGAAACCAAGAGCCAAACATTTTGTTTTTGGTATTCCGTAAACTTCTGATCCACAAAGAAATCACTCAACAGCTTGGAACCTTTCATGCCTAAAGGATGGAAACGGTCAGCATGCCGCCAATGGCGCAAGGTCAAAGGAAAACTCAATTTGTCGAAATCCAATTGCGCCACTTCGGATGACTTGTCGATGATGAAATCGGCATTCTTCTCAAATCTGGAAAAACGAAGATGCACGTGTGAAAGGATTTCCTCCTCTCCTACTTCGATTTGGATTTCATCATCTGTTTTCTCCTTTATTTCAGAGAGTTGCAAATCATCCCTACCGATAACAAGGCAATGCGTTGGTGAACAGTATTGATTTCCAATACCCGTTCCGAGGGCATCATAGATAAAGTGGCATTGGTCGGTGTTGAAACCATATTGGCGCAACCATTCAAAAAGCAATTGGAATGAGGAATGCTGAATTAGGAATGCTGAATTAGGAATGCGTTGAATATCACCGTTATATTCTATGATTTGACCCAGTTTCTCTTGTAGTAATTCTCTATATAGTTCATTTTCAGCGGCAAGATGTTCCAATGACTTATACAAACCATGCCGAGCCTTTGGTTGAAGTTCATCGAAAACAGGTAATAGCTGGTTGCGGATTCTGTTGCGTAGATAGACCGACTCTACATTGGTATGGTCTTCCCGCCAAACGATATGATTCTCAACAGCATACTTTCGGATTTGTTCTCGCGAAGCCCACAACAATGGACGGATGATAACGCCATTTTGTGGCTTCATGCCTTTCAGTCCGTTGAGGCCTGCGCCGCGCAACAGGTTGATGAAAAAAGTCTCGGCTTGGTCGTCGGCATGGTGGGCTACAGCGATTTTGTCATAACCTAACTGCTGCCTCAACTGCTCAAACCAGGCATAACGCAGGTCACGGGCTGCCATTTCAATGGAAATGCCATATTTTGCAGCATATTTCTCGGTTTCAAAATGCTTTACAAAGCACTGTATTCCACGATTTTCCGCAAACTTGCGCACAAACCAATCATCACCATCTGAC
>CACXXW010000237.1 GCA_902771635.1 uncultured Bacteroidia bacterium | reverse complement strand
TATGTTGATGATGTGAGGGTAGGCAATTATATCGACGATGGTGTGAGCGAGACCTGCTCTTTTGTTGTCAGCGTCAGTCCCAATCCCACTTCAAGTAGCGTCACGATTGAGGCTAATACTGCCAATGGAGAGGTTCTTGTCTTCGACTTGTTTGGAAGACAAGTGATGTCTGCCACGCTGTTGGAAGGCCGTGCCGAACTCGACCTCAACGATGTTGCCAAGGGTGTCTATGTGGCACGCATCTCAAGTGACAATGGTGTCGCAACTGTCCGATTAATCAAAGAATAAGCAATGAATAAAACCAGAACGTTTTTTGCAGCCTTACTGCTACTACTTCCTCTATTTCTAAATGCCCAAAGCACCAACGACTACACCCAATATGTCAATCCCTTCATCGGCACACAGACTGATGAAACGGGAGCGTTGAGTGGTAGCACCTTTCCTGGCGCCACGATGCCCCAAGGCATGGTGCAACTGAGTCCCGAGACCGAGCTGATGGTCACTTGGGACCCCTGTTCGGGCTACGACTACAATAAAGACATCATTTACGGCTTCACCCATACCCACCTCAGTGGCACGGGTTGCACCGACCTTATTGATGTGAGTCTCATGCCTTTGTGCACAGCAGTGACACCCGAGCAGTTGAAAGCTGCCGACTTCGGGCAGCACTACAGCCATGACAATGAGTCGGCTCGTCCGGGTTATTATCAGGTGTTGTTACAGGAGAGTGGCGTGAATGTGGAGCTCTCGGCCACCACGCGCACAGGCATCCATCGTTATTCTTTCCCCCAAGGACAGCCTCAGACCGTGGTGCTCGACCCGATGTAATTCAAGCTCAGATTCGCCTTGTCGACGACCACACCATTGAAGGCTACCGCGTCGTTACGGGTTGGGCCAAGATGCGTAAGGTGTATTTCCGCGCCGAGTTCTCAAGGCCATTCAAACAGCATCTGCTGATGAATGGCGGACTGAACGTCGGGAAAAGTGATGTCGTCAACGGTCGCACCTTGCGTGCAGCCTTGAGTTTTGACCCAAAAGAAGGCAATGAATTGATGATAAAAGTCGCCATCTCGCCTGTCGACAACTTTGGCGCAAGAACCAACATGTACGCCGAAGCCCAAAGTTGGGATTTTGACGGCTATGTCAAAGCTGCTCACGACACCTGGCAGCGTGAACTCAGCCGCATCGACATCGAAGGCACCAACGAGCAGAAGACCATCTTCTACACGGGACTCTACCATGTGCTGATGCAACCCAACACCATGAGCGACGTGGTCGGTCGCTATATGGACACCAATTTTGAAATCAAGCAGATGCCTCCGGGACAGACGTATCACAGCACTTTCAGCCTTTGGGACACTTTCCGCGCCGCCCATCCGCTTTATACGCTCATCGCGCCCGACATCGCAGCGCAGTTTGTCCGCGATATGGTGCTGCACCATCAGACCTATGGCTACCTGCCCATTTGGGACCTTTGGGGACAAGACAATTACTGCATGATTGGCAACCACGCCATCCCCGTGCTCGCCGATGCTATCATGGCTGAGATACCAGGCATTGATGTGGAAGCAACTTATCAGGCCATGGTTGAAAGCAGCACCCGAAGCCACTTCAATTCACCGTTTGAGATTTGGGAGCAATACGGTTACCTGCCGCAGACTCTTCAGGACGAGAGTGTCAGCATTACCATGGAGCAGGCTTTCGATGACGCTTGCGTGGCGTTGGTGGCAAAGAAACTCGGGAAAATGGATGACTATGAGCGTTTTTATCGCCGCAGTATGTTCTACAAGAACCTCTTCGACCCTGAAATGGGCTTCTTCCGTCCCAAAGATGAGAAGGGCAATTGGATGGAAGGCTTCGATCCTTTGTCGTACGAGCAACCTTGCTTCGTGGAGGGTAATGCTTGGCAGTATATGTGGTTTGTGCCGCAAGACCCGCAAGGACTCATCGACCTCTTTGGAGGCAAGAAAGGCTTCTTGAAGAAACTTGACGAGAACTTCAGCCTCACCGCCACTTCAGGCGAGGTCAACGGTAATGCGAGCGGTTTCATCGGTCAGTACGCCCACGGCAACGAGCCCAGTCATCACACGGTGTATCTTTACAACTTCGCTGGAAAGCCTGAGCGCACGCAGGAATTGGTAGAGCAGGTGAGGAGTGAGTTCTATCGTGCCACGCCTTGCGGTTATGCTGGCAACGACGACTGTGGCCAGATGTCGGCTTGGTATATATTCTCAAGTCTCGGTTTCTATCCGTTCCATGCGGGGTCGGCAGAATATGTCATTGGCACACCATTGTTCACCAAAGCAACTTTGCATCTTGAGAATGGCAAAGATTTCGTCATCACCGCCAAGAACAAGACACCTGAGCGCATCCATGTCAAGAGCGTGAAGTTGAATGGGAAGCCGATTAAGGATTACACCCTTACCCACCAACAAATTATGGCGGGCGGAACTTTAGAGTTTATTATGAAATGAAAGCAAAAAGCATTGTACAAATTGGCATCATTTATCTGATAGCCACAGCGTTGGGATTTCTTGTGTTCAAGGTTTCAAATAATGCCATGTCGGAATTGTGGGCATTGTTTCTGGCCGATGTGGTAGCCACGATTATTGTGTGGTTTTTCGGCCTTATCCATAAGAACGTATCGGTTTACGACCCCTATTGGAGCGTGGCCCCACCCGTGATGTTCACCGCTTGGGCATTTTATAAGTCGGCATTCACCTTGCCAGTCATTCTGCTGCTCATTGCCGTCTGGTACTGGGGCATCCGTTTGACGGGCAATTGGGTTTATACCTTTAAGGGCCTTGACCACGAGGATTGGCGCTACACCCGTTACCGCGAGACGCAGTCGCCTTTCATTTTCCAAATCATCAATTTCTTTGGCCTGAACATGATGCCAACGGTTCTTGTATTTGCAGCCATGCTTCCTGGATTTGGCTTGTTTGAGTCGGTGGAAGCGGCCAACATGTTGACTTGGCTCGGCTTTGCTATATGCATTTCAGCAGCCACATTGCAGCTGGTTGCCGACACCCAAATACATCGTTTTCGCGA
>CACXXW010000236.1 GCA_902771635.1 uncultured Bacteroidia bacterium | reverse complement strand
GATGAAGGTCGCCTTCGCGCTCTATCCTGTGAGCATGAAGCAGATCATCGACATCGCCGACACCGGCAACATCATGCCTCCCAAGACCACTTGGTTTGAGCCGAAACTGCGCTCGGGCCTGGTGATTCACACGTTGGATTAATGAGGAGTAATTTGTGAGGAGTTAGGAGTATTCCAAGCTCCTAAAATAAACGGGACGCGAGACATAAAGCCTCGCGTCCATTTTTTTTGTGTCAGAAATACTTATTGTTTATTATTGACCGAAAGCAGTTGGCTCTCTCAATGCGTTAATGTCAAGAACATATTTCCCATACACCTCGATTTTGCGGCGGATGAAAGTGGACATATATACTGGAAGGTATGTGACTTTTCCTTTGACTGAAACATTCTCATTGCAGAGAACAAAGGCTTCTTTGATTCCGTATTGTTCATTCTCCATCACATTCCCCAAAGCATGATGCACCTCATAGTCCTTCCCCGACTTAACCTCAATGGGAAGGACTGTCCCATCGCTTTTCTCAACCACGAAATCCAACTCGCCCTGCTTTTTGCTATTGAAATAATAAAGGTTTGTAAAACCCTGAGCCAACAATTCCTGCGCAACAGCATTCTCATAGATGGAACCAAAGTTGATATTCACCTCTCCATTCAGTATCTTAAGTTGGATGCCGTCGGAATACTGGTACGCCAACAGTCCCACATCATTCTGAAACAGTTTGAAGAGGTTACGCTGTTTGTTGAGTTTAAGAGGGCATTTTGGTTCCTCCACATTATAAACGGGAATGGCCACACCTGCTTTCTTTAGCCAAAGGAAGCTATTTTCATACCTGTTGAATTTGAAATACTCGTTTATCGACTTGAGTATAAACCTCTTATTCTTCGCGTTCAGTTCCGAAGGAATAAGGTCAAAAATCTCTTCCAAATAGAGCTTTTCATCGGGATCATACTGAGAGATGTCTCGCTTGTACAGATTGATAATGGCAAGCTGTTCTTCTGCCACCTTTTGTAGATTGTTTGTAGCAAGATACTGGCTGACGGGTTTTGGCATTCCACCCACAATGAGGTACAGCCTGTAAACCGACAAGAGCTGTTCATGGACAACAGGATCGACGAGAGTTTTTGTCTCAAACGCATGACGGATGGCATCAATGATTTTTGGTGCCACGCCAACAGCTAATGCAAACTCTTCGAAATCAAGCGGAAAGATATCTTTTACATCCATATATCCCACTGGTTCGGAACGCAAATCCTTTAGTTCCACGCCCAACAAAGAGCCTGTAATTCCATACGAATAGCTGCCTTCATCCACCAAGAACTTGATCATTGTCACGCATTCGGGGCACTTCTGCACCTCGTCGAAAAGAATCAATGTTTTCCCTGTAACCAATGGTTGATTGGTGAATGCCGAAAGTCTGAGTAGTATTTCCTCTGCAGTTTTGGCATTGTTGAAAATGCTAATTGCAGCAGGGGTTTCGATGAAATTGATTTCAATGTAGTGCTCAAACTTCCTTTGAGCCAGTCTTCTGAACGCATTGGTCTTGCCAACCTGCCTTGCGCCAGTAAGCAATAATGCTTTGTTTCTGCTCTCGTATAGAGAGTCCATATAGGAATCAAATTTCCGACCAATCATGGTTTGTCCGTTTTTTCGGGGCAAAAATATAACTTTTTGTCCGTTTTTCCAAGGTTAAAACAAGTATTTTTGTCCGTTTTTTCCATAAATACCGCCGACACCGGCAACATCATGCCTCCCAAGACCACTTGGTTTGAGCCGAAGCTCAGATCAGGTCTGGTGATTCACACGCTGGATTGATAGGCAACGAGACATTAAAAAGGGACACGAGACAGAGCCTCGTGTCCTTTTTTGTTTTAATCGTTAAGCCAATCAGAAAAACTGCACCACCTCCTCCAGCGGCCTATGTTCAGGCTGACGTGGCTCGCCCGACCTGTAGCCCAACGAAATGACCGCCATAATCGCTTCGTTTTCAGGGATGTTGAATAGTTCGCGAAGCGCATCAGAGTCGCGCATGCCCATAATGAGCGTGTCGAAGCCTTTGGCGCGAGCCTTCAAGATAAAATAGGCATTGCTGAGGCCGTTGTCATAGGCACCCCAACCGTCACCCACCTCATTGGTCTGCTCGCCACGGAAGAATCCCGACTTGCCTTTCTCGTAAGTGGAGACAATCAGCACGGGCGCACCAGCGATGTTTTGCTTGTTGCGCTCACCCACCAGATTAGCCACCGC
>CACXXW010000235.1 GCA_902771635.1 uncultured Bacteroidia bacterium | reverse complement strand
CCACTGCTATTGCGGATAGTGCCGTCCCTATCAATCTTGCCGATGCTGGAACCAGAACCGTTGCGGATAGTGCCATCACTGTCGAACTTGCCGACGCTGGAGCCACTGGAGTTACGGATGGTACCTCCATTCTCAATTGTGCCACAGCGCGAACCGCTGCTGTTATATACGGCCTGAGCCATGGCACCCGAAGCCATCGTCAGGGCTATGGCCAAAATCAAAACTCGTAATGCTTTCATGTTTCTTTCTGTTTAAAGGTTAACTATCGATGCAAAAGTACCAAAAAAGAAATCAATAATCATTCCAAACGAAAAGAAACGGAGACTTAAATGCGAAATACAAACAGTAAGAGCAAGAGAAAAATGCGTATTTTTGCAAAAAATAGAGAATGGATCAAGAAAAAATCATACTAGGCATCGACCCAGGCACGATGGTGATGGGCTACGGCGTGATTCGTGAACAAGGTAAGAAAATGGAGCTCCTCACGATGGGGGTCATCAACTTGAAGAAACTGGAAAACCAGGCACTCAAGCTGAAGAAGATCTTCGAACGCGTGCTGGAAATCATCAACGAATACCATCCCGACGAGTTGGCTATTGAGGCACCGTTCTTTGGAAAGAATGTGCAGTCGATGCTGAAGCTGGGACGCGCCCAAGGCGTGGCCATGGCTGCCGCGCTCTATCGCGACATTCCCATCTTCGAATACTCGCCCAAAACCATCAAACAAAATATCACTGGAAATGGAAATGCCTCAAAGGAACAAGTGGCCAAGATGGTGCATTTCATCCTCAAGACCGATGAAGACCCCAAATTCTTCGATGCCACCGATGCCGTGGCTGCTGCCGTATGTCACTCTATCAGTAAAGGCAAGGATGTGAACTATACCAAACACACCACTGAGAAAGCCAAGGCACACCGACGCCCCGACTGGAGCAAGTTCATTGCGGAAAATCCCGATAGGGTGAAATGATATAAGAAATCACCCGCCAATAGATTCCTCTCTGGCGCGCAATCCCGCGCAGGAATGACATTGGCGGGTAATTTCTATTAAAGTTCCGAAGACAAATGGTATTTTCCGCTGCCGTAAATCTTCATCTCGTAGCCGTTTGCCGTAGGCAGACAGACCTCTGCCGTGGTGTTGGCAGGAATGACAAAGTCCCATTCAAAATGGTTGCCCTCGCGCTTCCAATGGCTTTCGATACGACCTGAAACCGAATTGTAGGCACAATTCACAAAATCCAGCCCCTCAATGGGATAAGGTTTCAACTGGATCTTGCTGTAGCCTGGCTCCAAGGCACGGATGCCACCAAGATATTCGTATTCCCAAAGGATGAGGTCGCCGAGTAGCATCACATGATTGCCTGAGTTCATGGCAGGGTCGGCGGTGTTGCCGTTCCAGAGTTCCCAAATGGTGGTGGCACCATTGCGATACATATAACCCCAACTGGGATAGGTGTCGTTGGAAGCAATCTTGAGGGCAAGGTCACCATGGCCATATTCCGTCAGACAGCGCATCAGCTGCTGGATGCCGATGACGCCCGTCGACACATGTCCACCACATTCCTTCATTGTCTTGTTGATAATGCTTTCCATCACCTTGTCTTCCAAGCCTTTGGGCACCATTCCAAACCACAAGGGCAGGATGTTAGCCGTCACGGTGTTGTTGGCATAGACACCCGTCACTCGATTGAAGTATTTGTCGTTGAAAGCTATGGTAGATGTAGTGATTTCCTGCTGGAAGAATGCCACATCTTCATCGAAACCCAAGATTTCGGCGAACTTTGCCATCTTGCCGCAGAGGTAGCAGTAGAATGGTGTTGAAAGCACCGTCGCATCAGTGATGCGGGTCGCGTCGTTGGAATGAATGAGCTCGAGCGACTCGGGCGGCATGCACCAGTCGCCGTAAGTATCACGAGGCATGAGGCCTGCTCGCATGTAGTCATTCTTCATGTGAAGCATCCATTTTTTCCAAGCCGCATAATGTTGGCGGATGGGCTCCATGTCGCCAAAGCGGGTGTAGAGCATATCCGTCACGCCATTTGGCATAAAGCTGATGGTTGTCGAAGATGTACGACTCGCCAAAGTTACCCGTGGTGCGGTCGCCCGTCCAACCCATGCGCTCATCGCGTTGCGGACAATCGGTGGGCATGGAACGGTAGTTGCCACGGATACCCCAGTAGGCATTGTGGTACACCGCGTTGATGATTTCGTTGGAGGTCTCAAACGAACCCGTGACGGGCATCTCATCATAGATGACCCAGCCTTCGAAGTCATCCAAATTGGGTGTCTCACGCAGGCCGGAGATTTCAACATAACGGAAACCGTGGTAGACGAACATGGGATGCCATTGTAGTTGAGAGTTTAGAGTTGAGAGTTTAGAGTTGTTGGTGACGATGTAACGATCGATGTTCTCCGAACTGCGAAGGTTAGCGGTATAAAGCAGGCTGTCGGGAGTCAAAAGCTCGGCGAAGCGCAGGATGATGTTGTCGCCTGGTTGTTGTCCGCGAGCCTTGATGTCGATAAAGCCGACCATGTTTTGACCCATGTCGAGATACCATTTGTCGCCTTTTTTGAACAGACTGACGGGTTTCAGTTTCTCCATCACGGTGATGTTAGGATTGGGCTGGGCCGTGAGTTCACCTTCGGGAGCATCTACAAGTTCGGCTTGGAGCCAAGCATTGTCATCGTAACCCGCTTTGTTCCAGTCGCTGAGGTCAAAGTTTTCATCATAGGTCTCGCCATCCCATTCGTTGGCGGTGCGGATGGGACCACTGTTGGTGATTTTCCAGGTCTCATCGCTGATGATGGTCTCTTTCTGGCCGTCTTTGTAAGTCACTTCGAGTTGCAGCAGCAGTCGTGGCGTGCCGAAACCAAACACATGATCAGAGCCGTCCCAGTTGGGGTTGGCGGCGTTGTAGCGAAGGGATGTGTAGCGTCCGCCTTCAAGGATGATGCCCACGGCGTTGTCGCCTTGCTGGAGCATCTTGGTCACATCGTAGGTGTTGAAATACACGCGCTTCGAGTACCATGAAAGGGTAGGTTTCAGCAGTTCCTCTGGCGCGACTTCGCTGCCGTTGAGGTAAGCGCTGTAGACGCCCATTCCGCTGACATATAGCCTCGCTTCGCTGACCTC
>CACXXW010000234.1 GCA_902771635.1 uncultured Bacteroidia bacterium | reverse complement strand
GTGTCGAAATAGATTTTGGCTGAATCGGGTTGGCGAACAAAATTGCTTTGTGCTTTGGCAAACAAAGACAAACTAGCCAATATGGCTAAACTAATAATTCCTTTTTTTGTTTTCATTTTTGTTTTCATCGCTTTGTAGTTTTAAAAGACGATGCAAAAGTAGGCCTCTTGCGAAGCGTCGTCAAGCCCTTCGACCGCCTTGTCTATCAATTAGCAATGAATGAATTCTATAAAGAATTGGATTTCAGCTATTAAGAAATCCGAACATACCCCTTTGTCTATGGGGTTGTCTATGGTTTTTCACCATCTTGAGCACATTTTTCCGCCCCTCCTTGCCAATGAAAAAGACAAAATAGAGGCCTGCAAGCAGCTTCAATAAAGAAAAACCATTAATAAATCTGTCAACTGGATTATTAACCCAAAGATCGTTGTCCATTCGGGCAAAGGCCGAAAGAGTGTATCGCCGCGCAAGGCGGTAATCCACCGAAAGCACCGTGCGCAGGTTGTCAAGACCGCCTTTCTTGGGGTCGTTGGTGAGCCAGAAGAGCTCGGTGGAAAGCGCATACTTGAAGCGGCTGTTCAACGGCTGGTAAGTCACCTTCAAGCGGTTGCGCCAATACAGCTTGGGATTGACACGATGATGGCCTGTGCGCTCATCAAAGAAGGTGCAGATGGCCTTGCTGCGCACCTGAAACTTGAAACGGCGATATTCCTCCGTGTAGGTCACCTGCAAGCCCAAACGGCCACGGTTCTCATAATAGCCTCGGTCGTTGTGGCGACGGATGTAGTCGGCGGTGAGACCTATGTTCATGCGGTTGTGCAGGCAACTGTAATCCACACCCACCGAGTTGAGCCATCGGTCGAACTGAGTGAAGTTGTGGTCGAAGCGCAACTCCTCCTCCACAGACAAGCCGAAAGGCCCACCCAAGCCCGCCTCAGCCTCAGCCGAAACGATGCCACCAAAGTCGGTCGTACGTTCGCTTTGGGCGAATGCTGCCACCGACAAGGACAAAAATACTATGACAAACAGTTTTCTCACTATATGTCGAAATCCTTCAACTTGGTAATCGTATCAATCGTATTCACCTCGCCGTCAATGGGTTTGTAATACACCTTCACGAAAGCCACATCGCGCAGGTAATCGATATGCCCCACCTCCACTTTCGAGATCTCAAGGCCCGTGCGCTCAATGAGGTCGGCCTTCAGGTCTTCCTCCTTGCCGTGCTTGGTGTTCTCGATGCGGTCGTAAAGGATGATCTTCGTAGCCGTGTGCTTCAGGATTCTGGTGCCATCCAAGATCCAAATAATCAGCACAACGAGCAGATTGACCATGAGAAGTTCGGAATAACTCGTCGAGAGCGCCATGCCGTTGACAATGCTCAAGCCCATCACCACGAAAAGATAGGTCATCTCACGGATTTTTATGGTCTCCGTTCGGTAACGTATCATGCCGAAGATGGCGAAAAGGCCCAAGGCGTAGGCGATGTTCATCTTCATATTCTCCATTAGCGAGATGATGAGGAAGATGACAGCGGCAAACATAATAAAGGTGAAATAATAGTCCTTGCGGTTGGCCTTCTTGTAATAGAAGCAATGGATGATGACCCAGCAGACAATGAGGTTGAACACGAAGCGGATCAAGGTTGTCCACAGGCTTTGGGCATCGAAGAGCGGCACACCGAGGAAATCCATCGTGGAAGCACCGCCGCCAAATTCGCGAGCAATGTCAGGATCGAAGTCCTGCATGTTAATTTGTAAAGGTAACATATTCCAATTGTTTTAATTTCTCAATTCTACGTAATTTCTTCTTAAACCGGTTCTGCTTCACCTCGGGGCGGGTTAGGCAGGTGCCGATGCAGTATTTGCTGACCTTGAACGGCCTGATTCTCAATTCAAAAAGCACATCTTTCAGCAGCGAGTGAGCGCGCCCGTCCTGCTTGAGCTCCATCACAGCGAGTGGCGCCATGGAGGCGGTGTGTCCGTTGCGCAGGTTCTCGAAACGCAGGTTGCAATCGATGGTGAGCCGTTCGGTTTTGTCGTAGTTCACCAGCGTAAACCGGTCAAAAATAGTAACCAAGTGTGGTGTCAAGGTGTTTACCGGGTAAGGCTGTTTCTCGGCCAAGAATGCCGCCGCCTCGGGGTTGTCGAGGATGTTCGGGATAGGCTCCACTTCTATGCGTTTCTTCTTCGTGCGGCCTTTGTTGTTCTTGTGCTTCACCTCGCAGAAGGTCAGGTGGGAGTCGACATAGGTACGCACGCGCACCTTGTCACGCACCAGATGGCGGTCGTGGTGGATGAGGTACATGGTCAGCTCGGGCGTGTCATAATAGACTGTGCTATAAGGCGAAAGGCGGTTGCCTTCCACTTCCTGGGCATAGTAGTTATCCTTGATTCCCAACAAAATGGCACGAAGCTGAGCTTCCGTCACCACATATTTCGTGTCGATGCGGTTCATCAGCTTCACGGCACTCATCTCATCCAAGGTGATGGACTTCATGCCTTGCACTATGTCGAGAATCTCTTCCACAGTATTATTTGGGGACGTATTCGAAGGTCTTCACCGACTCCAGCTTGCCATTGGGATAATAGTTCTTCTGGCATTTCTTTGAGCCATCATCGTTGTACTCGTACTTGCGGATTCGGGTCACCTTGTCGCGG
>CACXXW010000233.1 GCA_902771635.1 uncultured Bacteroidia bacterium | reverse complement strand
TGTGTACCGCAAGCGCATCGAGCCTGTCCGCAACATCTTCGACTTCGGTTTCTATGTCAGCTTCTTCCCGCAGTTGGTGGCAGGTCCCATCGTGAGGGCTAATGAGTTCATCCCGCAGCTGCATAAGAAATACTTCCTCAGCCGCCGCCAGTTCGGCATCGCCGTGTTCTGGATCATGAACGGTTTGGTGAAAAAAATCGTGCTGAGCGACTACATCGCCGTCAACTTCATCGACCGCGTGTTTGACCGCCCTCTGCTCTACACCGGCTTCGAGAACCTAATGGCCCTGTTTGGTTATTCGCTGCAAGTCTATGCCGACTTCTCGGGCTATACCGACATCGCCATCGGCGTGGCCATGCTGATGGGCTTCTACCTCCCCAAAAACTTCAACTCGCCTTACAAAGCCAAAGACCCAGGCGAGTTTTGGAACCGTTGGCACATGTCGCTCTCGCGTTGGCTGAAGGACTACCTTTACATCCCCTTGGGTGGCAACCGCAACGCCACCTTCGGCACCTTCTGCATCATCATCATGCTGGCCGCCATTGCCGTATTCCTGTCGGGTAGTTGGTGGATTGGCCTTGCCGTGGGTGTGTTGGCGGTAATCCTTACCTTGGTGGCCATTTTCAAGCCTGAAAAACGCAAGACCATCACCACCGAAATCAACCGCATGGACACCATGTTGCTCGGCGGTCTGTGGCACGGTGCCTCATGGAACTTCGTGATTTGGGGCGGACTGAACGGCATCGGCATGATCTTCTACCATTTCTGGAAAGACTGGAGCATCTACGGACGCACCTTATTTATAATGGCGGTCACCTTCCTGCTGCGCGTGCTGTGCGTCTATGTGCCACAGCCTGTGTTCACTTTGCTTTTCGTGTGGTGTATGATAGTACTGGGTGGCAATGTGTTACGGATGCTCTACAACCTCTTTGGCTTCAAGAAGCCCTTGCAGTGGTTGCAAGACGCTTGGGCGGTCTTCCAGACCTTCACCTTCATCACCTTCACCCGACTCTTCTTCCGCAGCGGCTCCAACCTCGACCCTGCCGTGGCCAACGAAACCGCTTGGAGCACGGCCAAGAACATGGTCAACCAGATGGGCAGCCGTTGGGACTGGAGCATCGTACCTAACATCATCGTCCACTATCGCGTGGTGTTCTCCCTCATTTTGATCGGTATGGTCATCCATTGGCTGCCTGAGAACTTCAAGCGGCGCTACCGCATTTGGTTTGCCAAGATGCCCATCCTGCTGATGATTGTGGTGTGTGCCGCCATCGTGTTCGTCATCTACCAGTTCATCACCGCTGACTTACAGGCGTTTATTTATTTCCAGTTCTAGTTTTTGGGGTGGTACCTGTCATTGCGAGGAACGAAGCAATCTAGGGTAAAAGTTACATATCTAGACTGCTTCGTACCTCGCAGTGACGCAAAGCGTGCCTGATTACTTCTGAATCAATTTCTCCAATCGATTATACCAATCCTCCCCAAACTTCCGTACCATCGGCCCTTTGAGGAATTTCCACAACGGAATGCCCTCGTGCTCGCCTTTGCGCTTGGCAGGCACGCACACGCTCCATTCGTGGTAGAGAATGTGCGTAAAGCCATCTTTCTCAACCAAGCGAATGGGATAAAGATGGCATGAAATGGGTTTCCAGAAGTCGCATTTGCCTTCCAAATAGGCCTTTTCGATGGCGCAGAGGGCCGTGCCGTTCTCGTGAAAGTAAACGAATGCGCATTCCTCGCCATTCACCAAGGGGGTGACGAGTTCGCCTGTTTCATCATAATCATAGACATCGTTTTCTTCGATGACCTTGATGCCTTCGGGGCGCATATAAGGTTTAATGGCATCTAGATTGTCTTCAATCTGCTCTATTTCAGAGGCTTCAAGAGGTGCACCAGCATCGCCGGCCACACAGCACCAGCCTTTGCAGCGCGGTAGGCAGCAACAGAACTGGGCATTCAGGAATTCGTCGGTGACGACTACATTGTCGAGGATAATCATGGCGCAAAGATAGTTGTTTAATTAATTGAATGGTAAAGGAAAAAAGACTAATTTTGCAGCGATTTTTAAAAGCTGTTAGCCATCAGCTGTCAGCTATCAGCTCGGTTTCGACCGGCTGAAAGCTGATTGCTGAGAGCTGAAAGCCAAATTTTGAATCTTTGAATCTTTAAATATTAAATTTTAAATCCAAGAAAAATGGCATTTAACCTCAGAAACAGAAACTTCCTGAAGTTGTTGGACTTCACTCCGGAAGAGATTAAGTTCTTACTGAAACTTGCTGCCGACCTCAAGGCCGCCAAG
>CACXXW010000232.1 GCA_902771635.1 uncultured Bacteroidia bacterium | reverse complement strand
TGGGTGAAGGAATAGAGAACAACACTATAGCAACGGTGTCATGTAAAGCGGCAAATAGGTGATGCCCGCTTCCTGCTTGTAGTCGGCGGCGTGGAGCACCATTGGCGGGGCAATGTTTTCGGAATAGGCCGCTACGCACTTGTTGAGTGAGGAGAGGGTGTAGTTTTTCCCGCTTTTCACCTCTATTGGGATGATGTTGTGGCGGCTCGTCACCTTGCTTTTCAATAATAGGAAATCAATCTCCATCCGCTCTTCTTTCTTTTCTGACGACTTGCTGAAAAAATAGAGGTTGTGTCCCGAAGCAACAAGCATCTGTGCCACTATGTTTTCAACCAACATCCCGACATTAGCCTCTAATTTGCCAAATAGTAGTTTGCGGTAGATGTCGGAAGTCATAATGCCACGTTCATCGAAGGCCTGGCTGATGAGTAGCCCTGTGTCGTTGAGGTAACATTTGAGCGTGGTACGACTCTCGTTCATTTTCAAACCTACGTTGGGCTCGGTGGAGTTGTAGCATATATAGGCCACCCTTGCATCTTTGAGCCAAAAGAAGGCACTGTCCCAATCCCGGTATTTTGCACCAGGTTTCAAGGCCGAAAGACGGAATTTCTTCTCATGCTTCGATAGTTGGGATGGAATCTGATCGAAGATGTTCACCACCTTGTCTGCTTGCTCGCCTGCATAGTTGAAGATGTCGTTGCGATAGATGCCCAAAATGTCGCGCTTGACGGCATCCACTTCATCGAAGTCCTTGGTCTCAACATATTTCTTGACCGCTTGGGGCATTCCACCCACAATCATGTAAAGCCGGAAAATATCCATGGCTTGCCGGTGAAAAGTTTGGCCCATAGGTCGTTTTTCATCAAACATCTTTTTTATGAAATCCATGAGCATCTCGTTGCCTGTGGCCCAAAGGAACTCCTCGAAATCCATAGGATACATCTTTAGTGTCCGTTCCTCCGAAGGAATCACGATGCCTTGCGTGTTTTTCTTGATGCTCATAAGCGAACCGGTCTCGATATAGTCATAACGACCATCGGCCACCAGAAACTTGATGGCAGCCCGCGCCCTTGGACAAAGTTGAACCTCATCGAAGATAATCAACGACTTACGAGGGTAGAGCTTTACCTTGTAGTGATTGGTCAGATAGAGAAATAGTGTGTCCAAGTCTTCCAGATACAGATCAAACCACTCTTTCACTAATTGAGGCGCTTTGTTGAAATCTATAAGAAGATAGGATTGGTATTCACGTTTAGCGAACTCCTCCACGATGTAGCTCTTTCCAATGCGTCGTGCTCCTTCGATAAGCAATGCCACTTCTCCATGCCTGTTTTTCTTCCAATCAAGGAGCTGATCGTATATTTTTCTTTTCATTTCTGTGTGTTTTTCACTTTTTTTAGATTTTTTACGCTGCAAAAATACACCTTTTTTAGATTTTTACAATGTCTAATTTACACCTTTTTTAGATTTTTGTCCATTTCGTTGTACTGGCCACAAAAAGCTTACGCTTTTAATAATGCCGGCTTTTTTTGTTGGCATCGCCAAAAAATGCTACCTTTGCGGCCATGAAACGCTTGTTTCCCATAGGGTTTTTGCTTTTTGTCGTGTTGGTGGCCGCCTGCTCCAAGCAAGTAACGCCTCCGCTGCCCGAGGAGGACATGCTTTATCGCGTGGAATGTTTCTTGAAGCAAAAACCCGATGACGCTATGCAAATTCTCGATACTTTGAATGTTAGTGTTCTTTCAGATAAGGAACAGGCACATTATTCCTTGTTGCGTGCTTTGCTTATCAATAACAAAAAAAGGTTTGGTGCAGAGCTCGATTCGTTGTCTCAAGTGGCTTGTAACCAGTTTATTGGAAGCGACGACAAGTACCACGAGGCTTGGACCTATTGGCTCATGGCAAACAAGTCGGCCAATATGCAGCAGCCGAAACAAATCGCACTCGAATCCATGTTGCAAGCCCATAAGAGCATCGAAGCATGCCGTCATGTGGACAAGCGTTTGGTTGAATTATCACCGAAACCTACCGATGAGCAGACGGTGATCGACAATCTCAAGTATTTCATCTATCTTGAACTCGGCATGACTTATACCTCATCGGTTTACTTTGCTGAGGCCATCCCCCCATTGAGACTCGCTGATGCCTATTTCGCCAAAATGGGTGACCATTATAACCGCGAAAGTTCTGCGACCTCTTTGGCTTTCTCTTATCTTCTCACTCAGGAATTCGATAGCTGTTTGGTCTATTTTCAGAAAGCGCTGCTCGAAGCGGAGGCCTTAGGCTATGCCGATGATATTGCGCAAACGCATCATAGCATTGCC
>CACXXW010000231.1 GCA_902771635.1 uncultured Bacteroidia bacterium | reverse complement strand
CAGCCTTATCCTCAACAAGACTGTGTATGTGCCAATGGGCAGCAACAGTACTTACAACAACGATGCCATCGCTGTTTATCAAGAGGCCATGCCTGGCTATGAAATCGTTGGCGTGAACGGTGGCTCGGCCGGTTGGGAAAACACCGATGCCCTGCACTGCCGCACCCGTGGCGTGATGGACTTTGATATGCTCTTCGTCGACCACCGCAACGTGCTCTTCGGCGAGCAGGAATGGCAAGACTCCATCCCCGTCGTGAGCAAGTTCATCGCCTATAGCGGCGCGAACCTGAAGCAAGACTCACTTCTAGTTTATTATAGCATTGACAATGGCGCCTACCAAGTGGCTCACATGACCGCCACAGGCAACCCTGACGAGTATGTCGGCTACATCAAAGGCTACCAAGGCGAATCGGAAATCAATTACTATGTGTTTGGTGCCGATGAATCGGGACACCGCTATACGCAGCCCGTCTTCGCCGACCTCGACCCGCACCATTTCACTATGGCGGCACATGAACCTCCTATGCCGCAGGGCGAATTGGTGATTACACCGGACACGCTGTGGTTCACCCAAATGGGACAGGAAAGACAATTTAATATCATCAACGAAACAAACGAAGCTGTCACCATCATCGATGTGGTGCCCGAAGCACCTAGTTTCAATCTTTGGGACAACACTTTCCCGTACACTCTGCAACCCGGGGAAACGCTTGTGGTTACCATTAATTTCCAATCCGCTCCTGGTAAAGACACCTACATTCCCTACGAGATTCTGGTTCAGACCACATTGGGCGACCGGATTGTGATGGGAATGGTGCTGAACACATCCCTTGACAGTGGTTTTGTGATTGTGGGTGCGCCCGTTTTGGAATTCAACGACCCAGGCGACAGTCCTCAACAAGCGTGCATGCAAAATCGTTTCTTTGGTAGCCAGATTCCCGTCAAAGTGCTGTCTGTTACCGAAAACGGCACGGACTATTTGAGCTTTGAGCCTCATGGTACCTTGCCTTACACTGTGGAACCAGCAGATTATTTCTACCTTGACGTGTATGTCAATGCCATGGTAAAAGGCTATGAAGTCACCACCTTTACGGTTCAGACCGATCAAAATGACTGCACTTATAGTGTCGCTATCAACGAAGACCTTTTGAGCGTCACCGAACTCTCTGCCGAAGCCAAACTCTATCCCAACCCGACCACGGGCCAATTCACCGTGGAAGGCACGAATGTGGCCAAGGTGGAGGTCTATAACCTTGTCGGACAGAAGATACACGAGGCCGAAGGCCAAGTGATAAATATCGAAGCTACCAACTGGAACAAGGGCATCTATTTGGTCAATATCATTGAGCAGAATGGTGCCGTGGTAGCCAAGAAATTGGTGGTGAAATAATAAAATGTAGAGACGTGCCATGGCGCGTCTCTACAAACCAACCCATACAAATAAATGAAAAAGCTGCTGTTCATTGTAATGTTCCTTTCGTTTGTGGTAGGCGCCCATGCACAACACGACGCTATCGAGGATGAAATCGAACTTTTCTATGACAATGGAGAGTTAGCCACATTTATGGGTGCAGGTTGTTATATCAATTGGGCCGTCATGTTTCCCACAGAGATGCTTCAAGAAAGGGGGGTGTTCTTTCTAAACAAGATCGCCATGTTTGAAGACAGCCAAAACACCCATGATCTGAAACTAAAGATTCGTCTTGGTGGTGATACCGCTCCGGGAGAGACGGTTTGTTCGGTAGTATTCACTCCGTCAGGAGAGACTGGCTTTCAGTTTCAAGAGATGGAATCGCCAATTCTCATCGACGGAACCCAAAATCTATGGATAGTGTTTGAACAATTAGGATTTGAGGGACCAAACGACATGTATCCCGCGTCAGCAAGCAATGATGTCAGTGGCGATCCTAACGGCCGGTGGACTTCATGTGATAATAATAATTGGATTGATTTGGCCGAAGCAGGAATGCCTGGCTACACATGGATGATTCGGGCCTACGGGATAAACCTTGTGGGCGTGGAGGAGTCTTTGGCCTACGAAGCCTTGAGCCTTTACCCCAACCCGACCACAGGCCAATTCATCGTAGAGGGAGCCAATGTGGAACGTGTTGAGGTCTATAACCTCGTCGGACAGAAGGTGCACGAGGCCGAAGGCCATGTGGTGAATATCGACGCTGCCAACTGGAACAAGGGCATCTATCTGGTCAATATCATTGAACAGAATGGTGCCGTGGTGACCAAGAAATTGGTGGTGAGATAAACCTTGTAGGGACACGATTGGTGGTGAGATAAACCTTGTAGGGACACGATTAATCGCGTCTTATTGAAAAACCAAAGAATCCCTGAATCCATTTCGGGGATTCTTATTATTTTTGCAGGGATAATGCGTCGCTTCGCGTCACTGCGAGGAACGAAGCAGTCCAGACCATGTACTGGATTGCTTCGGTCGTGCCTCCCTCGCAATGACGCAAAGCGTGTCAAGAACAAACCAATCCAATCCAACAATGAAGAATATCCACTCTTTATTATTTGTCATTTGCGCCTTCCTGGCCTTGACTTCATGCCAAAAGAAGAACGCCCCGCTGTTTCGCGGCGATTATTCATTCAAGACCTCGGGCAGCGTCACCTTGGAAGAGATAAATCCCGAAGATGAGCCTGCCTCCTTCACCGTTAGCCTGCCTAACGAGATCGGACAGCTGGAAATCAGTGCGTTGGACAACGGCAAGGACAGCGTGCTCGTGGTGATGAACACCATGGGCGGCGAGGTCGTGGTCACCCACGCCTTCTGCAAGGACAACGAAATCTTCCTCCGCGACTACAAGAAAAACACACTGCTCTTCACTGGCGACTCGCTCACCTTGAAGAACGACCTACGCGTCAGCGCCAAGGGACAGATGTACGAGGACAACACGCTCATCCTCAACATGACTTACGAAGGCGAAGCCGAGACCAACGAACGCAGTTTCAAGGTTTATGGCGATGGTATTAGGATGGCGGCGATAAGGAATTAATAGAAACAAGACTGCGAGACGCGGGGTTTTAATCCCCCCTGCCCCCTTTCAAGGGGGAGTTGTCCCGCGTCTTGCAGTCCTGAGTCAAAATGAATACTAAAATGAAAGCAAAACATATTCTTTGGGTTCTTCCCCTGTTGCTGGTTAGTTGCGGCGAAACTGACCCACAGCAACTCAAGGAGAAGCTCATTGGCGGTCCCGCCGAGGAGCGCGTCATCGCTGTGGGTGTGCAGCGCATCGATACGGTGGGAGGCTTGGTCCGCAACAGCTACCCAGGCTACCTTGAAGAAGGCAACACGGTCGACATCAGTTTCAAATATGGCGGCACTTTGCAGTCGCTTAATGTGAAAGAAGGCAGCACGGTGCGGAAGGGACAAGTACTGGCTCGTGTGTCTTCTCCCCAGATGGAGAGCACACAACGCTCGGCACAAGCCACCCTTGAGCAGGCCCAAGATGCCTACGACCGTCTGAAAAAGGTGCACGACAACGGTAGCCTCCCCGAAATCAAATGGCGCGAGATGGTGGCCAACCTTGAGAAAGCCCAAGCGGCCCTCGACTTGGCTAACGCCATGCTGGCTGACAATACTGTCACTGCCCCCTTCGACGGCACTGTCACCAATTTGAGTGCCGTGAAAGGCGAGAGCATCACCCCGCTGAAACCCATCATGCGCATCATCAGTACCGAGGGCTTGGTGGTGAAAATCAGCGTGCCGGAGAATGAAATCTCAAAGGTGCAAATCGGCGATGAAGCACAAATCCTCATCCCCGCCCTCGACAACCGCCGTTGCAAAGGCCATATCCTCGAAAAGAACATGACTTCATCGTTGCTCACGCATAGCTATCCCGTCAAAGTGCTCATTGATGAAAGAGATGAGGCTTTC
>CACXXW010000230.1 GCA_902771635.1 uncultured Bacteroidia bacterium | reverse complement strand
ATCCGCCAAAACCATGGAATCGATGCCGCCACTAAGGGCAAGAATGAGTTTATCGCCTTCAGCGATGAGGTTATACCTATTAATATATGCCTGAAACTGGTCAATCATTGTTAGTGCTTTACCACAAATTTTCCCATACCTTTTCCGTCCACCTGAACGAAATACAAACCTTCGGGATACCGATTTGTATTGACCCTTACTTGTTGACTATCAGACACAATAGCGTCCACCAACTGACCCAAACTGTTGTAAACTTGAATCAAGCCATTAACCTCAATGTTCACAATACCATCAGCTGGATTGGGATAAATCGCACAACCTTCTTGCTGATTATCAAAGACATCCGAATAGCATTGATGCACTTCTATGCCCAAAGGCTCAAAAGCGTCAATGATGGTTTGCAAATCATAGATATAAAAGCCCGAATGACCTCCGTCAAGTACGATTTGTCTGTCTGGTGCAATCAAGAAATAATGCGGAGAATAGGAGAAATGAAACAAATCCACAAATATCTGAGCGCCTCCTTCCAGGCCTACCGTTGGATACTCAACACCATATTCCTCGCACCATCGGAAACACAACTCCTCAGAATCGGTAGTCACTTCCATGTAGAATATGTCTTCATTGTTGCATCCGTATCGATAATAGGATTCCACAATGTATGGCATCACCTCGCGGCACGAAATGCAAGTGAATCCGAAGAAATCAACGAAAACGAACTGACCTCGATCAAGAATATCGAACAAATGGATCTCGTTGCCATGACAATCAACCAACTCGAAATCCAAGGCTTCGGGACCAACACAAATCGTATCGGAAATGTTCTCAGAGCCATCTTCACAGCGCGAAGCCACAAAATAACAGTTCTCCTCCGTCGGATGATATGTAACTTTTTCTATGTTTGGCTCAACCGTGTTGGCCTCAAAATGGAAATCCTCTTCCGCATAATTCCGCGAAAACACATGATAATATTGGGCACCTTCAACGCCCTCCCACTCGAGGTCCAATTGTGATGCTGAAAGATGAGCCGTCAAGTTGTTTGGTGCCTCGCACTGACCAAAATTGCAATCACTTGGCACGATGCCCAAATCCGAAAAGACCTCCTCAAAATGATAAACTATCGGCTCCTGAAATATCTGATGGTCAGGCAAAAACAAAAGAAACTGGTTGTTCCCATAGTCATAGATGCAATCAGGATATAAGGCATAAAACGAGGCACTTCCCCCATCCATGCCAACCACTGGAAACTCAATATGTTGTTCTACGGCCCAACTTTGGCACTGTGCATCATCGGCATGGGTCAACAAATCCATAAAAAACACATCCCTGCCATTGCAGCCGTATTGATGATACAAATTGTTCATGGTCAAGGTCTGTCCATAACTACTAAAATCATTCTGAAAGTGAACCAAGACAAATTGTCCACCGTCAAGCAATTCAAACAGATTGTATGCTACACCATAACAATCGGTAAAAGTATAATCCTCAACTTCAGGCGGGCACTCGGCCTTCAATGACCAACCCAGTGCAAGAAACGCCAAAACAAATAATACTTTTTTCATGTTCTGAAAGTTTATGGTTACGTTGACTGCAAAAGTACAAAACTCTCACAATCCGCAACATAAATCACTTCTTTTTCTTCACCGAAAAGCCGAAGCCCCCGATCTTCTCGCCGAGGCCGTAATATTTACCATGGGAATAAGCCAAAGGCTTGGCGTGATTGAGTTGGAACGCGCCTGTGCCTTTGTCGATGAGCTTTTCCTCCGCATTGACGGCCACCACCTCGGCGATGAACATATCATGCGAACCCAATTCCTTCACTTCCACCACCTTGCACTCGATGCTCAACGGCGACTCGGCTATCAAAGGGGCCTTCACAATTTGGGCAGGTTCAGTATGCAAGTGCATCTGCTTAAACTTGTTGTAGTCGCGGCCTGAGCGCACGCCACACCACGTCGTCAGGTTGATGACGAACTCCTTGTTTTTCATGATGAGTTCGTGCGAGTGGCGTTCCTTGCGGACGGAGATGTAGCACATGGGCGGGTCGGAGCAGATGGTACCCGTCCAGCCGATGGTGATGATATTGTAGTTTTCCTCGCAGTCGCCGCATGTGACCATCACGGCGGGCAAGGGATAAATCAGGGTTCCTGGTTTGAAGGGGACTTTCATATGTAATACTTCTATTTTAGTGAAATATGCTTTTCTTTAGCCCAACACTCAAATTCCTGTCGAAAATCAAAAAAAGCATTGTCATATTTCGAAAATCGGCGAAACAAATAGGTTGTCATCAACCGATAATTTCTTCCTTTTTTTGTTCTAATATAAAAATCAGACCACCTGAATTCACCAAGCAATAGACAAGACCTCATGTTTCCCCATTCAACAGTTTTTTCTTTGGGGACCAAAATAGAACCATTAACTCGCTTCTGCTCCAAACCAACATTGGTAATTTTAAGATTCACTGTTGCTTCTGACAGTTTCTGTCCCAAAACCCAACCAAGTATCGCAAGGAAGACAAAAACAATCAATCTAATCCAATCAGGGTCAATTATCCAAAGTTTAAGTCTTGCATCAAAAAGAAAAACAAGAATTAAACCTAACATAAGCCCAATAAACTGCGCCACAACTGAATATGTACGCACATTAAACCCATCAGGATATTCTTTGGCAATCCGTTCCTCTCTTGTCAAATGTTTCTTCTTTTTCTTTTTGGCCATCTTTGTAGATAGTATTCAACTGCAAAGATAACGATTTTCCCCATCATCTTGCGGAATTTGTTTTGCCTTCAAAAAAAATACATAATTTTATCATTATATTGAGAACTTTTTCTATTTTTGCAAAAAGTTTTAATTATGAAGATAACTGAAAGAAATAGTTATATCAAACAAGTGGAGAATTTAATAGACAAAGGTGAGGCCATTGTCTTGACAGGTCATCGGCGAGCAGGCAAGAGTTGTATCCTCGCAAGTTTGGCAGAACGATGGAAAAACCTGGGAAACATCATCTTCATTGACATGGAAGACCCAGACCATGCAGACCTCGAGACCTATAAAGAACTTCACGATTATGTGAAATCACACTTTGTAGTAGAGAGCAAAAACTTCCTACTAATCGACGAAGTGCAGGAAATATCACAATTTGAGAAAGCATTGCGCTATTGGATTCGACAAGATAACATGACCGTTGTAGTAACTGGAAGCAATGCCGCCATGCTGTCAAGTGAGGTCGCGACAGCCTTTGCCGGACGCTATTTTGATGTGCATATCAACAGCCTCAATTATGAAGAGTTTCTACAATTCAATTCACTGCAAGATTCCGATGACTCACTTACAGCCTATCTCCGTTGGGGAGGATTGCCTTTTTTGGCACAGATTCCAATGGCTGACACAAAGGTTAGGACAGATTATCTCGGCAGCATCTACGATACGATTTTTGTCAAAGATGTCATCACACGTCGAAAAGTGCGCAATGTGACCATGATGGATAATCTCGCCCGATTTGTCGCCGACAATACAGGTAAAATCTTTTCAGCCAACAGCATAGCCAAATATCTAAAAGGAAAAGCAAACGCTATCTCTGCCAATACTGTAGGCGATTATATGGGAGCTTGGTGTGAATCCTATATGATTGACAAAGTGAAACGATACGACATCAAGGGGAAACTCGTGTTTGAGCAACAAGAAAAGTATTATTTCGAAGACATAGGCATACGAAACTATCTTTGCAAGGACAAACGCAACATCGACATTGAGAAATCCTTGGAAAACATAGTGTATCTGAAACTTAAAAACAGAGGCTTCGATGTTTATGTAGGACAAATCAACGGCAAAGAAATTGATTTTGTTGCTCGTCGTGGAACGGAAATGCTGTATGTGCAGGTTTCGATGACCGTTACAAATGAAGCAACCTATCAACGAGAATTCGGCAATTTGAAACTGATTCGCGACAATTACCCGAAATACCTTGTCACCCTTGACCCAAACGCGACATTAGTCAATGACAGTGGAATCATCGCTTGCACAATGAGAGATTTTCTGTTACGGCAACTATAAAAAAATCCCGCCCAAACGAGCGGGATTTTTCAGTTTTTAAGGTCGGCCGGTCGAGGCCATTATCTGCATGCACTTGATCTTCGAGTTGGCCTTCTCGTTTTCGATGACTTGGTCAAGGCTGTCGTTGAAGGTCGGGGCTTTCACATCGCGGATGACGCCGATGGCGACGGGGAAATGAGGCGGCATCATGTGTGCCAGCATCATATGGATACCCGTGTCCTCGGTGGTCTTGTCATGGACGAGAATGTCCTTCTCGGTGATACCGTTCTCGCCTATCTTCACCACTTCAAGTTGGTTGCCGTTCAGGCGAATACCCTTGTCGCGGTTCTTACCGAAGATGAGCGGTTGGCCGTGGACGCACTTCACCTGCATGTCGTCGCGGACGTCCTTGCCGGTGATGTTTTCGTGCACGCCGTTGGAGAAGATCATGCAGTTTTGCAGAACCTCTGTCACGGCGATGCCATCGTGCTTGTACGACTCCCAGAAAATTTCGCTCAACTCCTTGGGGTTGATATCCACGCCACGGGCAAAGAAGGTAGCCTTAGCACCGATGGCGAGTTCGCCAGGATTGAACGGATCCTCGTATGTACCTTGCGGCGAAGTCTTGGTCTTCGTGCCACGGAAGGTGCAGGGCGAGAACTGACCCTTGGGTACCTTGCGGCGAAGTCTTGGTCTTCGTGCCACGGAAGGTGCAGGGCGAGAACTGACCCTTGGTCATACCGTAGATACGGTTGTTGAACAGGATCAGGTTGATGTCGATGTTACGACGGCAGGCGTGGATGAAGTGGTTACCACCGATGGCGGTGCAGTCGCCGTCGCCGGTGATCATCCATACGCTGAGGTTCGGGTTGGCCAGCTTCACGCCAGTGGCGGCAGCGGCAGCACGACCGTGGATGCTATGGAAACCATAGGTATTCATGTAGTAAGGGAAGCGCGAGGAGCAGCCGATGCCGGAAACGACAACGATGTCTTCCTTCTTCTTACCCAACTTCGGGAAAATGTCTTGAACGGCCTTCAAGATGGCGTGGTCACCACAACCGGGGCACCATTTCACCACCTGATCGCTTGCAAAATCCTCTTTGGTCAGCATGACCTCTTGTTCGATATTCTGATTTTCCATAGTCGTATTATTTTAAAAGGTCGTTAAACTTAGCTTCAAGCTCGCCGATGGTGAACGGCAGGCCCATCACCTTATTGAATTGCTCGCACTTGTACTCGGGGAAGTTCATGCGCAGGTACTTGGCGAACTGGCCACGGTTGATTTCGCAGACCACGATCTTCTTGTGACCTTTCAGCACTTCCTCAGTGTTACGCGGCAGGGGCATGATGTAGTCGAAGTGGGCGTGAGCGATGCTCTTGCCTTCTTCCATCAGACCCTCGACAGCGGTGCGGACGGTACCGTAGGTGCCACCCCAGCTCACCACGAGGAGGTCAGCGTTCTTGTCGCCGTAGATTTCCTGCAGCGGGATGTCGTTGGCCACGCGGTTGATCTTCTCCTCACGGAGTTCGGTCATGATCTGGTGGTTCTCAGGATTGGTCGACAAGTTACCCTTGCCGTTTTCCTTTTCCAGACCACCGACGCGGTGACGCAGGCCAGGCGTGCCCGGGATAGCCCATTCGCGGCGGAGCCATTTCTCATCGCGGCGGTAAGGCATGTAGTCCGGGTCGTTGGCTTTGGCCAGCGGAGGCGTGATGCTCGGCAGGTCGGCCATCTTGGGGATGCGGAACACCTCGGAGCCGTTACCCAGTGAACCGTCGCTGAGCATGATGACGGGCGTCATGTGCTCCATGGCGATACGGGCGGCTTCGTAAGCGGTGTAGAAGCAACCGGCAGAGCTGCGGGCAGCGATGACCACGAGCGGAGCGTCGCCGTTACGGCCGTAGAGGGCCTGCATCAGGTCGCTCTGTTCCATCTTGGTCGGCAAACCCGTGGAGGGACCGCCACGCTGCACGTCGATGATGACCAGCGGAAGCTCAGTCATCACGGCGAGACCCATGGCTTCGCTCTTCAGCGAGAGACCAGGACCCGAAGTTGTCGTCACGGCCATGCAGCCTGTGTAGGCAGCGCCGATCGACGACATGATGCCGGCGATTTCGTCTTCAGCCTGGTAGGCCTTGACGTTGAGGTTCTTGTATTTCGTCAACTCGGCAAGGATGTCGGTGGCAGGAGTGATGGGGTACGAACCGAGGAAGAGCGGGCGGCCCGACTTCTCGGA
>CACXXW010000229.1 GCA_902771635.1 uncultured Bacteroidia bacterium | reverse complement strand
GCGCGTGGCCGACTGGCTCGACTACAACGCCCAAAACAGTGAACCCGTCATCGAAAACGCACCTGACGAGTACCATGTCTATTCCTGTTCCGACTCGCATTATTCCGAGCGTGACAGCATCGTGCCTCATGGCGAGAAAGACCGCCTCTACAAATACATCACCGCCGAGCGCAACGACCCGAAGGCCATCTTTGCCATTCATGCCGGTGACATGGTCAACGAGAGCGGCGAAGCAGGTTTCAGAATGACTAACGACGCTTTGCGTTACGATTCCGTGAATCAAGCAAAAAACGACCCATGTTTCTTGGTCATGGGCAACCATGATGTGTACTTTGACTGCACTCCGTTCTTCAAGCAGTATTTCCACACCTCGACCTATACTGTAACGGTGAATACCGTCAGTGGATACAAAGATTTGTTCATCTTTTTGGATTCGGGCAATGGCACTCATGGTAAGCGCCAACTGGAATGGCTGGAGGAGAAGCTCTCGCATCGCAAGGACTATCGTCACTGCTTCGTCATCAGTCACAATTGGTTGTTCCGCACCTCGTACAACTACACCACCACGCCTGCTGCCAACTTGCCGCAGGATGAACAATATGCCTTCATGGACCTGATGAGCAACAACAATGTGGATATGGTCATCATGGGACACTTCCACATGCGCGAACAGCGTCAGTTCGGCGGTGTGCAATACATCATGACCGACAACCTCAACGATGGCAAGGTGACACCGAGTTATTTGGTCGTCAATGTAGGGGAGAAGGCTACCTACACGTATGAGAAGCTGCCGATGGAGTAGGCAGATAGTGGCGAGGAAATAGAGAATAACCTATTTTTGCAGGGTAAACATTAATCCGACTACCATGAAAAGCCCTTATCGGATAATCATGACAACCTTGTTGCTATGCTTTGCTTTTGTCAGTGGATTTGCCCAAGTGAAAGTGTATAAAGGAAATTCCTCATACAGCAGCGATGTGATATGCAACTTGAAGGATAACAAAGTGTATAAAGGCAATTCCTCATACACCTCCGACATCCTCTGCCGGATTGATGACAACAAGGTGTACAAGAACAATTCCACCTACCGTAGTGATATCCTGTTCACCATCAGGGATGGCAAAGTCTATAGAGGATCGTCATCGTATTCATCCGATGTTGTTTTCACCGTCAAGGATGGCAAGCTTTACAAAGGCAATTCAAGCTATACATCAGACATTTTTGCCAACAAGAAAGGTCTCAAAGTGTATAAAGACAACTCCAGTTATTCGTCGGATGTCGATTTCACCCTATCCGACAATGTCACCATCGAACAGTTTGTGGCCATTTGGTATGTGGTGAAATATTGTTGGTAGCTGGAATAATTGGTTCAGAACCTATAAACCAATATTCCTTTTAGCATCCAGTCGTGGAAAGTGCCTCTGAAACTTAGGTCGTCCACGTAATTGGGAATGTCCATCTGGCTGGCATTGAAAGCGTCGCGGCTACGGAAATAGAACCTATTGTAGGTGAACTGGGTGGAGAAAAAGAACCGCCACATGGTAAGGCCAACAGCGGCACTGCCAATATAGTTGGGCATGGGATAGCACCAGATCTTAGACAGCCTTTCTCCGGTATGGTGAAATTCATCATTTTCCTCATCAAGGTCAAATTCGTAGACGGTAGTTTTCAGGTAGTTGGCAAATGTAATCACGGGCATAGCCGTCAGATTAATGGTGAGATTACGCAAGCCTTCATCGCGAGGCCCGACGGGATCTTTATGCCAAAGTACGAAATTGACCGAATAGCCTCCACCTACCGAAGCTTGCATGGTGGAGAAGCAGTCCAGCATGTTGTAGGAATCCCATGAAGCTTCAGGGGAGTTGTATAGGCTACCTTGCATATAGCGTGCCGTCAGCATCCAGGAGCCTGCCGTATGGCGTTGTATGAAACCAATCTTATAAGCGGCAGGGTAGGCGAAACACTTGTTGTTGAAAACGTAGTAGCCGTCAACGGTAAAGTTCTTCAAAACGGCAGCTTCTTCGGTGATGATTTCATCGTGAAAGTAGCCCTCATTACCTTCTTGCCCAATAGTCAACGAAGAAATAAAAGGATTGGTGATTTTGGAATAATTGAACTTCGCGCCCCATGACTTGCCCATGATGCCTAAGCCGAAGGCACTCTTTTTCCATGCGCTTCGAGGCCCCACTTCAAGGCTATAGCTGAAACTCGCATTGCCATAGCCGACTTCAAGGCCGATTTTTTTGCAAAGGTTTTCGCTGAGACTGTATTTTGAAATGCCATCGAGTGAACTGGCATTATCAAATTTGACTTTGAAGTCGACATCTACATCGAAACCCGCC
>CACXXW010000228.1 GCA_902771635.1 uncultured Bacteroidia bacterium | reverse complement strand
CAGCGAAGACTATATGATCTATTACATCCCGTCCAATTTCCTCTTCGACCAGAACGGCACCATGGTGGCCAAAGGCTTGAGAGGGGAAGACTTGACGGCAAAACTTGCTGAAATCCTGAATTGACAATGACTTGTGACAATGACTATGACTGCTTTAACATTCGTAAAAGCGGTCATAGTCATAGTCAACAGTCATAGTAAAAACAACATACACTATGAAAACGAAACTTATACTATTAGGCGTGCTTGCTATGGGCTTATTCGCCTGCACCTCAACCCCTAAGACTGAGACTTTTAAGGTCAATGTGAACCTTGGCTGCAAGGCTGGCGCCGTCCTTTCCCATTCTTCACGGACAATGTGGATGTGACCCTCGAAGGCGATGCACAGAATCCTAATGCCATCTTAGTGAAAGGCTCAGAGTCACAAGACCGTCTTAATGCCTTCACTCAGAGCTACAACGACCTTGAGGCCAAGCTGGAAGCCGACAGTACGATGGCTCAAGCTGACAAGGACGAGATCTTGAAGATGCATTGCTTCGATTATGTGTGGGAAAACCCGACCGACCCCGTGGCGCATTATGTGATGTACCGCTACAAATGGGCCTTTGGTCTCTGCGAATTGCGCACGATGATTGATAACATTCACCATGCCGACAGCACCCTCAGCACCGCTAACTTGAAACTGGCTGAGGAATATGTGGAGAAGCAAGAACGCGTGCAGGCGGGTCAGCCCATCATCGACTTCACCCAAAATGATGCTGAGGGCAACCCCGTGACACTCAGTGAGCTCGCCCAAGGCAAACTCTTGCTGGTCGACTTTTGGGCTTCATGGTGTCCCGATTGCCGCAAGGAGAACCCCAATGTGGTGGCTGCTTACCAGAAATACCACGACCAAGGCTTTGACATCCTTGGCGTGTCGTTCGACACGAACAAAGAGGCTTGGCTTGCGGGCATTGAAAAAGATGGTTTGACCTGGACGCAAGTTTCCGACCTGCAAGGCTGGAGCAATGCCGCAGGAGCCTTGTATGCCATCGCTTTCATTCCTCAGAACGCCCTCATCAAAGACGGTGTGATTGTCGCACGCAATTTGGAAGGGGAGGAGTTGATGGAAGAAATTGAAAGGCAGCTGAAGTAGGAGATTCCCTTTCGCTACGCTCGGGGAATCTCTATTCCTTTACGATTCTCTCCGAGAAGGTGTTCCCTTCTTTGTCGGTAATGCGCAGCAGATAGACCCCATCCACCAATCCACCCAAATCTATCTCATTCGATTCCCGCACCGTCTTCACCAGCTGCCCAAGGGCATTGTAAACCTGCACTTCGGCGGGTTCAATGTTGTTAATAACGACATTGTACTTCGCTGGATTGGGATAAACCTCCCATGACACTTTCTCCATTTCTTGCAAAGCAAGTGGGGCTGAAGACACAGCCAGCGCATGAATGGTTGTACAATCAGGATCTATTTCGATAGTTTCACCATTTTTGAATAACACTCCGTAAGACGAGTTCAACATCTCATCAGTCTGCTTGCCAAAGTAATAACCCGCTCCTCCGAAATACAAATCTTCTCCAACTTTCAATATCGTATAAAGTTCAACGAACTGAGAGTAGTCGTACTCATATAACACCTCTCCATTCTTCCACACCATGGCTTTCTGCTCTTGGTTTTCAACATTAATTTCGCCGCAAGCGTAAATATCTTCGCCATCAATGCAGAAATCCCTAATACACGCATAGCTCCCATAATTGTAAAGCACTTCGCCGTCTTTCCATACCATCCCATCATAACTAAAGGGCCCGATGTTTGTCCTTAATCCTCCACAGGCATACACATGACCATCATGACAGATAATGGTTCGAAGCCCCGCCCCTTCCCAACTTTTTCCAAGCATATAAAGAGGTTCGTTATCTTTCCAAATGGTAAGATTCTCCCCGTGATTCGTTCCAAGAATATAACGATGGCCATCCATAAAATCAATGTCATTGAAGTAAGCAATTGACGTACCGAGGGTATCCCATAAAGCATAATCCTTCCAGATGGCACCTTTCCTAAGATACTCTTCTTCAAAGTGAATATAGCCTACAGAATAAAGAGAGCCTTCATCATAGCAGATGCCTTTGATTACTGACCTATAACCACAAGAAAATTGCCGCTCTCCATTTTTCCAGATATATGCGCATCGGTTCCCGTTACCAGCATAATACACATCGCCATCAGGGGTGATGGTCAAATCAATAGCGCCACAATACCAACTCTCTTCTTCAAAATTGGCATATAGCAATTCGTTGTTTTTGTAGACAACCGCGAGCGTATCGTTTTTTACGCCTGCATAATAAAGGTCGGTTTGTTGAGCGCAAACTGATGCCACCTGTATTGCAAGGAAAGCCATAATCATCATTTTTTTCATTTTCTTGAAATTTTTAAAGGTTAGTACTGCCTGTTGTTTTTCGATGAACAAAACTACAAACAGATTCCATCGCTGTCAAGAGAACGATGGTGCGGATTGGTGCGGATTTTGTGAAAAATGGAAATCAGATGTTTACATTGAGCTTTGCTATCTTTCGCAGGGTGATGGAAAGAGGTTCTTCGCTACCGAAAATGCTCTTCAGTTTGCGGCTGCGTTCGCACACCGTGTTGAAGGCACGCTGCATCAAGGCTGCCACATCGGTTTCCTCCACG
>CACXXW010000227.1 GCA_902771635.1 uncultured Bacteroidia bacterium | reverse complement strand
GGACATCAACCTGGGAAACCCCATGCGGCATGATGAGAAGTACCTGCTCATCAACCAGGGCTTTGCCGGTAAACAACGGCTCATGCCGATGTTTAACCGACAAAACAATGATGACCTGATTCTCGCCATCCAGACTGCAGGCGTTGTGCGTGGCCGCAACGGCTTCCGAAAGGACAAGGGTGGAGAGAAACTCGCCGAGACCGAAGAAGATCTGCTGCAGCACCGCACAGACGGCACGGACGCTTTCGACACCCTGTACATCGGCTGCGAAAAGTTTCCGTACCGTGATACATTTGGATATAACTCAAGCGGAGTCCTATGAAATGGCATAGTTTTTGCATTCCCTTTTTTAATAGTTTCTCAAGCATGCCCATGAAAAATTCCGAATTTCTTAACAAAAATTAGGGAACCGTCACCTTAATTTGGCACTATCCGTATTTTATTTTGCATGTTTTTGATGGGTTAGCGCCTGCCAACAAGGGCAGGGCTTACGTTAAACCAATCAAAAAAATGTGATCATGAGAAAGATCATTATTCCACAACCCTGGGCAAGCATGATTTGTGCAGGGATTATCGACATCTTCGATCTTGGTGTCGACTTAGGCACAGAATCGTGCCTCGTGTTAATCCAAGCTGCTCCTTGGCAGAAGTACGACAACCGCAAAAACCTCCCGCTCGAATGGCTCCAGGAATTGAGCGCCGCCCAATTAATGGGCGCAGTCCCGCTCTTTCAGGATATGCCTTTTGATTGTGTAGTAGGTTTTGTCAAGGCCCATCCTCTTTTCATGGAGCCAGACAGTATGTGGGCTTATGGCGGAAAACGGGAAACACTCAATCTGATAACAGGAGCAAGAACGTTTACAAAGCCCGTAAGAACCTCTATCAGTGATGAGAATCACCTTCCTGGCCATTGCAGAATGCTAATGCCCTACCCGGTGCGGTTTGAAGACAGTATTCTTGTTCATGTGAACGCTCAGCTCTTTGAAGATGCCAAGGAGGGTTATTCTTTCAACGCTCCAATGGTAAATGCCTTCCATGAAGTCTTGTTTAACTCTGATTCGGGTAAGAGCCTTAAAAAGCTGAACTTGTGTAATAATCACAGATACAAGACTTTCGCTTTTGAACGTGATAACGACTTTTATCTGGCTATGGACGAGGATGGTTATCCGAAACGATATTACTCTATCCTTACCAAGAAGACAGAAGTTAGGCCTTTCTTCAAGTTCAACCTCCGGAAGCAGCTGTAACTTTTCTGGTCAAATTTTCAATTATTAATCAATAATTTGTAAATTTGCCACGTCGAACCGAATGGTTAGACAAAACATCGTGGAGCAAAAGAACATTATGCACCTGTAATAATCGAAAACTTTGGAGACTTTTTGAATAGTTGACAGGGATGCATAGTGGTTCTCGTCGCATAGGCGTGAACCGCTGCTGCATCGTCAACTCGGTTTCTCCAAAGTACCGCGATTATGGTGTACTCGGTTCATGCCTTTTTATACACTTTAGGAATAATGAGCAACCAAAAGTATATATCAGTAGAAGAAGCCTTAGACTGGCTTGCCAATGTCGCAGCGGCTGACGGTCTCATCGTGCAATCAGAACGTAGCGCAATTAAATCCTTTGCTGATTCTTACCATATTAACGCTGACGACATCATTGAGAAAGCAAGTAGAGCTCTATCTGGCGTAAAACCTGAAGTCGAGATAATCGATTACAAAGCAAAAAATGGGTTGCTTTTTGAACAACTTATTGCTTCGTTTCTCAAGGATAAAAAACGTTTCAGTCTCTTGTCCTGGACGGGTGATAAATATATTGATGGCATTTATGACCAAACTAATAAGGACCCAGACTTGCACATCCAGCAAATCATTAACAACCAAACCATAGATTACTATATCGAGTGCAAATGGCACCACTATTGGCAACGCGGCGAGTTCGACTATTTTTATGAGATGAAAACAGAGCAACTTGCTCGTTATCGTGCTTTCCAACGCAAAAATCATCGTAAGGTGATCATCTCCTCACCAAAGACGCAGAACTCGCGTCGGGAAATACCGCTTTCACCGGAACTCTACAAGTTGCTTGTGCCGCTGATGAAGGTGGTAAACCGCTCGTTCTACATCCTTACGAACGACCGCCAGCCCACTGAGCCACGCACCTACCGCAACTATTACACGCGCTTGCTCAGGCAACTCGACATCCCTGTGATTAAGTTCCACGGCTTGCGCCACAGCTTTGCCACGCGCTGCATCGAGAGCCACTGCGACTACAAGACTGTGAGCGTCATATTGGGCCACGCCAACATCGGCACGACGCTCGATCTCTATGTCCATCCCAACCTGGAACAGAAGCAGAAGTGCATCAACCGCATGTTC
>CACXXW010000226.1 GCA_902771635.1 uncultured Bacteroidia bacterium | reverse complement strand
CCATATTCTTTCAGTGCCTGAAGTGCACCACAATGGGCCGCAGCCTTGGCACCGCCACCACTGAAGGCTATACCCAGCGGATATTTCTTTGTTGCCATAAGGAATGTCTTTTTCTTTTATTTATTGACACTGCAAAAATACAAAATAACACGGAACGATGCCATTTTTTTGACAACGTCCTGCTCAATGAGGTTGCCCTGCATGTCGTATTTGTAGAACATGTAAAGCACGTTCGACGACTTGCCCCATGTGGTGGTGTAGATGTTCTCGCCATCATAGAACACACCGTGCTGACGACTTGTCGAAGTGGTGAACGAGAACACCAACCTGGTCACAAACCGCCTTCAAAAAGACGTTGTAAAAATACAACTTTCTTTTGATATAGAGGCAATTACAAAAAGAGAACTCTACGCCTCAACGAAAGTGCAGTAGTCCTTGTAAACGTCCCGCACGACATCGTCCCAGTTGAGGTAGAGGTCGCGGCGGGCGGCGGCGGCGATGCGTTCATAAGCCTCCGGGGCGGCCATGATGTCTATAATCATTCGCGCATAACTGTCCTCGTCCGGAGGACAAACATAGCCGTTGACGCCAAGCGTGACGGTGGCTGCCGTGCGAGCACCTTCCAAGAATACGGTGGGCGTACCTTGGCAAGCTGCTTCAATCTGCACTAACGAGTTGGCATCATAAAGTGAAGGGAACAGGAAGAGTTTGGCGCGGGAATAGAGGTTTTCCAGCATCTCCTTGTCCGTCAGGCCACACATGACCACTTCTTCGTTCAAGCCCTGTTCTTGCACGAGGGCGGCGAGTTTCTCCTCGTCCTGCCCCTTGCCGGCGAACAACATCCGGAAGTTCTTCAGGCCCATCGCCTTGGCTTTCGCCAAAGCGCGGATAGTGAAGTCTATGTTCTTGATGAAATTAATCCGTCCGACGAAAAGGAAAACTGTGGCATCGGCAGGGATGCCGTAGGTCTCGTTGACGATTTGGGCGGCTTTCTCGGGGTTGGCAACAGGGCTGTGGTCGGTGGCATTGAGGCGCACCTTGCAGGGCGCGGTCAGACCGTATTCATGGACATAAAGGTCTTTGATGCCGCCGTTCACGGCCCAGCACTCGTCGCAGGCGTTGAACACACGCATGATGGTGTCCATCGCTATGTCCACGGTCAACTTGAGCTTGAGCGACTTCTCGAAATCCTGCTTGTACTGCGAATGCAGGGTGGCAACCACGGGTAGTTTGTGTATTTTGGCGTACATTACTCCCGCCAGACCTACCGAAAAAGGAGAATGAATATGAACAAGGTCAATACCGCTCATAATCAGCTGCGCCTCGAACCGTGGGTCCAACGCAGGCATGGGAAGGTCGTAGTCGGTTGTAATGAGCGGCAGAGACGAGCATCGCACGACTGGGTACGGCAGTTTTGCATCCTCCTTGCGATCAAAGCCTTTGGCTTCAGGGCAGAACACCACCACCTCGCAATATTGCACCAATCGGCGTGCGTAGTTGTCCACCACTTTGATTACTCCGTCCACCATGGGGTACCATGTGTCGATGAAAAGTCCAACTTTCATAGCTGCTCTTAATTCATTGAAATAACGTGACTTTTGTCTTCTTTAGTTCATTATTCTGCTTCGTCAATGTTCACGATGGTGTATTTGCGGCTACCGAGCCCAATGGTTTCAGTATGCTCAATGGTGTGGACACCATGCTGCTTGTCAATGCGGTTCAGCAAGTCGGTGGGGTCGTTGGTAGCCGTCACCTGTTGGTTGTTGATGATGTCGACGCAGGCTTGGTCCAAGGCCACAGGATCAGTGGAGGCAAGGATGCCGTAGTCTTCGAGCTTCACGGGGGCGGGATGGTCCACGCAGTCGCAGTCGATGCTCATGTTGTTCATCACGTTGATGTAGATGATGCCATCCTTCTTCTGGAAATAGTCCACCACGGCCTGCGCAGCGGCAGCCATGCTTTCGAGGAAGCCGTCCTGGTTGCCGATGTATTCCTTTGTCCAAAGTTTCGCCATATCGAGCACTTCCATCTTGCCAGCGGAGTGGATGTAGGCCTTGCCGTTCGAACTGGCGCAGCCGATGCTGAGGTTCTTCAGTGCGCCGCCGTAGCCGCCCATCGGGTGACCCTTGAAGTGGTTGAGGGCGATCATGAAGTCGTAGTTGGCGATATGGCCGCCCACAATGTCGTACTTGAGGTGCGTCGAGTCCTGCACGGGGATGCGTCCAGTACGTCCCACCAACAACAAAACCCGCTGGTTTCAGCGGGTTTTGCGTTTTATTTAGCGCTTCTATAGCGTGTCATTTCACACCGAGTTTCTTTGCGATGTTTTTAGGAAGTGCGTCCTTGTGCAGGACGATGTTCATGGTCTTGTATTTGGCGAAAGTCTCAGAGACGTACCATATGCCGTGGTATTTGCCACTGTCGCCCCACGAGTTCTTGCCCATGAAGTATTCCTTGCCGTTTTGGTCTTTGGCCTTGCCGAAGATGAGCAGACCGTGGTCGTCGCCAGTCTCCCAGTTATCAAAGGCCTCCTGACGCATCTCTTGTGTGACTTCAATCTCTGGCATTGGCTTAGAGGTCAGCTCGCTGCGACGATTTGCCGCCGACATGCCCAACCAATGTGCCATGTCGGAGCCTGAGAGTTCGACCGCTTTCTCGGCATCGGGGCAGACGGCAATGCCATCGCGGGTGAAGCCTTGCTCGCTGACATCGGCACTCCATTGGAAGGTGTAGCCTTTGTCGATGGCATATTGCATGACCTCCATCAGTTCATCGATAGGCAGGTTATAATAAGGGCAACCACGCCAGTTGTCTTCGATCTCAAGTGCAAAAGGCTCATAGAAAGGATGATGCGTGAAAGAGGTGAGGGTGATGTAGTTGTCGGCTTCGAGGCCCAACGACTTGGCATATTCCTGTGGCGTCATGCCATTCACCTTTTCAGGATATTTGCCAAGATAGGCATCGTAAATGCCTTGCAGGCCTTCTTTCCACACGGGGCTGAGTTTGCTGATGTCACTTTTGGCAAGGGCTTTCACATAGCCTGTGGCCACGAGGTCAAGTTCGGTGTGATTGGGCAAGGTTCCGCCATAACGGTTGCCAGGCATGTCTTCCTGACGGACGAAGCCATAGTGTTCCAAGCAGTAAAGCACGTCGCCGCACTTGCCGCCTGGTGCCCAACTGGCGTTGCCGTGCAGACGGACATATTTTTCGGCACGATCCATCATGGAATGGCTGACAACATACATCTCGGAGAGGTCGACGTCAACGCCCTTGATGCGGAGTGCTTCGGCTTCCATCAGGGCAATGCCGGAATGGGCCCAGCAAGTGGAAGAGCGATGTTGGTCGCGAACGGCCGTGATTGGAATTTCCTTGATTGTAGTAAACTGGAATCCTTCTTCTTTCTTTTCATCTTGTGCCTTGACGG
>CACXXW010000225.1 GCA_902771635.1 uncultured Bacteroidia bacterium | reverse complement strand
CCACGAGCAGCCCATTCCCATTCAGCCTCGGTGGGCAGACGGAACTCCGAAAGGTCGACATCCTTCTTCGAACGCAAATAAGCGTTAAGCAACTCGGTGCGCCACACGCAGAAAGCACGAGCCTGTTGCCATGTGACACCCACAACCGGGTAGTTGTCGTAGGCCGGATGCCAGAAATACTTCTCGGTCATCGGGTCGTTGAACGAGTAACTATAGTCATGAATCCAGCAAAGCGTGTCAGGATACACATTAATGACCTCGGCACGGGCATACACTGAACGGTCGGTGTAACCCTGCTTACGGTTCGACCAAGCACCCTTACGGTCGACATTAATGCCCGCATCAGCCTCGCCAAGCGAATAGTCGTTCGGCGCCAACTTGTCGTCGGAGAAATCCTTCTTGGCAGCGGCCACCATATCGAACCAGAAATAGGAATAATACAACTTTCTGGTATCGATTTCCTTACGGCGGAAATATCTCTCATGTTCAGGGAGATACATCGGCTCAAGAGCCTCGCGCACATCCTGTTCCTTGCTGTTCCAATCGAGTTTTTCCTTCCAATTCAGTCTCGGCGGGTCGTACACCTCACCCGTTTTGCTCTCGGTAATGGCAAATCTGTCTGGGAAATTGTCAGCAAGAATTCTTCTTGCGATAGAGTCTCTCACCCAATATACGAATTGGCGGTACTCATTATTGGTGATTTCGGTCTCATCCATAAAGAATGCCGACACCGAAACTGTTTTGGGCTCATTGAGATAAGAGCCGGTGATGTCTTCACCACCTACACCCATCGTATAACTGCCTTGTGGGACAAAAACCATCCCATAAGGATCCGGTTGATTGAAGGTCTTGTTGGACTTACGCACTCCAACCAACTCGCCTTGGTTTGAATTGCCGCAGGCTGTGAGCAGCAACGCTACGGAAACCATGAACAATAGTCTTTTCATCTTCTTGACAATGATATGATTACTATTTATTTTTCTTTATTTTTTCGATTCAATCTTGCTGACATTTCAAGACAGCGATTCTTATTAAAAACCGCCAAAATTAGAAAATATTATATTCCGCTCCATTTTTTTTCCTACTTTTTCCCCTCAATTACCATTTAAATCATCATTAATGCCTTCCCAAATGTCTACATCTTCCACTAAAATAATTACAGATAACGCACACTACGATAGTCGCGCGGCGTTCGGTCGAGATCAAGTTTGAAACAATAACTCAGACCTATCTCGTGCGAGCCTGGCAAACCCAAGCCCAAGGTATTGATATCGTATGAATAAGCGACGGTCAAATCCTTAATGGTGATGCCAGCCATCAAGCCGACAGACTCCTGAAAGCGGTAGTTGACCCCAAAGGAGAACACATTGTTGTATATCGCACGCGCACTGATGTTGAACTGCGTCGAGGCGATGTCACTCATCACGCTGGCCGACGGAACGAAGGTCAGATAAGGAAGGTCCTCAAACTGAAAGGGGTAGCCAGCAATAGCATAGAACGTGCGGTCGGTGGTGAAACTGGCACTAGACTCAGAATTGTCGTTAAGTGCCTCACTCATCGATTCCAACACGTTGACAACCGAAAAGCCCAAGAAGAACGAATCGGGGATTTGCCAGAAAAGACCCACATTGAAATCAAACATCATTGCGCTCTCCTCACCCAAGCCCACCAAAAGCGGGTCGCTCTCCTGATTGGCATGCAACTGCGAGAAATCGACCGAACGGTTAAGCAAAGTGCCCGCTACGCCGATGCCAAGAGTCGAGCCTCCAAGGTCCATGTGATAGGAATAGCCCAAACCCACATTGACATTATTCTCAAAACCCAACTTGTCCTGCATGATAGAAAACTCCATACCGCCATGCAGTTTGCGGAAAGGCATGTCGCCCGACAAAAGGAAGGTCGTCGGCGCAATCTCGTTACCATCCATATCGGTGAAGCCCGCCCATTGCATACGATAGAGACCCAACACATTAATCCCTTCGCTCATACCGGCAAATCCCGCATTGGCATATGCAAATGAATTTGCGTAATTGGTAAAGATGGGCGCCTGCTGCGCTTTGGCTTCTATACCTGCCGAAAACAGCAGGACAAAGAGTATGGCAATATGTGATATTTTTGTCTTCAAATCCAACTATAATGCTTCGATTGAAACCGCGAATTTACAAAAATAGTATTTATCTGAGCAAATTAATTTTCGAACGGCTGAACTAATGCTTTGTTTTTCAGTATGATATTTTTTATTTGAACAGTCTGATGATGTCGTTGCCATTGGCTAAGATGACCAATCCCAACACAAGGATGAGACCCACCGTTTCGGCCACTTCCATGAACTTGTCGGAGGGTTTGCGGCGCGTGATGATTTCCACCAACAGGAAAAGGATGTGGCCGCCGTCC
>CACXXW010000224.1 GCA_902771635.1 uncultured Bacteroidia bacterium | reverse complement strand
GTCACCGCCGGTGCCAACCCGCTCGACCTGAAGCGCGGTATCGACAAGGCTGTTGCCGCTGTGGTCGCTTCGCTGAAGAAGATGTCGGTGAAGGTCGATGGCGACAACGAGAAGATTAAGCAAGTGGCTACCATCTCTGCCAACAACGACAGTGAAATCGGCGGTCTCATCGCCGAGGCTATGAGCAAGGTGAAACAAGAAGGTGTCATCACCGTTGAGGATGCCAAGGGCATCAACACCTATGTCGATGTTGTCGAAGGTATGCAGTTCGACCGTGGCTACATTTCGCCTTACTTCGTGACCAACACCGAGAAGATGGAAGCCGTCTATGAGAATCCTTACATCCTTATCTACGACAAGAAGATCTCCGTGATGAAGGACTTGCTGCCCGTGCTCGAAAAGACTTTGCAAACCGGTCGCGCCCTTATCATCATCGCTGAAGACATCGACGGCGAAGCCTTGGCTACTTTGGTTGTGAACCGTCTGCGTGGCTCGCTGAAAGTCGCTGCCGTCAAGGCTCCTGGCTTCGGTGACCGTCGTAAAGAGATGCTGGAAGACATCGCCATCCTGACTGGTGGCACTGTCATCAGCGAAGAGAAGGGATACAAACTTGAGGATGCCACCCTGCAAATGCTGGGTCAGGCCGACAAGGTCAGCATCAATAAGGACAACACCACCATCGTGAACGGTCACGGTGCCAAGAAGGACATCGAAGGCCGCACCAACCAAATCAAGGCCCAAATCAAGACCACCACGAGCGACTACGACCGCGAGAAACTGCAAGAGCGCTTGGCCAAGTTGGCCGGTGGCGTGGCAGTTATCTATGTGGGTGCCGCTTCCGAGGTCGAGATGAAGGAGAAGAAAGACCGCGTTGAGGATGCTCTGAACGCCACCCGCGCTGCCATCGAAGAGGGTATCATCCCTGGCGGCGGTGTCGGTTTCATCCGCGCCATCAAGGCCATCGAAAAGATGAAGGGCGAAAACGAGGACGAGACCACGGGTATCGCCATCATCAAGCGTGCCTTGGAAGAGCCTCTGCGCCAAATCGTTGAGAACGCCGGCTTGGAAGGCTCGGTCGTGGTCAACAAGGTGATGGAAGGCAAGAACGACTTCGGCTTCAATGCCCGCACCGAGGTGTATGAGAACCTGCTCACCACGGGTGTCATCGACCCGGTGAAGGTGTCGAGAGTCGCCTTGGAGAACGCCGCTTCCATCGCTGGCATGCTGCTGACCACCGAGTGTGTCATCAGCAACCACAAGGAGCCTACACCTCCCACACCTCCTATGCCCATGGGCGGCGGAATGGACGGAATGATGTAATTTTGAATGCAGAATTATGAATGCGGAATGCGGAATGGCCTGCGGACAAGGTAGTCTCGCGTCCCGCGTCCATAAGTCCCGCGTCAAAGAATAATGGAAACGAGCAAAAGACCTGCCTCGAAAGGGGTGGGTCTTTTGCGTTATTGACCTTCATTTCTCTTAAAACCAAGAAAAAATAGGGACAAACCCAAAATCTGGTTTTTCATAAACATTTGAATTTCAATACATTGAAAATCGAAAATAATAGGGACAAAACCGATTTAGGGCTTGACAGATAGCTTTTTTGGTGATTTTTTGAATAATTTTGCGCGTATAACATAGAAAAACACTTTGAGATGAAAGCAACAAAATTATACACCTTGCTTGTGCTCTTGCTGATGGCGGGAGGGGTTAATTTGAAGGCGCAGAACGAATCCTACTTCACCTATGAAGACCCCAATTTCAGATTCTCTGAGGGTGGACCATGCCTTGAAGTGGGCTCCGATGACAGTAAAAACCATTTTTTCCTTGCATCTGCCTTTGACTATTCTGGTGAATGGATGGGCTATGAACAAGAGTTTACCTCACCAGCAAGAATCCTCAAACTGTCGCCAAAAATGGAGCTACTTGGCGAAATGGTGTTTGGTGAGGAAAATCGCCGTTCCACCATTACCGGCATTTATCAAGATCAGGAACAAGAAGGCCTTTTCATCGCTGTGGGGAAAATTCATGACAATGAATTTCATTACGACAAGCCTTTTATGGTTCGGTTTGATGAAGAGTTAAGTGTTTTATGGCAGGAAGAAGTTGATTTGCCTGAATACTACAGGAAATTCTTCTTTTGGCCAAAATCATTCATGGATAGCCAAAGCGACATCGTTTACATGACTGAGTTTTATAGTGACTACTACCTCAATGACATTGAATATATGTATCTACGTCTTTCCCCAGAAGGCGAGGTGATGGCCATAGAATCAGCAGAGACAGAGTTTTTGGATAAAGGAGGTATCTTTCAATACAACGATGGATCGGGAGATTACGGCGTATGCAATTCATTCACTCATAGTGTGCAACGCCTCAACCGCAACTTTGAGACTATCGGGCAGAGAATTGTGCCAAATAACATTGTTTTTAACGAGAGCACTTTAGATATTCTTCTATTGCGGCGTTTCAATGCTTCCACTATTTTGTCAATGCCCGACAATACACTTTTCGTAGCCGTTGATGGCGATGGTTGGAAATATCCCGATGTTGTCGCAGATGCTGTATTGATGAAACTTAGCCTTTCCGACACCATGTCGGTTGTACATGCTAATAGTTTTGACGGCTTGTTTTTCTCAGACTGCTACAACGAAACCACAGAGACCGTGGCCGAAATCAAAGGACTGGACAGATTAGGAGACCATCTTTTCCTTTGCTATTGCATTATGAATTATGAGCCAGGTGGTGGAATAGTTGGGAACTCCAGTTTCTGTGTCACAAAACTGACCTTGGGATTGGATGTGGTTTGGCAGAAAGTTTATGATTTCAACAACAGAATCATGCCGCGTTATGTGATGGCTACCCAAGATGGCGGTTGCCTTGTGACAGGGGAAATTGGGACAGGTCTTGACGGAGAAGAAGGGATGATGATGTTTGCGGCAAAGATTGACTCGGAAGGTTTTTTGAATGTTCCTGAAATGGGAAACGTGAAGCAGTCTGTTGGTTGTTATCCCAATCCTGCCAGCGGGGTTGTTCGGATTGAGGGTGTTGAGGTTGATGAGGTGCGGGTTTATAATGCACTTGGGCAGATGGTGAAAATAGTGCGGCGGATGAATGAGATTGATGTAGCGGATTTGGCGGAAGGGGTTTATCTGCTGCGCATCATGGATGCGGAAGGTAAAGTTTACACGAACAAAATCACGATTAGATGAAATATTTGAAGATTTATGCCCTGCTTGCGCTCCTGCTGATGGCGGGAGGGATGATGCATATTCAGGCGCAGAAACCGTTCAAACTGGAAGTGGGTGCTACGGGGTATGCCACCTGGGTGAGTCCTGATTTTTTTGAACAAACCGTTTTCGACTTTAATGATGGCCAACTGCCTGAAGACTGGACCATTTACAGCGAAGGCGATGTTGTGGAGCCATGGCGTTTTGAGTCGCCTGCCACCAATCCGCAACTCAACTTTCCGCCTGACGGTTCTACATACCTCTATGCCCAATCCAACCAATTGAACAGCACAGATTACATGGAAGAGTGTTTCCATTCACTCGCCATCGATTTGCGTGGCTACAAAAGGGCTTTCGTCATGTTCGACTATGATTATATGGAGGATTGGAGCGATACCGAGGGCGAGTGTCAAATGAGAAGTGATGGCGTGTCTTGGTTATGGAATAGTCTTTTCGGGCCTTGGAACGCCCAGTCAGGAAGGTTCCTTGGCGAAATAACCGAGATGATTTCATATCATTTCGAGATGCGTTTCCGCTTCAAGAGTCGCTACCCCCAAGACCATTTTGCCATCGACAATGTGTGCATTATTGGTGAAACGGAAGAACCGTGGCTGGATGATGTTCTGATTGGCGATATTATTGAAAACGAGTACCAAATCGACACGGACACCTTGCAGGAAGGCCACGACTATACCCTTTCGGTGGCAAGCATCCTCACCGACGGCATCTCCGATACCACATCGTTAACTTTCACTTATTCTTCCTGCTCCAATTTCGACGGTGTTTACGAATTTCACGGCAAGTTCATCGACTCGACCCATGTGGAACTGACTTGGGATACGCCGTATGAGATTTTCAAATCCAAAGACGGAGAAAATCAGAAGTGGTTCATTGGTGAGCCCGATGTTATCACCCATCCGGGCGCGGGCTACAACGATGGTTGGGATGTCAGTGCATTGCATGACGGCTTAACAGCTTACGGTTTCAACGCCGATAAAGAAGCAGGTTTCAAGGTGATGGACAAGTTCACCATTCCCGAAGGTGCTCCCACCAGTTTTGCCGGCCTCCGCTTTTATGTCTATGAAGGCCCAACACCGACTTCAACCATTACGGCTGCCTACCTTACCATTTATGACGGCGACCCGCTGAATGGAGGAAGTCCTATAGGCGGTGGGGATGGCATCAATTGTCTTTATTCTGGTTGGTATGACTGCTATGAATGGGCTCACATCTACCGCACCGGCGAGGACGATTTTTCGGATGTCAGTCGGCCTGTTTTTTACACCCT
>CACXXW010000223.1 GCA_902771635.1 uncultured Bacteroidia bacterium | reverse complement strand
GCGTTTCGTGGAGGAGGTCGATACACCTTATATTAATACGCTCCAGTTCCGTCTGCAGGGGCTGAAGGACATCCGCACGACCATCAAGAACCTCGGGCAGCAGGCTGTCTTGGACGACATCGAACTCTTCGAGGTGAAGCATCTGGCCATCTTGGCCGTTGATGTGGCAGAGCGTATGAAAGCCCACGGCTTGGACCAGGCCATCGCCGTGCCCGACCTAAACGAGGTCATTACCATCCTCGACCCCGACGGGCTGAAGATGGCGACCTTCTATGTCTATGACTCCTATTGTCAAGAGCTGCGTGACCTGCGTGCCCAGATGCGCCAGAATCCCAGCCGTCAAGAGGAACTCTTGGCCGAGTGCGCCGAGATTGAAGAAGGTGTGAGGAGGGATTTGAGCAAGCAGTTGGTTCCTTTTGCGAAGGCTTTGGAGGAAGCCCAAATCGCGATGGCGAAGATTGACATGAACCTCGCCAAAGCCTTGCAGATAAAGCAGTTGGGACTTTGCTTCCCGACGATTTCGAAGGATGACATCAGCCGTTACGAGGCGATGTTCCATCCGCAGGTGAAAGACGCATTGGCGCAACGCAAACGCGTGTTCCAGCCGGTGACGCTCACCTTCGGGCAGAAGCCAACTTTGATCACGGGTGCCAACATGGGTGGCAAGACCGTGGTTTTAAAGACCTTGACGCTGTGCCAGTACCTGTTCCAATACGGGTTTGGCATTCCGGCCCAATCGGCCGACATCGCCGTTAAGGATGAAATTTACTTCTGCATCGGCGACGAGCAGTCCATCGAGAAGGGGTTGTCGTCGTTTGCCGCAGAGATGAAGAACATCGATGCCGTCATCAAGGCATCGCGCGAAAGCAGAAAGATAGTGGCGTTGATTGACGAGCCGGCCCGCACCACCAACCCCACCGAAGGAACGGCTTTGGTGTCTGCCTTGGTGAAGGTGTTGAGGGGCGACAATGTGAGCCTCGTCATGACGCCGACCGATGCCCGTTGCCTCCGCGTGAAGGGCTTCGAGAACGGCACGATGAACTACGAACTCGTCGAGGTGCAAGACGGCGAAGTGCCGCACGAGGCCTTGAACATCGCCGAGAGTTTGGGGATTGATAAGGAGTGGATTGAGACGGCGAGAGCGTTTTTAATTATGGCGAATTCGCCACAATTAAAAACCCCCTCGAATTCGAGGGGGTTAGACCCAAAGTGGTCAAATTCGACCACTTTGTGCAGGGGGTCGAATTCGACCCCCTCCGAAATAGAGAAAGGAGGATCGGTATGACGCAGATACTTGTAAAAGATACGAAAATTAAGACCATCAAGGTCAATGGGATGGATTACATTTGCATTACCGATATTGCCAAGCAAAGAAATCCTATCGAACCTAAAGATGTGGTTAAGAACTGGTTGCGTTCAAAGAATACCATTGAATATTTAGGTCTTTGGGAAATGCTGAACAACCCGAATTTTAGGGGGGTCGAATTCGACCCCCTGCTGAAGCAGGCAGGCAGTAATGCATTCACAATGAGCCCATCAAGATGGATTGAATTGACTAATGCAATCGGTTTGGTTAGCAAAAGTGGATCTTTGGCAGGCACTTATGCCCAAAGGGACATTGCTTTCAAATTCGCAAGTTGGGTTTCTGTGGAGTTTGAACTCTATTTGGTCAAGGAATTCCAACGCCTAAAAGAAGAAGAACAAAAGCAACTCGGTTGGTCGGTGAAGCGCGAGTTGGCAAAGATAAACTACCATATCCACACGGATGCCATAAAAGAGAATCTTGTCCCAGAGGAGATTGACCGTTATCATGCTTCCTTGATTTACGCCAACGAAGCCGATGTGCTGAATGTGGCCTTGTTTGGTGTGACGGCGAAGGAATGGCGCGATGCCAACCCCGACTTGAAGGGCAACATCCGCGACTATGCGAACATCAACCAACTGATTTGCCTCTCGAATATGGAAAACCTCAATGCGGTCTTCATTAATAAAGGTATGCCGCAACACGATAGACTGATTGAACTGAACAAAATCGCCATCCAGCAGATGAAGGTGCTGGAAGGCGTGGAAGAAAGGAGGATATTGAAATGATCAAAAAACTAAAATTCAATAAAATGAAGAGCTTGAATTGCAAAACCATGAGAACAATTGCTTTTGCTTTACTGATGTTCTTGACTTTGTCTTTGAATGCTCAAGTGAAATTTTTGGGCATTCCTGTTGATGGGCCCAGGTCTGAAATGATTCATAGCCTTACACAAAAAGGTTATATATTCAATAATTATAAGGACTATTTGATGGGAGAGTTTAATGGAAATGACGTTTTTATAAATATTGAGGAATACAAAGGAAAAGTGGGTAGAATAATTGTCGAAGATGCGACTCCGTCTAATGAAATTGATATTATTATCAAATATAACAATCTTATCGAACAGTTTGAAAAAAACGGCAAGTACATAGGCGATAATGTGAAAATAGATAATAGAACGAACATTAGTTATGAAATGGCTCACAACCACAATAGATTCGAAGCGGTATATTATCAGAAGTCTGTTGATGATAAAGTTCTTGATGAAAGCGAATTATATAACAGAAAGGTTTGGTTTATGATGCAGAGAGCAAATCAAGGATACAAGATTTTGATTTATTACGACAATGTTTCAAATATACCTAATGGAGAAGATTTATAATACAAGGTATGGAAAGTAAATTAGGATTGATTGAACTGAACAAAATCGCCATTCAGCAGATGAAGGTGCTGGAGGGTGTGGAAGAAAGGAGGATGCTGAAATGAAAAAAATACTATTTGTAATGTTCGTTATTATATCTTTGGCATCTTGTCAAAAAGAAGAAACGACTAATGACAAACCTATTTATGATGCAGAAACTGAACGAATGTGGAAAGCATTAGATGGTTCATATACAGGTACATTTTATGTTATGCATAGTGATGCAGTATGGAAAACAGAAACAGTTGTGTTTACACCTGCTTCTGAACCATATAAAAAATCGGGGCGTGATGTATTTGGCACGGCTACAATTTATTCGAAATATGGGTCCTTTGAGGATACGGGAAACTATTATTATGAATTTACAAAGCACAACTCAGAGCGCATTATTATATTCTATAAAACCAGTTCAATGTTCAGCAGTTATAAATACAACATTGCAGATGTTACAGAGTCTTCTTTTAGAATGTGGGATTATGGGCTGACCGAAGAAGAAAACTCCATTACTTATTTCAAGGAATCAATTATTTAAACAACATAAACGAAAAATATGGAAAGTAAATTAGGACTTGATTTTAAGAAAGTGGAGTATGCCAGAGGGCTGGCGAAGAACATCGCTGACGATGTGCAGGCCTTCTGCGAGCAATACACCACGGTGGCCGTGGAGCGCACCCTCGCCCGACTGATGGGCATCGACGGGGTGGACGAAAGCGATGTGCCGCTGCCCAATGTGGTGGTGGACGCCATCAAGGACAAGGGCGTGCTCGGCGAGGGCATCCTGTTCTTCATCGCCAACGCCATGATCCAGACGGGCCTCAACCCGCAACAAATCGCCGAGAAGGTGGCCAAAGGCGAACTCGACATCACCAAGGTGGTGACGCGCGACCAGAAACAGATTGCCGCCACGCTGCAACCCGTTATCGACGAGAGCCTGACGCGCATCCGCACCCGCCGCGCTCGCCGCGAGCATTACCTCGAAACCATCGGCGAAGGCCCCAAGCCATACCTTTATATTATTGTGGCCACAGGTAACATCTACGAGGATGTGGTGCAAGCCCAGGCCGGTGCCCGTCAGGGAGCCGACATCATCGCCGTGATCCGTACCACGGGCCAGAGCCTTTTGGACTATGTGCCTTACGGCGCCACCACCGAGGGCTTCGGCGGCACCTTCGCCACGCAGGAGAACTTCCGCATCATGCGTAAGGCCCTTGACGAAGTGGGCGAGGAGGTAGGCCGTTACATCCGCCTCTGCAACTACTGCTCGGGTCTCTGCATGCCCGAAATAGCCATCATGGGCGCTTTCGAGGGCCTCGATGTCATGCTGAACGACGCCCTCTACGGCATCCTGTTCCGCGACATCAACATGCAGCGCACCCTTATCGACCAATACATGAGCCGTATCATCAACGGCTTTGCGGGCGTCATCATCAACACGGGTGAGGACAACTACCTGACCACCGCCGACGCCGTGGAAGCCGCACATACCGTGTTGGCCTCCGACCTCATCAACGAGCAGTTGGCCAAGATCGCCGGTCTGCCCGAAGAGCAGATGGGCTTGGGTCACGCCTTCGAGATGGACCCGATGCTTGAGAACGGCTTCCTCATGGAACTCGCACAGGCACAGATGACCCGCGAGATCTTCCCCAACGCGCCGCTGAAATATATGCCGCCCACCAAGTTCATGACGGGCAACATCTTCCGTGGCCACATCCAAGACGCGCTGTTCAACATCATCGGCATCTGGACGCACCAAGGCCTGCAACTGCTGGGTATGCCCACCGAGGCCATCCACACACCGTCATCTTCAACAACATGAAGGACATCGGCGAGGAGATGGAGTTCAAGGAGGGTGGCATCTGCCGTCAACGCGCCCACCTGGTGCTCGACAACACCATCAAGCTGCTTGAGGAACTCGTCAAGGAAGGCCTGTTCACCGCCTTGGAGAAAGGTATCTTCGGCGATGTGAAACGCCCGAAGAACGGCGGCAAGGGCTTGGCTGGCGTGACGCTGAAGAGCGAGAATTATCTGAATCCGTTTGTTGAACTAATGAAAGGGAAGAAATAATGAGTGAAGGTTTGTATTCAATGGAGGCCAAGGATTACGACAAAACCCTAGACCTCACCAAGATAAAGCCCTACGGCGACACCATGAACGACGGCAAGATGCAGTTGAGCTTC
>CACXXW010000222.1 GCA_902771635.1 uncultured Bacteroidia bacterium | reverse complement strand
GCAGATTGATTTGGGAGTTGATTTGGTTATGGCTTACAAAGACGAGGACGGGAGGTTTGTGACCGACTCGACAAAGGCGGCTTCGCAAGAGAGGTTTGCGTATGCTGACTTTGCCAACAATTACGCATACGCAATCCAAATGGCAATATGTGAAATGGCTGAACGAAAGGGAGGCAAAGATCTGGTGATAAGGATGCTTAATGAGATAAAAGAAAACGAAGGAGAATATGATGTGATTGAGGTGCTGCTGGGCGTGAAGCGAGAGGAAGTGAATGGGGTTATTAGGGATTATTTGAGGGAGAAGTATTGAGGGAGAAGTATTGAGGGAGAATTTTCGTGCTGACGTTATGCGTGCTAACGTACTTACGAAGGGGACTTATAGGACAGATAAGACTAATAAAAACCAATAGAATAATGAAAACAATGAGAATTTACACCCTGCTTGCGCTCCTGCTGATGGCAGCGGCGGTTTACGGACAGCAATGGGAAACCGTTTTGCCGGATAGCGTTTCTATCAGTGGCGGTTTCATTAACGAGGACAACACGATGGAACTCGTTGGTTGTTCAGGTAATGACGGCGCCTATTTCAAAGTATTTGAAGACGGTCAATATGAAATAACCACATTCTCTGCGCTAGAAGGAAAACATCTGATTTTGCAAAATTTAATTCCTTTAGGCGATGGTGGATATTTCGTATCGGGAAGAATCCAATATCCTAACGATAGTTATTTGGGTGATCAAAAAATCATGATTCTTGACAGGAATCTGAATGTAACAAGTGATCAAACTATTGAAGTGATTGAAGGATTTATTGGGTTTAATTGGAATAGTGCCGCCGTCATTGACGATGACGGCACTATCGTCCTTTTGGTAAGTGCGAGGAGAGAAAGCCCAAGTATACCAGGTTCATACGAATTTAGAGGTGTGTTGTTCCGATTTTCGCAATCGGGTGAATGTTTGAACTGTCGTTATCTGGTAGCAGATCCTCCCGACCCCATTTGTTATATTCAAAGTATTAAATATCCAGAACTCCTTAATGATCCTTTTGACAATCAAATTATTGCAGTATGTGAAGGGAGAGGCGGAGTGCAGTCCTTGCTTTATTTTGATTATGAATTCAATTTGACAGATAATTTCTTGATAGATGATATTTCTATTCCAGAAATGGGACCTTCATGGCAAAGCAAGTATGTAAGCGACCCTTATGTGGGTTATTGGTATAACGCCAATGAGATGCTTTTGGTTGCTGACCAGCAAGATACAGTTGTCCACAACAAGCCACATTTGCTTGTCGGGAAAATGAACCGAGAAGGGGAAATCATCGAGAAAGCCGAAATCAACAAGCCGGACACCCTGTTTTATGCCTATGGAGGAATGGCATACGCCAACGATAGCACCGTTTATGTCACGACAAGATGCCATACGGAGAGTTGGATGGATCCGTATTATCCATGCGCCTATCTTGTGAGCACGGGGTTGGAAATCCTTGGGAAGGTTGAACTCTGGGAAGAACTGGACTACTATCCTCAGACCGTATTTCCTACCAGCGACGGTGGATGTGTGTTCTGCATTAAAGGCAACTCATGGTGGGTTGAACCTTTACAAAAAGTCATCCGTTTCTCTCGCGAGGACTTCAATCCCATTCCATGCAGTGTGAAGGAAGTGCCACAAGAAGCGATAAAGGCTTTGGCCTATCCCAATCCCGCCAAGGATGGGTTGAACATCGATATTTCGGGCTTGCCTGAAAACGAAAAGCACCGCATTCAGATTACCGACGCCTTGGGGCACATTTGCATGGATCGCATTATCCGTGGCGAGGGGAATGTGCTTACTATAGGCGTTTCTGGATTGAAAGCTGGGGCGTATTTCTATCGAGTTTACAATGCAGAAAAAGAGATGATTGGGGGGAAGTTTGTGAAGGAGTGATTTTTTTCGGTATGCGCGCTGACGTGCTATCGTGCTTACGAAGGGGACTTATAGGACAGATAAGACTAATAAAAACCAATAGAACAATGAAAACAATGAGAATTTATGCCATGTTTGCGCTCCTGCTGATGGCGGGAGGGGTGACGATGCAGGCACAAGAAGTCAAAGTTGAGGCTTCGGAAACGATTGAACTGATGAGCATTATGGCTCGCACGGCTGGATTTCAGGAGTATCACATGGACATGGCAGGGAAATACACAGAAGAAACCGAGGCTTGGTTTGCTCCGTTTGAATCGCATTCCGCTATTGCTTACATGCGAAGTTTGAGAGCGAAATACGGCATTAGTTATGATGCTGTTGCCAGTATGTCGTTACATATCGAAGCGGATGGAAAGACCGTGCGTCTCGTTGATGCCAAAACCCTTGAACAGAGATGGCAGAATGTTAATCTTGACACTTGTTTGATGTACATCAACCAGTTTTATGTTGATACGCGCTTCCACGA
>CACXXW010000221.1 GCA_902771635.1 uncultured Bacteroidia bacterium | reverse complement strand
CTTGCGGTAAGTCACCTCCTTGCCCTCGCGCTCGCAAAACTCGCGCAGCGCCTCAATGTCAATACTGTTTTTCCCGAATTTCTGTTCCATCGTCAGTGGCTATTTGGCTGCAAAGTTACTAAAATTCCTACGAAAGCGTTCATAGCAAGACCTAAAAAGTGTCTGCCGAGGTGAAAGTCTGAACAAATGTTCAGGGGTTTTGTAACATTTCGGGGGGTACGACTGAAAAAAGGTAGAATCTCAAACCTCCTTCTGGGTATATTTATGCCATGCATCATACACATCGTCTATTGAAATGTTAAGTAGTTGCATTTCACGAATTACTTTTGGAAGTAGTTCTGTTCGGAACATTTTTCTATGGACGCGAATAAGTCTATCACGTGCATCATCAACCACGAAATAGCCATTACCTCGTTTTTTATATATAAGTCGTTTCTGTTCCAATAGTTCGTATGCCCGCACTACAGTATTCATATTAACATTAAAGTTTGAGGCAGTGAACCGGATACTGGGCACACGACTCTTTGCTTGAAATTCTCCAGACAAAATCTTGTCGCTGAATAGATCTGCGATTTTGACGTATATCATTATGATGAATACTTGGGCATAAAAGCACCCTTTCCCAGCATCCGCATGATGTCTTGCACATTGTTGATGATACTCAACATGCTAAGTGTCATTGCCAAAGCGAGGGCTGTAGCGGCAATGGGGCGGGAGTTTTTGGCAAACCAAAGAAGAATGCTTGTTTCAAAGTGGAAAGTAAAGAGCGGCACGTCGGCTGGCGTAGAGAGAATGAAAACCATAGTGACAGCTCCGCTGACGATACCGACAATGAAGGCGGCAACCATCGCCATCTTATAGCGGCGAACGGAAGCCTCCTGATGCTGACGGATGAACTCGACGGCATCCAATCGCTTGGTGAGGTCGGCCATGAACGAATCGTGGTCATCAAAGTGGGGCTTCTGGGTGAGGAAGAGTTCCTCAAGTGCTTTGTCTTTTATCATATCTTCAGTATTTCTTTTAATTTGTCACGACCACGCGAGAGCTGTTTCTTCACAGCATCCTCTGAGGTCTCGGTAATTTCTGCTATCTCCTTGATGTTGTAGCCGCTGAGGTAGTAGAGCGTGATGGATGAGCGCTCCTTGGGCGGCAAAGTCCTCAGGGCGAGGTAGAGGTCTTGGTGCTCAAAAACATCTTCGGCGGTTTTGGGGCTGACAAGAGTCCGTGCATCATCGAGGTTTTCCGTTATGATGTGACCCGCCTTGTGGTTGAGAAACGTATTGTAGGCTATCTTGAAGAGCCACGAGCGGAAACGGCCTTTATCCTGATAGCCTACCGATGAGAGATAAGCCTTTACCAGTGCATCTTGCGCCAAATCATCTGCGTTGCTCTTGTTGCCACAGCAGAGGGCGAGCAAGAAACTGCGGAGGGCATCCTGCTCACGCTCTACATGGGTTATGAATACTTCGCGGGTCACGGTCTATGCCTGTTGAGTGGTTACTTGTTTCTCCTCAGCCTCTATTTCTTTGGCCAGCATCTTTCTACCCAAATAATAGTTCACGAGGAAAGCAATGCCGACAGCCAGCAAGACCACACCGAAGCAGATGGCAACCAACGGGTCTTTGGGTCTTCCCATTCCTTCGATTTTGAGATAGATGCCCAAGCCTATTAGACCTGGTCCAAGTATGGCACAAATCCATCCCCACATCAGTTTTTCCAAAAGCGTCTCTTTCAGTAGTTTCTTTTTGGGGGAAATCTTCTCAATGAGTTCCTCAATGTTCATATCGGGAGTCTTCTCGATGGCGGCCAACACGATTTTTGTACGAGTGTTAGTCTCATTCATTTCCTTGCGAATGGTAAGCCATATTACCAAGATTGGGAGTACGCATCCACAGCCAAGGGGAATTAAAAGTGCAAATAATTCATCCATAATTCTTATTTTTATATTGTTAAACTTCTGTTTTTTGAACCGATTCATCTATATAACAGTTCAGAAGAGCAAAAGGTGACATCAGAAATAATTTTTTCTTTGTTCGTTTGGCAAAGTTAAAGATAGTCCCACGAAAGCGTTCATAGAGAGACCTAAAAAGTGTCAGCTGAGGTGAAAGTCTGAACAAATGTTCAGGGGATTTGTAACATTTCGAAGGGTATGGATTACTCAAATGAAAAATAGCAATAGACGCTTTGCGGTACCTTCTTCCCTTTCTTGAAGAACTCTTTGACGATGCGGTATTCCTGTCCTCGCTCAAAGTCGTATTTGTCTGAATCTACGTGGATGGTGAAGAGGCGGGTGCTGTGTGGAGCGAGTTCGTAGCCAATATCATTGACGGCATAGACGACTCCGTCTTTCCTCGGCTTAATGGGTAGTATCGTCCACACATCGTTTACCCGCTGCTCAATGGTGTATGCCTCGCCCGTTATGCAAGTGCTTTCCGTGT
>CACXXW010000220.1 GCA_902771635.1 uncultured Bacteroidia bacterium | reverse complement strand
CAGCAGGTGGCATCCATGCCTGAGTTGTTTGGATAAATGCGTTTCGCAGTATCATAACAGATAATCGGCTCACGGATGGGCATGGCATCAATACGGTCAAAAAATGCGGTACGTAGCGAGTCCATACTTTCGTATTGTTCAGAGAAAGTCATGACGCTGCAATCCATCGTAAACGGGTCAATGCCTGTCTTTTCCTTGAAAAATCCTCCCATCATCGACCACCCTTTGCGGTCGGTGATATGCCCCATACCTCCAAAAAGCAAAAACTTTGCTTCGGGATCTTTGTCAAGAATGTTCTTGATCAGGTTGTCTGCTTCATTCCTCTCGCGGTCAGCGCCCCAACCATCGGCCTCGTATGGCACCAGTGTATAGCCTATGTTGAGCGCCGTCCTTAACAGGTCGCCGAAAACAGGTTCATCGCTATAGAATCCCGTCTCGCCAAGTAGCACGGTGCGCCGCTCGTTCACCAAGGAGTCTTTCGCAAATAAGGTTTCAGCAGCAAAATAACGGTATCCGTTTTTGTAACAATTTTCCAACCAACTGATGACAAAAGCCCTGCTATGGGGATTAAAATGCATCTCGTTAAGCATGATGACACGATTGTTTTCGATAATGCTGTCCATTACTTCCGACAAAGGTATAGCCATTACATTTTCATAGGTCTTGGCCAAACGCGTCTTGTCTGAAAACAAGTTGCCTTTTTCGGCCATACGCATGGCATCCTTGTAATGCCCTACCCGTGAATACAGAATACTCAACAGGTCATGATGGGGGCGCTCAAATTGTGACCCGACATAAAGGCTGTCCATACTGATGAGTTTCTTCAACGAACGATAGCTGAATCCATCTTCCTTGGCTACTGCGTATGGATTTTGGAGCTCGTTTTGCGCCATGGCGCTTAGAAAAGATAATGCTGACAAAAGCAATAGACAGTAAATTTTCTTCATAGAATGTGATTTTTGAGGATTTAACTGGGTATAATATGAGTTAAATACTACAAAAATCATACCATTGTTGCAAAAAACAATCAGCAATAGATACGTTGAAATGAAAAACTTCCTATTTTTGCAAAATCATTATTTCCTATGGAAAAGTGTAATCAAACAACACAAATCAATACGAAACGGTGTAAATGATGCAAATTAGAAGAGACATTGAAGCTTTGTTTTTGGCTTGGAAACAATCGGAAGACAAGAAGCCCATTTTGTTGCAGGGAGCGAGACAAATTGGCAAGACTTGGGTTATGGAGAAGTTCGGGAAAGACCATTACGACTATTGCGCGAAGTTCGACTTCGATCGTCATCCCGAATACAAAGACGCCTTTATGAAGTCCAAAGAGCCTGAACGTGTGCTGAAAGAGTTGGCCATTTACAGCAACGTGCCTTTGCTCCCCGAAAAGACGCTTATCATTTTCGATGAAATCCAGGAATGTGAGGAAGCGTTGAATAGTTTGAAGTATTTCTACGAGGATGCGCCACAATACCACATTATGGCGGCAGGCTCATTGCTTGGGGTGGCTGTCAAAAAACGAAGAATGTCGGTGCCTGTGGGGAAGGTGAGGTTGGAAAGAATGTACCCCATTTCGTTCCGTGAGTTCCTCCAATCTTCTGATCCAAAGACGTTTGAGTATGTTGAAGAAATCCAAACGGCCGAACATATTCCTACTATGGTGCTCAACAAACTGCTGCTTGAGTATAAGCGGTATATGGTTAGCGGTGGTATGCCTGAAGCGGTGGTGGCTATGCTCGAAAACAAGGGAATGGCCGCCGTCGATGAGGCTTTGCAGGACATTTTGGACTTGTACGAATTGGATTTTGCCAAATATGCCGACCCGATGGAGATACCGCGAATCCGTTCCATTTGGCATTCGCTGCCTGCCCAGTTGTCGAAGGAAAACCGCAAGTTCATTTACAAGGTAATACGCACGGGCGCACGATCGAAGGATTACGAGGATGCTTTGCTTTGGCTGAATGATGCTGGAATGATAACGCAGGTTTTCAATGTTTCAAAGCCTGGCATTCCGTTGAGCGGCTATGCTGAGCGCGATGCTTTCAAAGTATATGCTTGCGATTGCGGTTTGTTGCGTCGTATGGCTCGTGTGGCTCCCGAGGTCATTGCAAACGGCAATGCGGGCTTTACCGAGTTTAAGGGGGCATTGGCTGAAAATGCGGTGCTTCAGTCGCTGATGGTGCAAGCCGATGCAGAAGTGCCTTATTATTGGACTTCGGGCAATACGGCAGAAGTTGAGTTTGTCATCCAGCACGGGGCGGAAATCGTTCCGATTGAGGTCAAGGCAGAGGAAAACGTGGGCGGCAAGAGCCTGACGGTTTACAACGAGAAATACCATCCGAAATTATTGGTGTCCGCTAAAACTATAGGGAGGTGAAAAAAAACAGGCTGAAAACTCCGAGGAGGTTCCAGCCTTTTTCGTTACCTTTGTTTCTGCTA
>CACXXW010000219.1 GCA_902771635.1 uncultured Bacteroidia bacterium | reverse complement strand
GTGCCTGAGGATTATATCCAGAACCTCGTTACTACACCTAATTTCGATAAGGCGACAGTCAGTGTGGACGTGGAGTTTTCCAATCCGACCAAGGATGACCTCTATCAGGTTGATGTGACTTATGAAGGGAAGAAAGTGGCAACGGGCAAGGCCATTAACGGACAGCCCGTTGAGGTGAATATGCCTGAGGACTTTCTGCGCTGGACACCCGACCATCCTTTCCTGTACGACATGAAAGTCAAGGTGCTGCGTAAAGGCAAGGTGATAGATGAAGTGGATAGCTATTTTGCCATGCGGAGCTTTGGCACAAAACGCGATGAGAATGGTATTGTGCGTCTCACCTTGAATGGCCTCCCGATTTTCCATTTCGGGCCCCTCGACCAAGGTTGGTGGCCCGATGGCCTCTACACGGCTCCAACTGATGTTGCCTTGGCCTACGACATTCAGAAGACCAAAGACTTGGGCTTCAATATGATTCGCAAGCACGTGAAGGTGGAGCCGGCGCGATGGTATTATCACTGTGACCGCATTGGAATGATTGTCTGGCAAGACATGCCCAGTGGCGGTCGCGGCCCAGAGTGGCAAACAACACAATACTATCAAGGGCCAGAGAGCTTACGCAGCCTCGAGTCTGAGGAGTGCTATATCAAAGAGTGGACCGAGATTATCAATAGCCTGAAGTCGCAGCCTTGCATTGGCGTTTGGGTGCCTTTCAATGAATCGTGGGGACAGTTCAAGACACCTGAAATCGTGGAGATGACCAAGAAACTCGACCCGACGCGCTTGGTGAATCCTGCTTCGGGTGGCAATTTCTACCAGTGTGGCGACATCCTCGACCTGCACCATTATCCCGAGCCGAAGATGGTGCTTTATGACCCGACCCGTGCCACGGTTTTAGGCGAATATGGAGGCATTGGACGCAAGGTGGAGGGCCACACTTGGGTGAAAGACCAAGGCTGGGGTTATGTGGAATTTGATACGGAAGAGAAAGTGACTGACACTTATGTGGAATATGCTGAGCAGCTTTACAAGATGGCTTTCCAAGGCTTTTCGGCTGCGGTCTACACGCAGACCACCGACTGCGAGACTGAGCTCAACGGCTTGATGACTTACGATAGGGCGGTCATCAAACTGGATGAAAAGCGGCTGCTGCAAATCAACCGGAAAATCAGTCATGCATTTGCGGAATAACAAAAAAAGAGACGCGTTGTAACGCGTCTCTTTTTTGATGAATAAGTTTTGAGTTATTTGGTTTCACCAGTAATGGTGACTTGAGTACCATAAGAACCGGTCTCAATGTCAGCATGGTTGATTCGGATCAGGAAATACTCCTCACCATTGATAACGGCCAACATGTCGTTGTAGTCAGCGCTGTTTTGGATAGTAATGTTGCGGTACTTTTCAATAGGAACGGAGGTTTCAGCCAGATTAACGAAGTAGGCGTACTTGTCATTCATGGTATCGATGTCATAATAGTCATCACCATCGCACAAGTACATAACAACATCATCATTCAAAGGTTTGATAGTGGCGAACACTTCTTTATAACTGCCAATCCACTCTAGGCCCAAGGCAGCCATTTCCTCTTCGGTGTTGCCAATGAGGATGGAGCCCTTGCGGATCCATTCAATAGTGCGGCTGATTAGGGGTGCTTCATCCATTATGATTGTAAAAGCAATAACAGCAGTGTCAGCCTGGTTGGCGACATCGGTTACCACAGCTGTAATCGTACCATCCATAAGAGTATTGCTCTTTCTTTGCTCAAAGAGATAGTCTGAGAAATCATAAGAGGTCATTCCTGTGAGGTCGATGATGTTCTCAAAGGTATCATGATATGCTCCATTATCATAAGTGATCAAATCCATAGTAATCCTAAGGCTGGCAAGTTCCTTCATGCTTTCGGCACTGGACTCAACGTGGAAACCATACTTGAGGTTGATGGTATTTTCATCGTTGTAATCGATAATTGTAGGATTCTCAATTGTGCCAGTGATGAAGTTGTCGGCCACTATGACAGCGATTGAAGGCTTGCCCTCGATAATGATTTTTTGGAGCTGAACATGTAAAGATTGGGAGACTTCTTTCCCTCCTATATCGCTCAAAATAGCTGTGATAGTGACTCTGTCGTTGGGGTAGTCGTTGTGGAAAGAAATGCTGTCGTTATAAATGTATTCAGTGCCGCTCAACTCAAGGTTGGCTTTTTCTTCGTTATCGATTAGGATGATTAACGAAGAGAGTTCGGCGTTTGTTTGGGAATTGGAACGGGCAATGAAACCAAAACTGTAGCTAGTGCCACATTGGAGTGTGTCGCCATTGGCTATGTATCCTTCTTGGTTGATTATACTCAAAGATGGTTTCGTGTTGACAGGCGTGACTGGGATTTCGGGCTCATCGGGCTCATCGGGCTTGACTTCTTTTTTGCAGCCAGCCAATAAAGCGATGCTGGCAAGGCACAACATGAAGAATGTAACGGTGG
>CACXXW010000218.1 GCA_902771635.1 uncultured Bacteroidia bacterium | reverse complement strand
GCAGTTCCTGCTGCAGTTCGCTTTTGATGTCTTCGTACTGTTCCATATCTGTTTTGAGGTTTAGTCGGTGAATGATTTGAGTTTCTCGCGTATGCGCACCAGACGCACGCTGACATTATCGACGGTGATGCCGAGGATGGCGGCGATCTCGTCGTAGGGCAGGTCTTCGAGCCAAAGCAGAATCAGTGCGCGGTCGAAAGGGTGAAGTTTCGCGATACGCTTGTGCAGGCGGCTGGCGGCAGGACAGGCCTCCTCGGCGGCGAAAAGGTCGATGTCCATCTCCAAGGGCATGCAGTCTGGCCGGCGGCGGTTGCGTTTGTCGAGGGTCACGCAAGTGTTCAGCGCCACACGATAGACCCACGTTTTGGCTGAGCTGCGCCCTTCGAAGCCCTCGAGGCCCTGCCAGAGGCGTATCAGCACCCCGCTCGAAGTCGCGTTCTTTCTGTTCTTTGTCTTTTTTCTGCTTCATCTTTCAGACATTGTTTTCCTTTTGACTACGAAGGTGGCGATACACCTCAAACTCAAAAAATGGCAATACCAAACTTCTGGGATTTCTCATTCAGGCTGGATTTATAAAGCCAAAGCCTATTGCTGCATCGTCGTCGGCTGCATATCGACACGAGTGTAGATTTCGGGGTGGAAGTACTTTTTCATGAATTCGACCATCTCTTTCTTGGTAACCGAATTGACGATGTTGTCGTATTCGGAAGGCGCGATAATCGGCTCATCTTGGATAACCTTGCCGCTGATGTAGCCTAACCAAAAGCTGTTGGATTGGATGTTCTTGGCGCGGGTGCTGGTCATCTGTTTCTTGATGAGCTCCATGGTTTTCTTGTCCGGACCCTTGGCCTTGAAGTCGTTAAGAATCTTGAGGCTGGCAGTAGCCAATTTGTCGGTCTTCACCGGGTCGCAACCTAAGAGGATCATCAGGGTTATTTCAGGACGAGGCAGTTTGCCGGCGCTCATACTTACCGTCGGGGAATAGACATCGCCCATCTTTTCACGCACAATCTTGACGAACAGGATGTCTAATGCCTCACCGATCATATCGGTGATGATGGAGTTACGGTAGTTCCAGTCAATGGGGTTGGTGATGACCATACCCATCCAACCCTGTTCCTCGGTACCGGCATAAACGGTTTGCGTAGAGGCCTTGTCGGGACGCGGTTTCAGCACGTTGAGGTTGTAGTTCTCTTTCTTACCGGATTCGGTCTTCAGGGAACCGAGATAGAGTTCCACAAATTGTTTCATCTCCGTCTCATCGTAGTTGCCCACGAAAAAGAAGGTAAAGTCAGCGGGATTGGCGAAACGCTCCTTGTAGATCTGCACGGCGCGATCGAAGTCAGTCTGTTTCAGATATTCCTCATCGTAAGAGAAGAACTGTTTCATATAAGGGTCGTTATTGTTAGCGGCCTCAATCAACTGGCCCAAGAACTGGTACATCGGTTGTGCTTGGAGCATCTTGATGCCCTCGCGGCTCTCGTCCATCATCAATTCGAAAGCGTTGGTGTCGATGCGCGGATTGGAGAAGAAAGCGTTAAGATATTGGAAGAAGAGCTCCAGGTCTTTCGGGGAAGAAGAACCGTTGAAACCTTCTGACAACAGGTTGATTTCAGGATAAAGGCTTACGTTTTTGCCCTTCATCTTCTTCGTCAGGGAGTTGTAATCCAGACCGGCGATACCGCCATGGTTGATAATGTCGCAAGCGAAATCGGCGGAAGCCAAATCCTTCACGGGATAGAGCGTTTTGCCGCCCTTGCTGCTGGCAGTAAACAGAATCTCATCGTTCTTATAGTCGGTTTTCTTCAGATAGACAGTGATGCCGTTAGAGAGTGTCCATTTCTCAGCACCTACGGTCTCGATTGTCTCCACATTCGTGATTTTGCCGGGCTTCAGTGTCTCCTTTTCGAGGATTTCCTGATCCTTATAGGTATCCACATAAGGTTGTACATTAGTTAAAGACTTGTCTTTCAATATAGAAAGGATCTCGTCCTTGCCGGGAACGGTGACGCCTTCTTTGTCTGGGGCGGTGACAACGGCCACCATATTATCTTCCGTCACCCAATTCTTGGCCAATGCATTGATTTCCTCCAAGGTAATACCTTCCATCATCTTCTTGGCGTAGGTGTTCTCGCGTTTTGCACCCGGGATGGGGTCTTGATGCAGGAAGTTGTTGACGTATTCGGAGGCGAAACTGGCAGATTCGGTCTTGTCAGCCTCCTTGGCCGCCTTGTCGTAGAGCTCCAGGAGTTCCTCTTTGGCACGATCGAGTTCGGTCTGCAGGAAACCGTATTTCAGCACGCGGTAGTCCTCTTGCAGGAGCGCGCGCAGCGCATCGGGAATGCGGTTTTCCTTAGCTATGGCTTCCAAAGCGTAAGCATCGGTGTTACCGTAAAAGTTGCCATATCCGCCGTTGGCACCCATGAACGGGCACTTCGGGTCCAGCGCCATTTCCGTAAAGCGGGTGTCCAACATGGTGTTATAGAGGTCGATGCAAAGTTGTTCACGGAAATCACCGATGGTCTTCATCGGAGTGTGTTCGTGCTTGCGGATAAGCATCACAGCATTGCCGGTGGCTTCCTTGTCAGTGCAGACGGCCACGAGCGGTTCCTTGTAGGGGGCGATTCCGTAGGTCTCTTTCTTGCGGGGGTTTTGTTTGGCGGGGATATTGCCGAACATGGCCTTGATCTTGCCTTCCACTTCCGCCACGTTGATATCACCTACCACGGCGTAGCGGGAACCTTGCATCAGGATCGGCCAATACTCCTTGCGCATACGGTCCACGGCACCGAGACCGAGGCGGTGTTCCTCGATAATGACACCGCGTTCCTCGTCAATCTCCTTGTTGTCGAAGAGCAGACCGGCGGCCCAGCCACGGAGGATTTTGAGACCGAGGTCAATGTTGGAGGGATCGTCCGTCGGCATGGGGATCATATAGACCGTCTCGTCGAAGTAGGTGTTGGCGTTGAGGTCGGCGCCAAACACCACGCCCTTGCTGCGGAGCTGGTCAACCATAGTGTTGCCAGGGAAACCCTCGATGCCGTTGAAGGCCATGTGCTCGGTGAAGTGCGCCAAGCCCTGCTGGTTGTCGTTTTCTTGGTTGGAGCCGGCATTCACGGCCAGACGAAACTCCACGCGGTCCTTCGGGTACGTGTTCCGACGGATGTAGTAGGTCAGGCCGTTGTCCAATTTGCCGATGACCACGTTGGGGTCGGCCTTGATGGGATCGTTCAGGTTCAGGTCACCCTTCTGCGCGAAAACGGCCAAC
>CACXXW010000217.1 GCA_902771635.1 uncultured Bacteroidia bacterium | reverse complement strand
ACAAGTGCTCGCGTTTGGAGATTGTTTTGTGGTCCGTATGTAGGACGGCAAGCCGAGAAGAGGGCCACACAGCCTCCATGGGGGTTCAGGAACAGCTGCTCGCCTGCCGAAACCAGCAAAGGATTGTCGTATTTGGTGAACTCACAAGTAGCAGTATAGACAAAAGGCATCTTGTCGTAATTGCTGAGTGCGGCAATGTCGGCATTAGCGAACACGCTCTCACCCGTCAATCCTCTGACACCCCCATGGCCAACGTAAAGGAGGGCCAACATACCTTGGTCAAAAGCACGCTTCAAATCGGCGTTGGCTCCTGGGTTCACCGTTCCACTTGAAGTGTTTTGAAGAGGATAAGCACCACAATACAGTTTTTTCCTGGTCAAAGCAGGGCACTGGGAATCTATCATAGTGTCGATGCCCTCACTGTAGTTCACATAGCTCGGGTTCTCATCATCGGCCAAAAGCAACAAATCGGCCTTCCATTCCCCATGCGAAGCCGCCAAGTCATCGTAATGCTTGATCTTGAGGAGTATGGTCTCCGCTTCCTCTACCGTAGAAACCGAGATGCGTCCTACACCGATGTCGACGTGGCCGCTGCTGTTTACACCTTCGTTGTCATCCATCAAGGCGAAGTAATCATCCGTGGCGAAACTCAACTCATGCTGGGGAGCTTCAAATGTTTCGTAGGTAGGCACATAATTCTGACCATAGCCGTTGATATTACGGAAATCGAAAGATGCCCTGCCGAACAAAGTCAGATACTTCAATTGTCCCGAGCTACGACGATACACCATCCGGACAAAGTCGCGAATGCCCGTCGGGTCAGGGGTGCCTGTCGAAAACTCGTTATAAATCTCGTTCACATTCACCACTATGCTGGTCAAATCATCCTTCGCAGCATGATAGTTGGCCAACTCCTGAGCTTGCTCGAGGAAAATGGGCGAAGTGAGAATCAAATTGTCAGCCGTAGTGATGGCATGAAGGTTTTGATTGGGCAATGCCGACCAACTTACAATAGGATATGCTGATGTGGGCATGAATAGCACATAGCGTTTCTCCGTCATTTCATCCGTGGCAAAAACCAAATTGTCAGCACTCAACACAGCATCCTGCAGCACAGGTCGCAGAGGCGAAGAGACATCCCAAAGCCAATAATCGGCGTTGACGTTCTGCACCCAGATGGCAGTTCGGTCATCACCAAACTGGCTCGGCATCAAACGGAAGAGGAAATTATTATTCGATCGCTTCAGCTGTCGCCAACCATAAATCTCCACATAATCGAGGTACAACGAAGCCCCTGAAAAAGGAACAAAACTCAATTCGAACACGGCGGTGTCGGAATCAAGAACGATTTGCTTGTTGATGGTTGACAACTCGCCATACTTATGTTCGCCATAATACTTGATTGATACATTGTCAGCCACATGGTTGTCATTGACCCATGCGTTATAATGCAAATAATTATCCTTCTTGATGCGTCCCAACACTTGCGAATAAACTCTTAAATATTTGTTTTTTACCAAGTTAGGAAACACAAAAGGAAGGGTGAGGATTGAGTCTTCTGTAGTAATCTGTTCTCCAAACCAGTTTTGTCCGATGGAATAAGGCGAAAACAGTTCTTCCTCGTGCCAAACGAAATCGGGGAAATCAGAGATGACGGCCGTCGTATTCTCTACAGGAAGCGTTGGCTTCTCTCCTACCCTCAAACCATCAATGCCACTGTCGACACATAAATAATAATAGGTGGTGTCGGAATAATAGTTGCGTTCGCGCCTATAGGTATCTTTGTTGGAATCCACCAACACCCAACGCGTGGGCTCTTGCCCATAAAACAGCACCATGTCGCCCTCATCGAAGCTGCCATCTTCGGCTCCCGTCACAAAAATGGCCATTTCGGTCAAGTCGTCGGGACGGCTATCGGCATTTTTCTCCGGCAAAGCCCCCGAAGGATTGCCAAACAATCGTATCTGACTTGGATTCAGGCTGCCCATATCAATGCCCATGCCTTGCAAAGTGGCATAATCCAATTGATGGGCTCCTTCTTGCGTCACTGAGAGACGATACCAAGTGTGCTCACTCAGCACCGAGTGGTAGGTGTTATCCTGCGCCCAGCCCATTGAACTGCCAAACAGCAGCAAGAGCATCGCAATAAAGGTTATTCTTCTGTATTTCATACTCATTCTCATTTACTTAGCACTAATTTGGAAACCAAAGTGGCTGTTTCACCATAGTCGTTGGTGGCCACGATGCGATAGACATATACGCCGTTGCGCAGGTTCGCCCCCCCTGCACCACGACCGTTCCAACGGATTGGATCTATGCGTGCCGATGCGCCCGACACCGTTTCGGAGATTGTATTCACCCATCGGCCCATAATGTCATAGATGTAGATGTCGACCTTCACATTGTTGCCCACCTGATTGTGGTCGAACACGAAATGCGTCTCATCCGTCACTGGATTGGGCGCGTTGAAGACATTCTCAATGACCATCCCACTGTTGTTGACCACAGTGAAATCGATGGATGCCATGCTGGAATTGTT
>CACXXW010000216.1 GCA_902771635.1 uncultured Bacteroidia bacterium | reverse complement strand
TTCTGCAAGGCCTCGATGACAGCACGGGCGCCGAGATAGGAGCCGCCGATGCCGATGACAACGAAAATTTCCGACTTTTTGCGCAGGTCGGCAGCGGTCTTCTCGATGTCTGCTAAAAGATTTTCATCGATTTCCGAAGGCAGATTCACCCAGCCGAGGAAGTCGTTGCCAGCACCTGTTTTATTGAAGATAGTTTCATAAACTTCTGAAACTCTTGATTCTAAATGACTTTTTTGGTTTTTGTCCAGGAAAGGTTGGACATGTGTGAGGTCGATTTTCATATTTTCTGAATATTAAGATGCTGCGAAGATAAGACAAAATCTTTAAGAATGTGATGGTTATATCAAAAAAAATACTATTTTTGCACAACATTTTTTGCACATCAACGTTTTACATGCAAGCTTATTATTCGTTTTTATTTTAGTTTTTTTATATGTCACGTTTAAAGATTTTATTGGCCGAAGACGATCGTGGATTAGGTATGATTGTCAAGGCTTTCCTTGATTCCAAGGGCTATCCCACCACCTTATTCCAAAATGGCGAAGAGGCTTGGAACAGCCTTCGCGACGTCCAGTATGATTTGTGCATTACCGATGTGATGATGCCTGTGATGGACGGTTTTACTTTAGTCAAACAAATTAAGGCGGTGCAACCCATGATGCCTGTCATCTTCCTGACCGCCAAGAAGGAGGAGGAGGATGTTTTGGAAGGCTTCAGCTTGGGTGCCGACGATTATATCACCAAACCCTTCAGCATGGATGAGCTGTTGGCACGCGTCAAGGTTTTGGAGCGCTGGTTGACCTACACTCCTTCAAGCACTTCGACATGTGAGTATCGTCTCGGCGGTTTCACTTTCGACGTGCCGCATCTCACTTTGACCGATTTCAAGGGCGAAAGGCGCAAGCTGACCTCCAAGGAGATGGAATTGCTGTACATGCTTTGTGAGCACAAAGGCGAGACATTGGAACGCGGTCTTGTTTTGAGGACCATCTGGGAGGAGGAAAACCGCACCAACGCCCGCTCGATGGATGTCTACATCACCAAGCTCCGCAAGTACTTCAAGGACGACCCCGACGTCGACATCCTGAATGTACACGGCGTGGGATTTAAGCTGGTGGTGAAGTAACAAAGCTGTTACAATAGTAAAAAGGCGCGAGGAGAACTCTCTTCGCGCCTTTGTCTTTATTCTGGCAATGCCACCGCCTCAGGCAACTGCACCGTGGTGTCGCAAATGAACTCCCAAAGCGGATCGGGCGGGAAGTTGAAGGTGGTATTGGTCAGCAAGGCGAGGAAACGGTTTTTGTTCGTGTCGCGGATGATGGCGCTGCGATAGCCTTTCCACCAACCGAAATGGAAATACATGCCAGGGCGTTCCTTGCTCATGCGCCAGCCGAAACCGTAGTTTTCGCCGTTTTTCCACTCGGGCGAGCCGGGTTTGAAAGCCTCGGCCTGCAAGCTGTCAGGCAACAGCACGTGCTTGTCCAAGGCTTGGTTGAACTTCCAAAGGTCTTCCACAGTGGAGAACATGATTTTGTCGCCCATCACGCCGTTGAGGTAGTCGTTTTGCGTCTTCAGCGGCCCGTTCTTATAGAGGTCGTGGCCATGCGCATCAACGGGCATATACAACGAAACAAGGGTGTCGTTCCGCATCGAGTAGATATAGGAATGCGACATGCCCAGCGGCTCGAAGATGCGCTCGCGCATGAATTCCTCGAAGTGCTGTCCGCTGGCCCGTTCCACCACCGTTGCCAACAGGGCGTAGTTGATATTGTTGTAGAAATAGGAGCCATCAGGCGTGCCGTAAGGCTCGGGTTTCTTTTCGGCCAGCATCTTGATCATCGCCTCGTTCGAGAAAGGCTTCTTGCGGTCGGGCCAATGTTTGTCGGCCAAAGCATCGTAGCGCGGCAAGCCAGAGCGATGGTTGAGCAAATGCCGAATCGTCACACCTTCATAAGGCAATTGGGGAATGTATTTCCGCACGTCATCGTCGTAGTCGAGTTTGCCTTCGGCTTTCAAGAGCATGATGGCCTCGGCGGTGAACATCTTCGAATCGGAAGAGAGCTGGAAGGCATCATCCACACGGAGTGAATCCTTTTGGCGTTTGCTTAGGTCGCGCCACCCGAAGGCTTTCTCGTAAACCACCCGCCCTTGTTCGGCATAAAGCACTACACCATTAAGTCCTGCCTTATTCAAACCGGTGAACACCTTGTCGGCCTGCTTGGCGCGTTTGGCCGCGATTTCATCGTTCAAGTTGATGAAAAGGCTGTCAACATTAATGTCAGGCACGACACGATTGCACCGTTTTCCGAAGAAGAAAACAGTGGCAACCACTACGATGAACAGCAGTAAAAGGACTAAAAAGGATCTCCGTCTCATTTTCGAGGGGCAAATGTACGCAAAAATGGCATAAAACCGCTTTTTTTCGGCAAAATTGTAGTCGGACAAGGCTTAATTCGTTAATAATTACTACTTTTGCAGCCTCATTTAAACACCTTAATCATATTTCATGTCACAATTTACAGATTTTGGATTGAATCCCGCTCTGCTGAGGGCTATTAAGG
>CACXXW010000215.1 GCA_902771635.1 uncultured Bacteroidia bacterium | reverse complement strand
TGAAGCCAGAAAACTTGGCTTTGAAGGTAACCTGTATGACTCGCCGCCATATTACCGTGTGCTTACCCATAAAGGACAACTTCAGGCGATGATAAACTACGTTTACGCTAACCCAGAACGGTCATGGCAACGTAAACAAAATCCCGACTTGTTCCGAATGCATCGCAAAACAGAGGCTTACGGCATGCTTTTCACTTCTATGGGCAATCATTTCCTTCTCGATTGGCCAGAGCGTCAATTGGTGGAAATGTCGCGCAATGCCACGGACGAGCAAGTCCAAGAAAGGCTGGAAACGGTGTTGCGGTCGGCGCAAAATGGAGCGGTAACCTATACGGCTTCCATTAGCAAGGGTGAGCAACTCATCGCACGGACGCTTCGGACGCAAGGTTTCCCTTTAGTCGTCCTTCTCAATGAAGGCCAACGGAGCAGACTTTTGCCAGCCCATTTATCCGTCAAGCCGTTGAAGAAACGCTTCGCCGTAAGGCCAAGGCCAAGCATTTCGAATACACGCCTGTTGCAACCGATTCATTGCGTTATCGTTTTGTTGCGCTTAATGAAATGGGGAGGTTGCTTGTGGCTGGGCAAGGGGCGGATGAAATCCGCCTTTAAGGGACAGGACAGCCAAACCTCTTGCGCTGTCAACAATTATATGTATTTTTGCTTCTTCAAAACCGAAAAAACACGTCCATCATGCAAAAACTAAAACACCTCTTCCTGATTCTCTTCGCCTTGCTCTCCTGCCGCGCAGCCATAGCGCAGGATTATTTCCTCGACCGCTTCTATTCCGACGACGGTGTCGACCAAATTCAATTCTACTACAACGCCGACAACCTGCTGGAATCCTACCATTCCGTATCCAATTCGGGCGGCGAAATTGATGACCTCATCGACTCACTTTATTACGACGAGCGCGGCAATGTAACCCGCATCGACTTCTTCCAATATTACAACAACGAGTGGATCTTCCCCAGCTACATCACCTACACCTACGATGACGACAACCACCGCCTCACCCGTACCAACTACAACGACTGGGGCAGCGGATTCGAGCTGCAAGGCATCTACACCTATACTTATGATGGCGACCTACTTACCGGCTATGAGATGACCCTTGGTGGCACTTTGCTCATGCGCGGCACATATTCCTACGACAACGGCCTCTGCACACAATTCTTTGAAGAATACAACGACGCCTGGGGTGGCACGGGATGGAGCAACTCGGCCCTCACCACCTACACCTACGATGAAGTTGGCAATTGCACCAACGAGACCTACTCCTATTGGCAAAACGGATGGGTGCCGGACTCCAGCATCGACAGGCTATTCGATGCCAACGGCAACTGCATACAGCGCGAGAAACACACCAACGGACTGATAGTAGACCGCAAGAGCTATGTTTACGACGAAGACTGCACCATCGACCATGTCCTCATGCCCTATCATCCAGAGCCTAACTACACTTGGGATCAATTCGCCAACCGTCCCCTTGGTTATGCTTGGGAGGCTGCCAACGACGGCGGGCAACTTGTCTATGTCTGTGACTACATCTTTGAATATGGCGACTTCGAGGGCGTTCCTCAACATGTAGCACCCATCGCAGACATGATGGTTGTCTATCCCAACCCCACTCAAGGAGAAATGACCCTCAGCCTCGAAGGCTTGCGCCGCTATGAAATCATCGATATGAACGGGAAAACCGTCATGCAAGGTCAAGCCAACGGGAAACGGCATACCATCGATGTGTCCACCTTGGCTTCAGGCCTTTATCTGGTGAAAGCCTACAACGGACAAAGCTGGAGCATCAGCAAGGTGCAAGTCCAATAAGGTCAGGCCTTCTTTTCAGTCAAAATCATAAACAATATCGCGAAGAGAATCAGCGCGACGCCAAGGGCGACATTGAGCGTGAAGGCCTCATGGAAGACCAGCGTGCCAATGACAATGGCCGTCAAAGGCTCGAGGATGCCGAGGATGGAAGTCTTAGTGGCACCCACCGCTTTGCTCGAAGCCGCCAAGGTGATGGTCGCAATAGCCGTAGGCAAAATCGCCAAGCCCAACACATTCAACCAACTAACAGCATCGGGAACGGCATTGAGATGCACGCCGAACCCCAATAAGGCAAACAACATCACCGAGCCTATCAAGAAGCAATAGAAAGTCAAAGTGAGGTTAGGAATCGCTTTGACTTGCTTGCTCAAATTGACAATTACAATAAATAAGGTATAGCATAATCCAGAAGCTACCACCAAGGCGATGCCACGCCAGTCGATGAAGCCGCCACCACCTTTGAGCGAGAGCAAAATGGCGCCCGCCACGCCCGCGAAGATGGAAATCCAAGTCTTCCAACTCGGGTACTGACCGAAAAACATCATGATGAGCGCGACCATGATGGGATAGACATAGAGGATGCTCGTGGCGATGCCCGACGGAATGTATTTGTATGCATCAAACAAGGTGATGCTGCAACCTGTGAACAGCACGCCAAGGATGGCCATTAGTCCAAACTGTTTCCAAGTGATGCGGATTTGTCGTTTCGCGATGAGCATATAGGCCAGCATCAACAAAGTGGCCACGCCATAGCGATAAAACAGCAACGAGTTGACATCCAACCCCTTGTTGATGACGGGAACACCAAAGAGCGGGTTCATGCCGTAGGTGATGCCGGAGACGATGCCCGCTATATATCCCCAATGAAGTGTATTTTTGTTTTGCATTAATACTATCTTATTCTCAAGCCGGCCCTTCGACAAGCTCAGGGACCTTGCGGGCAAAAAGCAAAGGTCATTGAGCCTGTCGAAATGCCGACTCTTATCTCAAAAACGGCGGCAAAATTAGGCATTGTCGGGCGATTTACGAAACGGGGAAAAAGAAAAATTTGTTCCGACCTGATTGCCAGTCCGATAAAAAGTTGTACTTTTGCAGCCGAAACCTCGGGTAGGTTTTAGTTAATTCATTAAAAATCAACTTAAAACATTAAATTAT
>CACXXW010000214.1 GCA_902771635.1 uncultured Bacteroidia bacterium | reverse complement strand
TGGTCATCGCCCTCGACTGCGGCATCAAGGCCAACGAGCGCATCGACTATGCCAACGAGCGTGGCGTCGACTTCATCATCTGCGACCACCACCGTGCAGGCGATGTACTCCCGAACGCTGTAGCTGTGCTTGACGCCAAACGCCCCGATTGCAACTACCCTTACGATGAGCTTTCTGGTTGCGGCGTAGGTTTTAAATTGGTTACTGCCCTGTCAATGAAGGGTTTGGGAACCATTGAGCAAGTATATGAATTGCTCGACTTTTTGGCTGTGAGCATCGCCGCCGACATTGTCCCCATCACGGGTGAAAACCGCGTGCTGGCTTATTTCGGCTTGAAGCAACTCAACAAGAAACCACGTCCTGGCATCGAAGCCATCCTGCAACACGCCAACATCTACCGCCGCGATGAAGACCAAATCGACGAGGATGAGAATGTGCTGACTAGAGAGTTGACTATAAGTGATTTGGTGTTTCTCATCGGCCCGCGAATCAATGCCGCAGGTCGTATCGCCAAAGCCTCCGACTCGGTACGTCTGCTTATCGCCGACAAGAAGGAACACGCCGAAAAACTGGCCGCGTCCATCAACGACCTCAACGACGAGCGGCGCGAGTTCGACAACCGCATCACCGAGGAAGCCTTGGGTATGATTGCCAATGACGCGGAACTGCGCGATGCCAAGAGCACCGTGGTCTTCAACGCAAAATGGCACCGTGGCGTCATCGGTATCGTGGCTTCGCGCCTTACTGACTATTATTACCGCCCCACTATCGTACTGACCCGCGCCAGCGGTTTGGTCACAGGTTCGGCACGCTCCATCAAGAGCTTCGACATCTATGATGCCATCGACCATTGCTCCGACTTGTTGGAGCACTTCGGTGGCCACAAATACGCTGCAGGTCTGTCGATGAAACCCGAGAATCTTCCCGAGTTCCGCCGTCGTTTCGAGGCTTACGTCAGCGAACATCTTGTAGATGAGGACTTTGTGCCTGAGCTTGAGGTGGATTTGAAGATCAACTTCAGTGACATCACCTCCAAGTTTATGCGCATCCTCAATCAATTTGCGCCTTTTGGACCAGGTAATATGGCCCCAGTGTTCTGGACCGACAATGTCATCGACGCTGGCGGCTCACGACCTGTGGGCGGCCACAAACACTTGAAACTCACCGTGTCGCAAATGGGCGATGCTGAATTAGGTGTACCTCCATTTTCGGGCATTGCCTTCCAGAAAGGCGACCTCTTCAACCGTATCCACGACGGCGAGCCTTTCAGCATCTGCTACCATCTGGAATACAACACCTGGCAAGGCAAGACCAATTTGCAACTTAATGTAAAGGACATTAAGTTTGCGGAAGAATTATAACCAAAAATCAGCGTTTTACCTTTGGTTTCAGCTATAGTTCCAGCGGATTTACAATCCGCTGGTTGTGAATATAAGGATTTGTAATCCGATAAATTTATGTTTATCAAATGTTTATGTTGTAATTTGTTGTTGAGCGGATTACAATTCCGCAGGTTCGATACGGTCGGATTGCAAATCCGACCGAACGGCTCCGAATAGCATTTCATTGTTTAACTGCATTTTCACCAAATACACTCCCGAAGGTAATCCGCTCAAATCCAAGTCGAAAACGGAATTTGAAGGCGTTGTTTCCAACAGAAAATTACCCATCAAATCCATGATTTGACAATGAATGGCGTTTTCCTCCAAAGCGATGTGAATCCTGCCCGATGTAGGATTGGGATAGATAGTAAAGTTTTGATTGTCGGCAAATTCATTTAAACCTGTCAAGTCATCGCCCGTGGTCCAGTTTTCTGCAAGACTATTGTCAAGGCCAAGGTCTTTGAGTTGGAGGTAAGGACCGTTGCCATCGGCTTCCATAGGCCACGGCAAGCTGTCGGAATAATGCACTTGGTCGATGATGTCCGACTTGTTGGAAAGCTTGCGTGTGTATTGCCCGAAAGGAATTGTGTTGTAAAACTCTGTGAACATCAGCGAATCGGAACAAAGCACGATGGCTTGGTGGCCTTCGATTATGGCATGGTCGGGGAAACTGTAGGTGACACCCAACTCACGGAAATACATGCCCGTCAAGTCCACTTCCTCATCGCCGTTGTTGGTGATTTCGATGAACTCGAATAAATCGCCGTCGATATTCCACCAATTCATGGGATGATAGTGGATTTTGGAAATGACCAAAGGCGGCAGGTCAACATTGGAACAGCCGTCGCAAGAGCCAATGTTTTGGTTCAGCCAGTCAGTGCGTTGCAGTAGCCAGTTCTTCATATTGTTGACATGTTGGGCGTGCTGTTGCATCTGGTTCCAGCGTTGGTTGTCGCGAGGAATGGCTTCAGCAATCAGTGCATCGATTTCATCAATGCGATTGCAGACAAAATCGTAGTTTAGAGGCTGTCCGGGCTCAGTCAGCTCAAACCAGCGCTTGGCGAAATAACATCGGAATAGGTTGGTGTCGAACAAGTCTCTCCAGAACTTCGGACCGGTATTATCTTGGTTGCTAAACTGCCATACATCATATTTGCTGCGGTTACCAAAGGGATCATAACCGAAGGCAAGGTTGTAATCCCACACGGGACCTGCCCGCAGTTTGCCCATCCTGTCTTTATGGAAAAAGGTGCTGAAGGCATAGACATCCACGTTGGAGGTATACTCCGCAATCATCATAAAATCGATGAAAGAAGGGAGGTCGATGACTGAGGGAATACCTGACGTTATAGATGTATTGTGTTGGTTGGACACCGAGGCGAGGCTGGTAAACACGCTATGGATGTAGTTGTTTTGTGCATTTGTGATGTCTGTTGGTTTGGGATAATGATGGATGAATTCAACGTAGTTACCCCACCAACCGCCATAGCCTTGCATTGTCCAAGCCACGGGATCGCCGTTGGACTTGTCGGCCTTGGTGATGTAGCCTCCAGTCACTTCAGGATAACTGTTGCAGGTCTCATCCATCGTTTCGATGTTGACACGGTTCTTGTCAGGCTTGATTTTCTCCATGAAGGCATAGAGTCCTTTATAGTCGCCGTTAATCACCACCTCGCAATACACACTGCGCGAGACATATTGTCCGAGATGATTTGAAAGTTCATAAGCCAGCACATCGCGCATCCCCGTCTGGTCGAAAGCCAAGGAATTGAGCACCCAATCGTTTTCAGCCGGCATTCCTAAAATACTGACATTTCTGTTGGTGACATCATCTTCCTCTCTGGTTTCAAGGGCGTATGGCTTCTTGTTGAGCATGGTCTGCGAGGTGCTGCCACGCAACTCGATGCCGATGCGACCGTCATAGTTGAGGAACTCGGGGGTGTCAATGTCCGTCAAATAGTTACGCGAGCCGTCTTGGTGCCAAATAATTTTCATCGTGCCTGACACTTTCGGCTCATCGGGAATATTGACGCCACCATCCGTCTCGATGACCACTATAGGCAGGTTGCTGTCGGTGAAGGTCTGCGCATTAACCGACAAAGACATGATAACCGACAAAAAAACTATGATGTATTTCTTCATATCCTTATTTCCAAAATTGCCACCACTTCTTTTGCCGACCTTCAACCACACGAGCATAGCGGCTGCGCGACTTTCGCATCTTTGAGAAATGCGTTATCGTTCCAGCAGAGGGACCTTTCAAGGTAGTGATATGCGACGCAGAGGCAATGAAGCCGTTCTCATCGGTGTCGTCAATACCGCCATATTTGTTCTTTTTCGAGGCAAAAACGATGATATTATCGATATACCAACTTGTCACATAAGCTCCGTGCCCTTTAAAATAAAGGCAAAACTGTGGTGACTTGGTAGTCCATTCCTCCATGTCGAAGGTAAGCAGATATTGGCTTTGCGCGATGCTTCCCACCAAAGTGTCTTCCCAGATGCTTTCCCAGTCTTCGCCGTTTTGGGAAATGCCGATACCAATTTGCGCGTTGATTTCGCCTTGAGTGGCTTCAAGGGCATGGTTGAACTGAAAATTAATGAAATCGTATTTGTCCAACTCTACGATAGGTGTCACCAAGCGAGTCGTACCCTCAAAGTTGAAGTCAGGATACATCTGCATTTCATGAGGCTTGCATCCTGCAAAAGTCGTGTTGGAGATGTACCATACCACCCAGTCATCGCCTTTCGCGTCCCAGCCCTCTTCGAGCCATGGGTTGAAAAACCCCTCACACAGCACCACATCGCCCTGCTGCGCGAAGAGCGGCAAAGTGAAGATGACCATAAGTAGTGTGAGTAGACGTTTTTTCATTCAACTTCTTGATTTATCTTCGTTGATTCTACGATTTGGGGACAAAAATAGGAAAAATCTTGGACTCTATTCTTTTACGAGGTGTTTTTCTTATTTTTGCAGCATAAACGGACACTGGACCAAGGGTCACAACCCTAACACTATTACCCTCATCGCAGAGGAACATCCGCAATGAGGGTAAAGGGTGGTGTTGTGTACCTTGGCTAGTCATTAAGGCAAACACTATGGCAAAAGAGAAAACCGCCTTTTTCTGCAAGGAATGCGGCAATGAGTC
>CACXXW010000213.1 GCA_902771635.1 uncultured Bacteroidia bacterium | reverse complement strand
TCTGGTTCTGTTCAATGGACTTCGGCGGAATCGGATGAAACGTCGCGAAAATGTCAAAAAGGAGTCCCGTTTATTTATATGAATTTATATGAAACAGTATCGTAAATTATTAGCGCTTATGCTCTTACTAATAGTAAGTGGCGGCGTATTTGCACAAGATCTTTTCGACAAGGCAAAGTTGGATAATTACTTTGATATACTTGAAGAAAACAACAAGTTTATGGGAAGTGTTGCCGTCACGAAGAACGGGGAGATTATCTACACAAAAACAGTCGGCTTCGCTGAGGTCGAAAACAATGTAAAAGCAACTGAAAAATCCAAATATAGAATTGGTTCCGCCTCGAAATCGTTTACAGCGGTTCTGGTTTTAAAGGCGGTTGAAGAAAAGAAAATAGACCTTGACCAAACGATTGACAAATGGTTTCCGACAATCGCAAATTCACAGAAAATAACTGTAAGGCATTTGCTAAGCCATAGGAGCGGAATACACGATTTTACACACAACGATGACTATCTGTCCTGGTGCACGCAGCCTAAGACAGAAAAAGAAATGCTTGGGATTATTGAAAACGGCGGCAGCGACTTCGAACCCGACAGCACGGCAGACTACAGCAATTCGAACTATGTGCTGTTGACATACATGCTTGAAAAGATTTTCTCGAAACCCTATTCCGACCTGTTGCAGGAATACATTGTCGAGCCAATTGGTTTGGCTGACACATACGTTTTTGGCAAAACCAATCCTAACGACAACGAATGCCGATCGTATCGCTTCTTGGGTTCTTGGGTGGTTGAAAACGAAACGGACTGTACTGTTCCGATGGGGGCAGGTGCAATAGTGTCAACGCCGACCGACTTGACAAAATTCGCAGACGCTTTGTTTGGTGGAAGGCTTCTGACGAATGAAAGTCTCGAAATCATGAAAACCATCAAGGACGAATACGGCTTGGGTCTGTTCGAAATTCCTTTTGGCGATAACATTGGTTTAGGGCACACGGGTGCAATAGATGGTTTTGTTTCTGTTTATTCGCATTATGCAGATGGAAATGTTTCGTATGCCTTGACTTCTAACGGGCTTAATTTTAAACTCGGAGATATTAAAAAGGCGGTTTTAGGCGCAGTTTACGGCAAACCTTACGAGTTACCGGAATTCTATAATGTCGCTTCGGAGGACTTGGACGTTTATTTAGGCGAGTATGTTTCCGCGGAACTCGGTTTGGATATTATTGTAACAAAAGAAGGAAACACATTGATTGCGCAGATTGGCGATGATGTTTTTGCGTTTGAAGCAGTTGACAAGGACAAATTTAAGTATGACCCGATAGAGGCAACATTTGAATTTGATCCGGAAAAGAACACAATGACTTTATTTCAATATGGAGTAGAATTAGTTTTTCAAAAGAAAAAATAGTTTTCCTGTGAGTCGGACCTGTTTGGCTGGTTCGGCCGACATGGGGGAGGACTCCAACCGAGACGATCATTCGCCGTTTCGGTTTTTTTGTGTATTTTGCCATGATCGATTCCGAAATAAAGGTTGTCTATTGCCATGAAGCGTCTTCTTTTCATTATCCCCTTATTCATGTTTTGCGGTTGCCAAAAGCAGTTCCCCCAGCCGCAGTGGAACCTCACCCACACTGCTCCCGCCCAAATCTGGGAGGAGTGCTTCCCCCTGGGCAACGGCCACCTCGGCATGATGCCCGACGGCGGGGTGGAGGAGGAGACCATTGTGCTGAATGACATAACTTTATGGAGTGGCGCACCGAGTGATGACAGTAATCCCTTGGCCTTGCAATCGCTGCCCGAAATCCAACGGCTTTTGATGGAAGGCAAGAACGACGAAGCCCAAAACCTGATGTATGAGACCTTTGTCTGTGGTGGTCAAGGTTCGGGCCACGGTCAAGGCGCAAAGGTACCTTTTGGTTGTTACCAGACCTTGGGCAATATGACAATAGATTATCATTATCCCTATGCCGATTCCATAACCAATTATAAGCGGACACTGTGCCTCAATGATGCCATCCACAAGGTTTCTTTTGATAAAGGTGGGCAACACTACGAACGCGAAACCTTTGTTTCCCGTGTTGATGATGTGGCAGTGATAAAAGTTAAGTTCCCTGAGCCCGTCGAATCTAAGGTCCCTGAGCCCGTCGAAGGGCCGACCCAAAACGATGAAACTAATATAAACGGCGTTTCGACAGGCTCAACGACCTGCTCTTCTTTTACGATAAATCTCTCCCGTCCCGAAAAAGCCGAGGTTTTCACCTATGCTGACAGTGTCATTATGTTTGGCCAGCTGGACAGCAATGTGGAGGGTGTGGAAGGGATGCGATATTATGCTAAGGCACAAATAGTTGTATCTAACAATGAAACGATTATCTACTTCTGTGCCGCCACTGATTATCTATGCACCAACCCCGAAGCATATGTTAACGAACACCTGCAAAAGGCCATCGCGAAAGGCTTTGATGCCGTGAAAAACGACCATCTGAAAGCCCATCACGAGCTGTTCGACCGCGTGGAGTTGGTAATTGGCGACCCAAAAGAAAAACAAGACCTGACTTTGGAAGACCATTGGAAAGACTTCCTTGTCAACGACGACCCATGGCTGCCTACCTGTTATTTTCATTACGGGCGTTATCTGCTCATCAG
>CACXXW010000212.1 GCA_902771635.1 uncultured Bacteroidia bacterium | reverse complement strand
GGCTTTCTGGTAGTCGAACTGGTAAATGCGCATGTAGGTTTCCTTGATTTCCTTGGCACCATTGCTGAAGGGATTGGAAACATGCATCGGGATGGTCACGATAATGACCATTTCGGGCGTAAGCACTACACCGTTTACTCTTTTGAGCCGCTTGGGCCATACTTTGAATACTTTACTCATGATGAATAGTTTTTAGGGGTTAAACACTTCTGCAAAGAAAAAAGGAGCCTGCGCCGAATTGAGGCACAGGCTGGAAAAAAAATCATTTACCCATAACTAGTTCTTTCCGTATCGAAGCAGACTCTTCCAATACGAGAGTATTAAACAAGCAAGAACTCTCATACTCTTCAACGGGGATGTGCTGCTCGTAACGCTGCAGGAACTTCCAAGAGTAGATTTTGCTTTCATCGTCGTTCCAGCGGTTTATGAGTCTGTCCCAATCCCATCGATCAATGTATTTGTCGATGAGGTCGAATGTGAGTTTCAGACATTGGTTTCCTGATAGTTCGCCCCAATCCCATTGGCCTTTGAACTTTTCGAGAATTTCGGGCGTAAGAAGTGCCTCGTTACTGGTTTGGGAAAAGATCTTCCAGTTAAGATAGTTTTCCCAACGGTCAATCATTTCAATTGTCCAACCAATGTTGCGATTGTCTGAAACTTCATCCCAATCTAACTCATTGCGGTATTTTTTCAGCATTTCGTCGGTCAAAGGGTACTCAGTCGAAACAGATTTCATTGCACACTTGTGTACAAGCTTTTGCGTCAAATAATTGCCTAAGTTTTTTGCTTCCATTGCTTTTCTTTTTAGAATTAATACTTCGTTCACTGTTTATGCTGCAAAGAAAACGAGAGCCTGTGCCATAATACAGCACAGCCTTCGCATATTTTTGCCAAGTCAAAACAAAAACAACATGATTGAACTTCGAGAACAACTGGAACTAATCCGTCTAAAAGAGAGAATTGCATTCAATGCCAAAATGAACAATCGTTTGGTTAAGCTACTTGGACAGAGCAAAGGCTGGGATGAACTTGGCGAAGACTGGAAATTGTCTCGCTCGATGATTCGTGGCTTGAAAGACATGGCTGTTTGTGAGTTGTGCTATAAGAAAAGCGATTTTTCCATCTTGCGGATGCAGGTATACGAGGAAGCAAAAAAGAGGCTGATTCAAGAAGGGAAGCAGCGGCCAATTGCATTTTTCTCCACGCCCAAAGCGAATGTAGAGGTTCAATATATGTCTCGGAAGCCGATACAGGTAGTCGCTATTGCACAGGGGAAAATGAGCAACTTTTCTTTTGATGGTACTAACCAACACGAAACAATACAAATCAAGCATGACACCAATTCACCTATATTCATTTTTGGAGATTTAGTTTGGCTTAATTGTAATGACCAGCGAATAACGGAATGCTATTTCTTGCATTGTCAACACATCGAAGGCATCAGCCTTGGCAGTAATAGGATAAAGACTATTGAGTTACACAATTCATTCGATGATTTAAAGAACGTTGATTTAAGGGATAATCCTATTGATTTAGGATCTGTCCTACAGATTCTGAAACAAGCGGAGCCTTTCACTAAACAAGATTTGTTTGATGAAGAGCCCACTTTATTTGTCACGCTGGAAACGCCTGGGGAGCTTTATTCGTTGGCAAAGTTAAAAAGATGGATCGTTGTAAATGAAATGTAGCACGGACTAAAACAATTGCTTATTCTAGAAAAAAATCAGGCGATTGGGTCGCCACAAAAGGCTTTGCGTTTGCAGGATTTGCAGTGTTTGCCTATCCAAACATCATCAAATTGGTTCATGGCTTGCTCGACCAGTTCGGGGTTGTCGGTGAGGATGCCCGCTTCGAAGTTGCGTGTACCATCGCCTTTCATGCCGATGCCTGCGCCAGTTAGGTTGGCGCTGCCAATATAGGCCACTTGGCCATCGAAGACTATAATCTTGAAATGCACCCTTGGACAAAGTACCCTTTCCAAGCCATCAAACAAGGCAGGGTATTTGTCAAAGTCCTCACGGAAAGCGGGGCCCGGCTCCTTGGCATGAATGAGCCGCACCTCAACGCCCTTTTTAATGAGTTCTGCCAAAACCGCAAGAAAGGGTTTCGTTTGAGAGCCTGCCTTGACATATAGGTCTTTGATGTCGGCGGTGCCAATCCAGAGGCTGCGTTTGACCTTAGGGACTCGAGCAAGGACTTCGGTGTAATGGGCAGAATCAGTAATGAGTTTCAACATGGTTGTTGTTTGTTTAATAATGCAAAAATAGCATAAGTTCCCTGAATGTGAAGACCGCAGTTGCTGTTTTCCGCTGCAAAGAAGACAAAAGCCTGTGCCGAATTGAAGCACAGGCTAAATCAAGCTTAAAAAAACTCAAACCTCAAATCATCCCCGGCCCCTCAATCAATTTGGCATGGGTGTATTTCCCTTCGTTGAGGGTTTCCTTAATGGTCGTTCCGTCAAGGACATAGTACTCGTCGTAATCCGCTCGGTAAACCAAGTATCTCGCGGGTTTCTGTCGGCATACAAGCCTCCCGCAATGAAGGCGTTCACGATGTCGTCCCATTCGTATTCGGTATGCTCAAAGATGTACCAATTATCGACCTTGCAGGCATGAAAAAATTCGTTGTTCCGTGACATGAGACTCAAATTTGTTTATTAACGTGCATAATACTCACGTTATTTTCATCAGCAAATAGTAATATGCACAATTTGCATAATACTACCACGGGTGCATTATTTGCACACATGCTTCTCTTGAATTGCAATTTGCATTTTTTGCACATTGCTTTTTATACAGCGCTCAAAGTGGTATGCGCAAATTTTGCACCTACCACTCTTGACACGCAAAAAATATGTGTTGTTATTAAACTTATATGTCAT
>CACXXW010000211.1 GCA_902771635.1 uncultured Bacteroidia bacterium | reverse complement strand
GTGGCCCCGCGTCGCGAGTTCATCGAGCAGAATGCCACATACGCCAATATTGACGCATAGTCTTTGATGTTCGACACTATCGAAAGGCCGCGAAAGCGGCCTTTTTTTGTTGAAAATAATGCGGCGCCTCTTGCACAAGTCAAATTTAATATTGAACTTTGCACAAATTTATCGCGTATGGAAACATTCAAAAAAGGGGAGAAGATTGGCAAATATGTCATCAACTCGTTTATAAAGAAAGGCATTGTTGCTGAATCATATACGGTGCTCGGTCCCGACGACATGATGTATTTCATGAAGGTGTTCGACCTTAGGAGCATCCCTCACGAGCAGCTTTTTGAGGGCAAAGAGGTCTACGAAATTCAACTCTGCAAGGAACTGAACACCGAGGAGAACCAGAATGTTGTTCGTTATGTCGACAACGGAGAGGTGAAAAAAGGCAACGCGGTCTATCATTATTTGGTGACAGAGTTTTACCGTGGTTCCTTGCTCTTGGATGCTGTCAGGGAAGAGGGTCGCTTCGACCTTGAAGATGCGGTGCAAATCACGCTCTGTGTTTTGAGCGGTTTGTCGTTTATTCACTCCCGTGCATTGATACACAATGATATACGGCCTTCCAACATCATGCTTCAAGAGTTGGATGACGGTATGCTGATGCCGACCATCATTGACCTGGGTCATATCTCTTACATGGTCAAAGGCCGCCCGACTTTTGTCGATGAGGATTTGATGCCCTATTTCCGTGCCCCTGAAACCTTCCGCGCGGTTTACACGGTGAAGAGTGACATCTTCTCCACGGGCGCACTTCTTTATTTCCTGATGTTTGGTAAGGCGCCTTGGGAGGGACCGGATTTGAGAGTTTTTGACGGCGACAAGCAAAAGATTGCCGATGCGTTGAAGAAAGCGAGGAAACAAGAGCTTGTTTTGGAGACAGACGAGGTGAAGTTGCCTGATTATATGAAGGCAATCTTGCTTAAGGCCTTGGCCAAAAAGCCAGATGACCGTTTTGCCTCGGCGGGTGAGTTTGCCCAAGCCTTGTTTGAGCAGGTGATGCCCGAATTGGCGAAACGAATGGAAGAGGAAGAAGCAAAACCGGATACCGATGCACAAGGCCAAGACAACAGCGGCCCAATCATCACCTACAAGAAGGGCACTGGTAGCGGCTTCGATAATGTGACAGGTCGCGATGAACTGAAAGAGCAGTTGCGCAAGGAAGTGCTCTTCGCTTTGCAGAATCCTGAAAAAGCGAAATTGTACAAGCTGCCAACGATTAACGGAGTGCTGCTCTATGGCCCTCCAGGATGCGGGAAAAGCCTTGTCCTTGAGAGCTTTGCTGAGGAATTGGGTTTCAATTACACCATCATTAGAGGTCCAGAATTTGGACATATCTATCAAGAAGGTGTGTTGGATAATTTGCAGCGAGTCTTCGATGCTGCCGAAATCAAGGCGCCGTTTGTCATCTGTATCGATGAGCTTGAGTTTGTGGCACCCAATCCGAATGCCGAAGGAGATGAGAATGTCACGCCTCAGATTTCGGCTTTGTACGGCATGATGAACGATTGCTCCAAAAAGGGCATCCTTGTGGTAGCCACAACCAATCGTCCTGACCTCATCGACCAGTCCATTATGCGCATCGGTTGCTTTGACCGTGTGTTCTTTGTGCCGCAGCCTGATTTTGAGGCTCGAAAAGACATCTTCATGGACCATCTGAAAGACCGTCCCTGCGAGGAACTCGATTTCGACGAGCTGGCCAAGATGTCAGACGACTTCAATGCTGGTGACATTACGGAGGCTGTCAATGAGGCCGCCATGACCGCTGCCTACAATGACGTGCCGATTTCGCAAAAGATCCTCGTTGATGTACTGAAATACAAGAACCCGACTTATTCCACCAAGACCCGCATCGGATTCCACAAAAAGTGATCGTGATGAACATTAAAACTTTGGTGTCAAGGTATTTGAAGTCCATAGGGGTTGCCTCTAAAAAGAACGACTTGGGCTTGAATTTCAGCTATGAAGGTTGGAATTTCCTCCTATGGAATGATGCAGATGACCCGTTGTTTTTCCGCTTGATTCTGCCCGGCGTTTTCGATGTGACCGATGACAACTTTGCCGAGGCCATCATGGCTTGCAACAATGTCAACTGGAACTATAAGGTGGTGAAGGCTGTGCTCTATGAGTTTGAGGATGAACACGATAAAGGGTCTTCGGTTTGGATGTGTTTTGAGCAGATGCTCGACTCCACGCCACAGGTTGAGGAATTGATTCCCCGTGCCGTCCACAGCCTCATTGCCGCTGCTGAAGCGTTTAATAAGGAAATGAATAATGAATGAGTTAGGGTCCCTGAGCCTGTGGTTGCTGAGCACAGCCGAAGCATCGAAGGGCCCGATTTAAACTGTCTATCTTTATGAAAATCAAACTCTTACTAATCTCAATGCTATTAGCAAACCTTGCCCTGGCACAGTATGCCCCGGCTGGCGACAAAATCAAAACCCGTTGGGCTGAACAGGTCTCACATCACGACAAAAGGGGAGAAGGCTCCTCAACGTTACGAAGGTGACATCCTCGTGCCGTTCTGCATCGAGTCATCACTTTCTGGTGTACAGAAAGAGGTTGGGCCTGACAATGCCTTATGGTATCAGAAGACTTTTGCTGTGCCAGGTAACTGGAAAAACGGTCGTATTCTGTTGCACTTCGGTGCGGTGGATTGGATGACGGATGTCTGGGTGAATGACATCAAAGTGGGCTCGCACACAGGTGGTTACACGCCGTTTACCTTCGACATTACACAAGCTTTGAAAGGCAAACAAAACAACATGGTGGTCCGCGTTTGGGATCCAACCAACAGCAGCTATATCCCACACGGAAAGCAGGTCGTCAATCCGCGTGGCATTTTCTACACTGCTGTGACGGGTATATGGCAGACGGTGTGGCTTGAGTATGTGCCTGAGGATTATATCCAGAACCTCGTTACTACACCTAATTTCGATAAGGCGACAGTCAGTGTGGACGTGGAGTTTTCCAATCCGACCAAGGATGAC
>CACXXW010000210.1 GCA_902771635.1 uncultured Bacteroidia bacterium | reverse complement strand
TTCTGCCAGTTCTTATACTCACGCTCTTGCCATGGTGCGTTGTGGTAGGCGTAGCTGACAATGGCGGGGATGACGGTGGTGCCTTCGGCATAGACCATCTGTTGGAGCTCTTCGCTCACCTTGCCCCATGAACCAGCCTCGAGCAATGTCGATGATGAGCAGGCACCATCGCGCACATCGGCCACAGTGATTTGGATGGCATATTTGTGCATGGGCACTTCATGACCCAAAATCTCGGCGCAAACGACGGTGTCCTGTGCGAAGTTCTTGGGTGTGCCGCCACCGACCATAAAGAGGCCTGATTGTGGGCTGTTCATCTTAATCTCAGTCAATTCGAGGAAGTCGGCCACCGAGTCGATGCTGACATAAGGCTTGCCTGCCTTCTTACGAAGCCACTGGTGCTTACCGATGCCGAAGCCAGCCGAGCTGTCGCTGAAAGCGGGGCAGAAGATCGGCACGCCGCATTCGTAGCAGGTCTGGATGAGGCTCTCTTTCTTTACGCCGTGACCGTTGGCCAGCCATTTGCCGACCTCATAGAGGAACTCGCGGCTGCTGTAGGGACGGCACTCCAAAGTGTCAGCCACATCGCAGGTAGCTTGGTCGCAGGCTTGCAGCTCTTCTTCGTCGATGAAGGTATCATAGATACGGTCGATATAAAGCTCACGCAGTTTGGTGTCGGGGATGACATTTTCCTTCGTGCCGATGTAGTGCTTGTAGCCGAGGGCTTCGAAGAGGTCCATGTCGATGATGCTGGCACCCGTGCTGACCACGGCATCAACCATCTTGTTGCGAACCATTTCCACATACACCTGCATGCAGCCAGCGGCCGAGGTGGAACCGGCGATGGTGAGGATGTTGGTGCAGTCCTTCTCCGCGATCATCTGGCAGAGGATATCGGCGGCGCGAGCGGTGTCGCGCGAGGTGAACGACATCTTACGCATGGCGTTGATGAGTTCGGTTGAGTCGTACTTCTTAATGTCGATATGTTCGACAACATCTTTCAGTAAGTCTTTTTTCTCCATTTGAATTGTATTTTAGTTTTCTATATTTTAATAACTGTTCTTAGCTTGCCTCAGGCCATTCATCATCACAACACAATTCTAAGTTCCCGAAATACAAGGCATTTAACGGAAAGCTTAAATCGGCATGTTTGCCCCAAATAAGGTTGCCATTGCGTAACCAAAATTTCTTGAACTCAGAAATCTTTTTATACTTATTGTATTGAGGGTGAGGATGCTTTTCGAAAAAACCACTAAAGTCAATGATTTGACTGCTACCATCACTGAACAGCAATGACAATACCAAACCATCAACATACTCCACACTATCTATACCGATTTGTTTCATTTCAATTTGGTTTTAATGTCCGTACATCTTACCCACATTCTGTCTTGATGCTCTACATGTACATGAATTGGTTCATGTTCTTGGGAAAAGAACGAGAATATGAATCCAAAATAAGTATAAATATCGGGCATCGTTTCCAAGATTTAGGTTTCTGACTGCAAAAATAACAAAAACCTTGAAACAAACCTCGTTTTTAACAGCATCAATATTATTTCTTCTTCACCACCTTTTTCTTCGGTGCGTTCTTCGGGTCTTCCACGATGGACAAGCACTGTTCGTAGGTCAAAGTGGAGGGCTCGGTGCCTTTCGGGATCTTATAGTTGGTTTTCTTGTAGGCGATATATGGCCCGAAACGACCGTTCAAGACGCGCATGTCGGGATCTTGGTCGAAGGTGAGGATGATGTTGTCCAAGTCCTTCTGCCGTTTCTCGTTGATGATTTCAACGGCGCGGTCATACTCCACCAAGGCGGGGTTGTCGGTCTTGGCCAGGCTATAGAACTTGTTATCGTGACGGATGTACGGCCCGAAACGCCCGACGGCCACAACAATCTCCTTGCCTTCAAACTCACCAAGGATGCGCGGGAAGTCAAACAATTTCAGCACTTCTTCCAAGGTGACGCTCTCGATGCTCATGTCTTTTTTGAGGCCGGCAAAACGAGGTTTCTCTTCCGATTCTGTGTCGCCAATTTGTGCCACTGGACCGAAACGGCCGACTTTCACATACACATTTTTGCCCGTGGCAGGATCTACTCCAAGAAGCTTTTCTCCGCTGAACTTGCCCGAGTTTTCGGTAGTGGAGACAATTTGGTTGTGGAAGGTTTTGTAGAAGTCACGAATCATGGCATTCCATTCGCGCTGGCCCTCTTCAATCTGGTCGAACTCTTTTTCAACGTTGGCGGTGAAGTTGTAGTCGATGATGCTCTCAAAATACTGCAACAGGAACTTGTTGACCAATACACCAATGTCAGTTGGCATGAGTTTACCTTTTTCGGAGCCGATGGTTTCCTTGCCTTTCTTTTCGGATATCTTATTGTTTTTCAATGTGATAATCTGAAATTCCTGTGAAGTGCCTTTCACGTCGCCCTTGGTGACATATTCGCGCTTCTGGATGGTGGAAATAGTGGGCGCGTAGGTCGAAGGACGACCGATACCCAATTCTTCCATCTTCTTCACAAGGCTGGCCTCGTTGTAGCGGAACGGCGGGCGTGTGTAGCGCTGCTGGGCTTCCATCTTTTCCATGTCGAGCGTTGTGCCGATTTCGATAGGCGGCAGGATAGCGGTATCTTCTTCAGTCGTGTCATCGTAACTCTCACGATAAACCTTGAGGAAACCGTCGAAAAGGATGGCCTCGCCCGT
>CACXXW010000209.1 GCA_902771635.1 uncultured Bacteroidia bacterium | reverse complement strand
GAAAAGCCCCATCGGTAATTATACTCAACACCAGCCAGCAACGACCAATGCTCGTTGAAACTGACTTTGGCGTCCACTCCTGCATTCGCGTGATAGACCCCATCTAATAGTCTTTCCAATACATATCCTATTTTTGTATAAGGAATTATCGACCATTCTTTCGTGTCCTGTGCTTTTGCCGAAAAGCAGCAAAGCAAAGCGATGGCCATTGTGGCCAGAATCCGCTTATTGAAACTTTTTATCGTTTTCATAGTCGTATGATTTTGAATTGCACTGACAAAAGTATGCAAAAAAATGCTTGTCAAGGGGTTTTTGGGAGGCCTAAAAAATCTGCATTTCAAGGTCTTTGGTGGCTTTATCCATATAATAAAAGCCATCTAACGGTAACATTAGACGGCTTTAAGATCACCAAATAATTACTTCAGATCAGTTCTTGTTGACGGGAGAACCGTTGCCGAAACCGTTTGTATTCTCAGGGAGGACTTCGGTAGGTTGGTCAAGCACTCGGCCCTTGATGCGAAGCACCACTGTGGGGTTCTGCACCGCATTGGAGGTCACGGTGACGGTTTTGTTGATGATGCCGGGACGGTTGGTGCGGTAGGTCACCTTGATGACTTCCGACTCACCTGGGAGGATGGGTTCCTGAGGCCAGGAAGGGATAGTGCAGCCGCAACTTGATTTTGGTTTCTGAATCAGCAGGGGCTCGTTGCCTGTGTTGGTGAAACGGAATTCGCATTTGCCGTTGCCGTTGAAAGGCACATCGCCATAGTCGTGAACGACTTTTTCAAACTTGATTTCAGGGCCAATTTCGGCCTTAGTGTCTTGCGCCTTGGCCGCTCCTGCCATAAGGAGCATGATACCAAGCAGATAAATGACTTTCTTCATTTTATTATGTTTTTTAAATTGTGAATAATTAGTAGTCTTTGTTATTTGTTTTCATTTCCTTAAAGCGGCATCAATGCGCTGATGCTCTTTTTCAACATAAGAGCCTAGAGTCTTCGCAATTTCAGGATAGAAATCGTTGAAAGTTGGATATTTGTCACGCTGATGTGTGTATTCTTTTAATGCACTCACTAATTCGGGTATCCAATGGAAACCCCTACCTAATTGGTCATACATTTCATTTTTCACTTGTTCTGCAGTAAAGCCGTTTTCCTCCATGTAGATGATGACTGAGGCACGGACAATACTCTCATTGAGCACAGTCGTAGCGTTTTTGTAGGCTTGCCAGTCCATCATCCATTCTGTCAAGGCATACAAATCCTCTCCAATCGGCTCCAGCAAAGCCTTATTGGCCTCTTCGTCAAGGTTGGGATTGACAAACGAATGGTTGAACTCGTGAATCAAAGTTGAAGCATATCTGCCACCATGTTCAAAAGCCTTTCCTGTCTCCCTATTCAACGAGTAACCAACAATGGCAAAGACTTCTTTCTTTTGGTCTGGAAACTGGCGGCTTGTCCCATAATTACCGCCTCCATTGGTGAACCCGATGATTACCGTAAAAGTTTCTTTGGGTGCCATGCCATAAAATTGGGAATACCAGTCTTGATGGAAATACTGCATCACATTATTTCTATAGGTTTGAATTCCTTCTTCGTAGAAACCCTGATGCTGGATATAAAACTCATGGAAGCGCGTATCAGTGTAAAACTGGTTGATGTACATTAGGCAGGTGTCAAGATTGATGTTTTTCCATCTCTTTTCAAGGGTTGTGGCATCAATGAGGCGCACTGTTTTTCCGTCCGTTTCGGTGTGCAACGACATACTGGCCACGGCATCATAACCAATGCCGTATTTTGGCTTCAAACTCTGCATGTAAGCCACAGCGGGATGCGACTCAAACGGAGCAAACCACGCCTCGGTTTCCTCCGTGTACTTGCCAGCCATGTCCATGTGGTATTCACGATAGCCTGCTGTGCGAGCCATAATGCTCATCAGTTCAATTGTTTCTGAAGCCTCAACTTTTACTTGTTGGGCTGAAAGTTCCATTCCTACCATTAAAGTGAATGAAAGTAACATTAAATTTTTTCGCATAGTGTTTGTTTTTGAAATGATGCTGCGAAACTACCGCCTTTGTCAAGCGGTCGGACAGTCATTCCAAACAATTCCGAGTTATAAAAATTATAAAATACTGAAAACTAATACAATAGTTGATTCCTATTCCGAACATTTTTTGGAAAAAGTCCAAGGTTTTTTAACCTTCTTCCATCTTTTTCCGTCGGCGCCCGCGTATTTTATCCACCATATTGACGGTGGTTCTAAGGTAATCTGCTTCCTCCTGACGCGAGAGTTTGAAATAGGAGAGGATATAGGACTTCCGCTCGTCCTCATCCAAGTCGGGGTATTTCTGCTGAAGGGTTTCCACAAGCTCTGGGTAAAGCTGGTCAACCACTTCTAGCATGGCTTCCCAATGGTCTTTATCATCATAAACTAAGGTTTCCAAATCATTGAGAAGATTGGCTTTTTTGTTGCTGTTCAGATAGTTGTCGAGCAAAAGCATGATACGCTGTTCCTTCATCAAGGCTTCCGAAAGGCGGTCGGCATAATCCTGCTGGATTTGCTCATGCTCGGCGTGTTTTTGCGCCAAATCTTTGTTCTGCTGCTTGAAGTGGAACAGCTCGGCACTGATTTCGGCTTCGCGTTTACGCCTCCGTGCCAAACGGATTTGCGAAACCAACAACGCTGCCAAAACCAAAGTCGCCACCAAACTGACGATGACGATGATGCGCTGCTTGATGATGATTTTACGGTTCAATTCGTTCCGCATCACTTCGCTGTCGTATTTATGGCTGATAAGCGCAAGATTGTTCTCCTGTTGCTCTATTTCTCTTAGATTGTTGCCTTCTTCGTACAAACATCCATATTTGCAAGCGGTTTCATAATCGCCGAGTTCTTCGGCAAAGTCGGACAAGACACCGTAATAGAACCAAGTATCCTCGTTAGGCTCAGTTTGGGACACAAGTTCCTCCAAACGGCTGTAATAATAATCAGCAGAATCCAAGTTGCCGGACTCATAAAAGATGTTCCCCATGTCATGATAATAATAC
>CACXXW010000208.1 GCA_902771635.1 uncultured Bacteroidia bacterium | reverse complement strand
GCCACCAGCTTGGCGACGAATTGCATAAGGAGAGTTTGAGAATGGCCTTGGAGCAGTATAGGTAATACTAGTGCTGATTGGTACAAATCCACCTATAAACTTTGGCCACAACAGAAAAACAATAATCATGATTTTGTACAATAAAACGATTTTTTTTCGTTTATCTGTACAAAAAGTAGTATTTTTGCAGTTGCATAATATTTGCACAAAATGAAGAGAGACCCTTTATATCAACTTGGAGACACCCCTTTCGACCTTTCGGTTTTGAGTGGGTTATTCCCTAACACAAAACATATTACCGACAAGGCGCGCCGTTTAGAGCAAGAAGGGCGTATCATCCGCCTAAAACGAGGGATCTACGTACGTAGTGCCGAGGATGGAGCACATCCGGTCCAAGAACTCATAGCCAACCACTTGTATGGACCGTCGTATGTCAGCATGCAGTCGGCATTGCGACACTATGGACTGATTCCCGAACGCGTCTTCTCCATCCAGTCGATGACGATTAAGCACAGCCGCAGTTTCGACACACCGCTCGGACACTATGACTTTCTATCATGTCCGATAGCGTATTTTCCCATCGGCATTCAACAGCAACAAGAGGGCAACTCGCAGTTTCTCATCGCCAGTCCCGAAAAGGCATTGTGCGACTTGCTTGTGAAGACCCGTGGACTTGAGTTTGATTCTTCCTCCAATCTTCACGACTACCTTGAAAACGATCTGCGCTTCGACTGCACAGCCTTGAGATCCTTCAATTCAAGCATTTTTCTCCAATGCCTCAAGCACACGACAACGAAAAGGAACAATATCTCTACCTTGATTAACCTTGTGGAATATGGACAATAACATTTTTGAGCAGATGATGTCGCGGTATCCGCTTGACACCTCCAACGACCGCCGCAACGCGACTTACGAAGTGATGCAGCAAGTGGTTCTTTCAGGCTTGTATCGCGGGGGATTTTTCGAACATGCAGCCTTCTACGGTGGTACATGCTTACGGATTTTCCAAGGACTACAGCGGTATTCGGAAGACATGGACTTCTCGTTACTCACCAAAGACGAAAGCTTCACCCTAGAGCGTTACTTTCCTGCCATTATCGATGAATGCCGCCTATTGGGGCGCGAGGTGGAAATAACGAAAAAAGACAAGCTTACCTTCGGCAAGGTGGAATCAGCGTTTTTAAAGGACAACACCGATGTCTACAACATCTCGTTTCAGACCGAGAAATCCATACGCATCAAGATTGAGGTTGACACTATGCCACCATTGCAGTTCGAGACGGAACAACGTTTGCTATTGCAACCTTTTTCTTTTATGGTACGCTGCTTCACCCTACCCTGTCTGTTTGCGGGAAAAATGCATGCATTGCTTTTCAGATCTTGGAAAAACCGCGTCAAGGGACGTGATTGGTATGATTTCGAATGGTATGTCCGAATGGGGGTACCACTCAACTTTACGCACCTGCAGGCTCGCGTCAGAGAGTTCAACGGCATGGACATCGACCATCAGAAACTACAGACAATGTTGAGAGAGCGCCTCTCACAAACCGACATCCGACAAGTGAAAGCCGACGTGATGCCTTTTGTGAAGAATCCACAAGAGCTGAACATCTGGAGCAACGACTACTTCGTCCAACTCATCCCGATGATTAAGTATTTGGAGGAATAAAATCACCTGACATATCCGAATATTTTACTCCGCTCAATATTTTTTCACCAACAAACACAGTATTCACGAATATTGAATATATTTGCACCCTATAACTGATATTGTTTGGCTGCCGAATCCCATGCCCACATTGGAAGGTGGAATTGTGGCAACCCTACATCCAACAACTGAACAACCATGAACTTGATAGCCCCTTCCCTACTCTCCGCCAACTTCCTTAACCTGGAAGCCGACATCGAGATGGTCAACCGCAGCGAGGCCGATTGGTTCCACTGCGACGTGATGGACGGCCGCTTCGTGCCTAATATCTCCTTTGGCATACCCGTGGTGCAAGCCATCAAGAAGAAAGCCCAGAAGCCCTTGGATGTCCACCTGATGATCGTGGAGCCCGAAAAGTACTTCGAGGCCTTCGCCAAGGCGGGCGCCGACATCATCACCTTCCACTATGAAGCCTGCAACCATATCCACCGCGCCGTGCAACAGATCAAAGCCCTCGGCATACACGCAGGCGTGGTGCTCAACCCGCATACGCCCGTCAGCGTGCTGGAGGACATCCTCAGCGACCTGGACGTGGTGCTCCTCATGTCGGTCAACCCGGGCTTTGGCGGACAACAATTCATCGAGCGAACATACGAAAAAATAAAGAAGTTGCGCTTGATGATCAATGAACAACACGCTTCCGCACTCATCGAAGTGGACGGCGGCGTGAACACGAAGAACGCCAAGGCTAAGAACGCCAAGGCTTTGTTTGAGGCTGGAGCGGATGTTTTGGTAGCTGGCAATGCGGTGTTTAAGTCGGAGAATCCGATGGAGGTGATCAAGGAACTGAAATTTTTTAAGTAATACTTGCAGGTCTCAAAAAAAAGGCTTTTCTTTGCGGTAAAATAGTATTTGAAAATACGGTATTTGAAAATACTATAATTGAAATGAGATGATTTTCTACGACAGAATCAACGAGTTAGATACCATAAACAAGGTGAAGGAGCGCAGCCGAAACGAAGCGCAGATGACGGTTTTGATGGGTCGGAGGCGCATCGGAAAAACCGAATTGGCGCGTCGTTGCAATGATGAAACTTTGCTTTATTTTTTCGTAGCACGGAAAACAGAAGCTCTTTTGTGTCAAGATTTTATACGCGAGGCCGAGGAACGCTTGGGCATCCCGATTGGTTGGCCATCGTCGTTTTCCGAACTGTTCCGTTACCTTCTCAAATACGCCGAAAATCATCCTCTCACGCTAATCATCGACGAGTTTCAGGAGTTCCAAAGGGTCAATCCGTCGATATTCAGTGACATGCAGCGCGACTGGGATCTTCACAAAAGAACAAGTCGCATGAACCTAATCATCAGCGGATCTGTCTTCTCCTTGATGAAACGGATCTTCGAAGATTCCAAAGAGCCACTTTTCGGACGCGCTAACCAAAGCCTGCTTCTAAAGCCCTTCACGACAGATGTCCTGAAACAAATCCTTTCACACCACAATGCCGACTACACTCCCGACGATTTACTTGCCCTTTATGCCGTCACGGGAGGCGTGCCGTGGTATGTGGCCTTACTTATGGACAATGGTAAAACAAACAAAACCAGCATTTTGTCCTATCTTACCGAGGTCAACTCACCTTTCATTAACGAAGGAAAGAACATACTTATTGAAGAGTTTGGCAGCGATTACGCGATGCACTTTTCCATCCTAACCTGCCTAGCCGGTGGACAATTAACCCGGGGAGAAATAGAATCCCAATTAGGTGCCAACAACATTGGAAGTTATCTTATCAGGTTGGAAAACTACTACAACTTAATTGAGAAAAGACTGCCAATCTTTGCCAAAGAAAACGCAAAAAAAGTCCGTTACACTTTGAATGACAGGTTTTTGGACTTATGGTTTCGCTTCTTCTATAAGTACCAAGATTTTGTGGCCAACAATGCTTTATCCCAATTAGGCCGTGTCATTGAGCGCGATTTCGACACCTATTCGGGTTTTGCGCTCGAACGGTACTTTGAGCAGAAATTCCGCGAAAAAGGCTACTACACCCGTATCGGCAAGTTTTGGGATCGCAAAGGCAAGAATGAAATTGACCTAGTTGCAGTCAATGAAATCGATGGAATAGCCGAAGTATATGAAATAAAACGCGACCGCAAGCGTTACGATGAAAAGACTTTGAAAGAAAAAACGGAAGTGCTCATACAAAACTGCAAAGAATTACACGGAATGGACATCAGATTGGGAGTTCTTTCTTTGGAAGACCTTTAATAGTTAGGAGATAGCAGTTGTTCAGTTGGGAGTTATCAGTTATGAGTTAGGAATCTAGAAATATTAAATCTTGAAATATATAAACAACGATTAAACAATTAAACAATCAACAATTCAACAATTCAACAAACTATGAGTAACGACATCCTAAAACTCAAGCCGGAAGGCATTTGGAAAGAGTTCAACGGCATCCTCGGTGTGCCGCGTCCGTCGAAGAAAGAAACCAAGATGGTAGCTTACCTCGAGAACTGGGCAAAAGACCATAACATCAGCTACGTCAAGGAAGAGTGTGGCAACATCATCATGAGCGTGCCTGCCACCAAGGGCATGGAAGATCGCCAGACCGTCATCCTGCAAGCCCACATGGACATGGTTTGCGAGAAGAACAGCGACAAGAAGCACGACTTCGAGAAAGACCCCATCGAGCCTGTCATCAAGGGCGAGTGGCTGCATGCCAACGGCACGACCCTCGGCGCTGACGACGGCATCGGCGTGGCTGCTGCCCTGGCCGTCATCGCCGACCCGAAAGTGGAACACGGTCCGCTCGAGTGCATCTTCACCGTAGATGAAGAGACGGGCCTCACGGGCGCCATGAAACTCGACCCGGAAGACTTCACCGGCCGTATCCTCCTCAACCTCGACTCAGAAGACGAAGGCGAAATCTTCATCGGCTGCGCCGGTGGCATGGACACCATCGTGAAGGTGTGGTACGAACTGGAGCCCGCTCCGGAAGACAGCACTGCCTACCGCATCACCGTGAGCGGCCTGAAAGGCGGCCACAGTGGCGACGACATCAACAAGAACCTGGCCAACGCCAACAAGCTGCTGACCCGCATCCTGTGGCAAGGCACCAACTGGTTCGACCTTCAACTCTACGACTTCCAAGGCGGCAACCTGCGCAACGCCATCGCTCGCGAAGCAACGGCAGTGGCCTTCGTCCCGAACGACTGCCTGAAAGACTTCGAGCACTATGTGATGGACATGGAGAAGCACTTCAAGCAAGAGTACCAAGTGACCGAACCCGGACTGAAAGTCACGGCCGAAGTCGCCGAGGTGCAGCCCGACGTGGTCATCGACGAGATGGCCCAGTACAACCTGCTGAACGGCCTCTATGCCTGCCCTCACGGCGTCATCGCCATGTCGCAGACCATCCCGAACTTCGTGGAGACCTCGACCAACCTCGCCTCCTGCAAGAAGAAGGAAGGCTATTTCTTCATCCAGACCTCACAGCGCAGCTCCATCGAGTC
>CACXXW010000207.1 GCA_902771635.1 uncultured Bacteroidia bacterium | reverse complement strand
AGATTCTCTTGCTCAAATAGCGGCTAAGGATGTCAACGATGCCTTCCAATATTATATGGCACATTTCAACCATGGTCGACCCTTTTTCCTGATGGGTCACAGCCAAGGCTCGCAGATGCTTATTGAGTTGTTGAAAAACGGAATGACCGAGGAACAAAGAAAGCTGATGGTAGCTGCCTATTGCATTGGTTATCATGTCAGTGCAGAAGAGTTGGCTGCCTATCCCGAGGCTTTGCAACCTGCCACTGACAGCATGATGCAAGGTTTGGTCGTTTTCAATTCCGTGACGGACACAACAGCCATCGGCATGGTTTCGCATGGCGACGTGGTGGGCATCAACCCCACCACTTGGACGATGGCGCCGGACACTGTTCCGGCCGAGTTCCACTTGGGCATGGCCAAATATAACGAGACCCGCGACAGTGTTTTGATTGTGCCTTGCCCGACAAGAACTTATCTCTACAAGCACAATACCGTTTGCCCCGACCTCGACCCCGAGATGGTCTTCATCCCGGCTTATGAGGACAAGTTCCCGAAAGGCAACCTCCATTTTGCCGACTCGTGGCTCTATGGCGGCAATGTGGTGGAGAATATGCGGTGTAGGTTGAGGAATTACAACAATTGACTATCTTTCCTTATAAATCCAATAATTTATTCATCCTTTTGGAAATCAATTCTTTATAATTCATTTTCATTTCATCAGATAGAAACGATTCATCGATTTTCCTTTGCCATGCAGGCAAACATTGCTTGAAATGCGCAATCAGTCCATCCAAGACTTTCTCTGAAACCCCAAACTTACTTGCGGCTTCAACAAAATCTTTGCGGGAAATACGACGTTTTTTGCCATTTAAGGTGAGGGCCAATTCTTCGGTATCATCAGGATTCACGATGGCCACATTGAGTAGGTCGTAGGCTGGCGATAGTTCGTGGTGACACTCTTGTCGAGAAAGCAGCGAGAAATTCTTCAAATGCATATCGTTGTTGCCCGTTAACCAGCAAAACAACAATAACTCATAGAAATTCACCATATCCAATTGGGGTACAGAAGAATAACGAGCAATCGCCTTGGTTACTTGCTCATATGAACTACGGTATTTGTATTCCGTTTGTCGCTCCGTAAGTTGGCAAAAGTCTTCCATCGGAAGTTTGTAACCTTTTGCATCACGATCCATGCGACGCGTGAGGTAACCCAAAGAATCATCAGCAAGTCGAATCAAGGAATGTTGTGCCGTTTTTAGTCCAGCGATCTCAGCAAGGTGCATAGTAAGGTCTTCATTCTCGGGCAACTCAGCAAACCTTGAAGTCTGAGGCTTAAAGATATAGGCACCCCATAATCCAACTATGGTCAATCGTTGACTCCCTTCGTGCTTTTGTAGGTTCAACGATAATTTGGGCTGCACGCCCGTCAATGTTGTCTGCGAACGGATGATTTGTTCGCCCAAAAGGTCCATGTCGGATTGTGTGTATTCCATGTCGGGTGCTGTGGACGTACCAAAGAATTTGCGGGCACAACGGGCATGAAAATCCTTCTCTCCCTCGTTCAATTCCTTGTAGCAAAACAAGCATTTACTCATGGCTTTCCTCCTCATTATCAGGTATTACACTCACAGCTCCAATACAATCCTTGCAGCAAAGCAACAGCAATGACATCCTGTCGAGAATACTGATGTCGGTGTTGCGTATGGCCACATCCAAAAGCCAACCTTCAGGTATCAGTCCGTCGAAAAACGGGAATAATACATGGCTTTGATAAGCATCTTCGCGCAAAGGCATGGTGAGGCTAATGGGCTCGGCTTGTGGCCTGGCAAGGTAGGTTGCTTCGTATCGAAACTCATAACCATCTTCTGTCTCGGAAAGTCGTCCCGCCAAAATATCCCGAAAGTAAACCAGAGCCTTTTTCATTGCTTATCCTTTCTTGGTGTGGGCACCATTTCATAGTTAAACAAATTGAGCACTTGATTGACTTTATCAAGCCTGACAGTGGCCTTACCTTGCTCCATCTCACGGACAAAATTCAATCCTACGCCTGATTTGAAGGCAAGTTGTTCCTGCGTCAGACCATATTGCTTTCTCAACTGTTTCACAGTCTCTGTCAAAGGGGTTTTCTTCATCATTTTACATCCTTTCGGCTGCAAAAATAACACTTTTTATTGAAATTACATTAGAAAGAATGTAAAAACATCAAATTTTTATATAAATACATTCGAAAGAATGTAAATTTTACAATAATCTTCATGCTTTGCCAAAGATTTTTCAATGAATAATCATATTATTTCCTGTTTTCCCGTATTTTTGCACCTCAAAACTAACCCTAACGATGAAGAATTTTGTTGAAGAACTCCGCTGGCGCGGAATGCTGGCACAGATCATGCCAGGAACGGAAGAACTCCTCCAGAAAGAAATGGTAACAGCTTACCTCGGCACTGACCCGACCGCCGACTCCTTACATATCGGACACCTTTGCGGCATCATGATGCTGCGTCATCTGCAGCACTGCGGCCACAAGCCCATCATCCTGGTGGGTGGTGCCACTGGTATGATTGGCGACCCCTCGGGCAAGAGCCAAGAGCGTAACCTGCTCAACGAAGAGACCCTGCGCCACAACCAAGAGTGCATCAAGGCCCAGGTGGCCAAGTTCTTGGACTTCGAGTCGAAGGAGCCCAACGCTGCCGAGATGGTCGACTGGATGAAGGACTTCACCTTCCTCGACTTCGCCCGCGAGGTGGGCAAGCACATCACCGTGAACTATATGATGGCCAAGGACAGCGTGCAGCAACGCCTCAACGGCACCGCCCGCGACGGCTTGAGCTTCACCGAGTTCACCTACCAGCTTCTGCAAGGTTACGACTTCCTGTGGCTCTACCAGCACAAGAACTGCAAGCTGCAGCTGGGCGGTAACGACCAATGGGGCAACATCACCACAGGTACAGAATTGATTCGCCGTACCTTGGGCTTTGAGAACGAGGCCTTTGCCCTGACTTGTCCGCTCATCACCAAGGCTGACGGCAAGAAGTTCGGCAAGACCGAGAGTGGCAACATCTGGCTCGACCCGAAGCGCACCACGCCTTATAAGTTCTACCAGTTCTGGCTCAACGTCAGCGACGAGGATGCCGAGAAATACATCAAGATCTTCACCTCGCTGGACAAAGAGACCATCGATGCCCTGATTGAAGAGCACAAGAAAGACCCAGGCATGCGTGTGTTGCAAAAGCGTTTGGCCCAGGAGGTCACCGTGTTGGTGCACTCGCAAGAAGCCTTGGATGCCGCCATCGAGGCCTCCAACATCCTCTTCGGCAAGTCGACCAAGGAAGGCTTGGAGAAGCTCGACGAAGCCACCTTCTTGGACATCTTCGACGGCGTGCCGCAGGAGCACATCGCCCGCACCGACCTCGAAGCCGGCATCCCGATTGTCGACTTCATGGCCGTCAACACGCAGATTTTCCCCTCAAAAGGTGAGGCCCGCAAGATGACCCAAGCCAACGGCGTGAGCGTCAACAAGGAAAAGGTCACTTTGGACAAGGTGATGACCCCCGCCGATCTCATCGACGGCAAGTACATCCTTGTGCAGAAGGGCAAGAAGAACTATTATCTTGTTGTGGTGGAATAATCATGGAAGACAAGGATAAGCTACACGGACTCAGCCCACTTCTTTTTTGGGATGTCGATACGACCAATTTCGATATCGACAAGAGTGCCGAATGGCTTATCCCCAGAGTGTTGGAATATGGAAAAATGAGTGATTGGCATTACATAAAGCATTATTATGGTATGGACAAAATTACCACGGTATGCAAAAGTGTAAGGTCTTTAGATCCTGTCGCCTTATCATTCATTTCATGCCTTTCTGGTGAAGAAAAAGAGAATTTCAGGAGTTATCGTATCGCACAAGTCTACCCAACCCTATGGAACTCTTGAATTTGTCAAACGATAATACTGCATTAAAAGACCAAGCCGCTGAAACGCTCGAAGGAATAGCAAGACGAGGAAATCGGCAGGATTTCATCAATGTGTATTTTTTGTTACAGCATTTCTCATTAGAAGAAATACTGAATTACTATGCCCAAAAACATCCGACACACTCTTTGTTTCGTGTCTTGATGGGGTTGACTTTTTTTGCCGATGCCGAAAAACTCGATATGCCTGAAATGTATGTGGACTTCGATTGGGAGCAATGTAAGTCTTTCATTTTGAATAAAGTAAAAGAATACGAGAATCGGTATTAAGTTGAGAATCTATCAAATACTTTTGCCGCGTGAAATGCTATTTGCACATACTGAGCTATTTCCTAGGAACCAAGAAATACTATCTAGCGATACGATGATTGCTTTTTTCGCAAAAAGAATCTGAGAGTATTACAAAAATAGGTATATTTGCAACGGATTTTTGGAAAAATTGCCATAAATCCGTAATGAAAACGATTGTAATAATAATTAAATAATTGATTATTATGCAGATAGAACGACCTATTTATTTACAGCAACTCATTGACTCCAAAGACAATGGGCTTATAAAGATTGTCACAGGATTGCGCCGTGTAGGCAAATCATATCTGCTGAAAACACTGTTCAAAAAACACCTTTTGAGCGAGGGAATCAATAAAGACCATATTCTGATTATCGATCTGGAAGACAGGAAATACAAGGATTTCCGTAATCCTGATTATCTTTTGGATTGGGTTGACAAACAGATGATTGATGATGAGCAATATTACATCATCATTGATGAGGTGCAACGTGTGGATGAGTTCGTGGATATGCTTGGTTCATTGGTGGTCAAGGATAATGCCGACGTTTATGTCACAGGCTCAAACTCGCATTTCCTTTCGAGCGACATTGCCACTGAGTTTCGGGGACGCGGAGATGAAATCCACGTGTGGCCGCTCTCTTTCAAGGAGTTTATGACTGCCTATGAAGGCGATGTCGTTGAGGGTTGGCAGGAATATTACACATACGGGGGGTTGCCTAAGATTCTTTCCATTAAAGGTG
>CACXXW010000206.1 GCA_902771635.1 uncultured Bacteroidia bacterium | reverse complement strand
GAAGGAAGTTTTGCGGATGACACGGTAGCTGTATTCCACATCATCCAAGCCAAAACCAGCGTAGGCTTTCACGTCACCGTGTACTGTGACTTCTTGGTTGAGTTTATATTGCTCTTTTGGCCGCTCAAAAGTGACCTCAAAAGTCGGGCGTTTGTATTCCTCCACGCGGATGGTGGTGCTGCCTTGGTTGGCGTTGAGGTGGAAAACACCATTCAGTCGGTCGGTAGGAATGACAAAAGAACCGCTGAACGAACCGTACTCATCGGTGGTAAATTTCGCTGAACTGATTTCCTGCCAATTGGCATCACGGAAAGAAACATTCTCATTGTAATTGTGGACAAGACTCAAATCCTCGCCTTGACGGCGCGTAGTGATGCCTTGGAAATAGACGGTTTGTCCTGGACGGTAAATCGCACGGTCGGTGAAAAGTTTCGTGCTGTAAGTTTCATTATCGTTCCTATAGCGTTCATAAAGGTGGAAGTAATTATATGACAGCAGGTTGTCATCGCCCTTGCGTAGGTTGATACTGAAGGAATTGTCGCTTTTTACCTTGCCATCAAGCACGGCGCGTCCGTTTTTGTCGGATTTCATCGTGGCGAGGATGGTGGTCTTGTATTCACGAGCCTTGTAGTCCCACTCGCGGCGATACAATTCCACGGTGACCCCTTCCACGGTTTTCCCTGTTTTGCGGTCGACGGTCACTACGGTCATCTTGTCGTCCTTTTGGTCGGTGATGAAACCGAGGTTGGAGACTTGGAAATTGAGTACCAGCGTTTTGTCCTCACTCTTGATGCCTTGCTTGGTGGTAGCGGTCAGGTAGTAGATGCCTTCCTCCAAGGCGGGCAGGGCTATCAGGGTGCTGTGCTGGCGATAGTCGGTCTCGCCAAATCTGCCTTTCGCATGTCGCTCAGTTTCTTCAGCTCTTTCTCGCTGACCTTCACTATTCTATAATAAGGTGCAGTCGTGTTTTTGTATTCCAACACGACGGGAATCGCTTCGTTGGGCAGTTGCACCGAGTTCATCGTGATGTCGATTTGCGGTTCCTCGATGCGTTTGATGAGGCTCTGACAGTTCTTCGCGCCCTGCGACTTCGGGAACTTGGCTATGGCTTCCTCGCACATGGCCTTGGCTTTCTTGTAATTGTCGAAATAAGTACTGTCTTCGCTATTGCTCTCGTATTGGTTCATCATGCTACGCGCGATCAAAGAGGTTATTTCGGCAGAGAGCGGATTGTCCTTGTGCTGCGCCTTCAGATCCTCCATAGCGGCTTGGTATTGGGTGTCTTTCTTAAGAAGACTTCTCACAAACTCAAAGCGATGAAAATCATTAAAAATCAACACATCCTCGTTATTGTTTTTAAGGTTGTAGGCAAGTAGGTCCTGATAGATTTTCAGGCATTTTATGAGCGCATTGTCGGCATCGCCTAAATCAAGTTTCACAAAGTCCTTGGCAGGCAGCCACCATGCTTCCATGTCACCTGCGATATCGTTATCCTCAGAACGTATTTGATAGTAATTCGCCACACGGTGAAACATAAACTCGAAGAGCGAAGCCTCGTATTCGATGTAATCCTCGTTGTTGTTCTTGTTTTCGTAAAGCACCATGAAATCCGCCGTCTTGGCCTTTTTCAAGGCTTCGACGGGCTTCAAGGCTTCGCTGTAATATTGGTTGATACGCGTTTTGAAGCTCTCCTTGTCCCAATATTTCATTTCCACCTTTGAAATGTCACCATCAATAGGCAGATTCTCGTTGATGCGCCAATCGTTGCCATCCAAGTAATTGGCGTATGCCTTGGCAATTTCCTCATGCAGCAAGGCATCATGCACCTCATCCAACTGTCCTACTTTGGTCTCGATATACTGGATGAAGGCCTGGTCGGGGTCTTCCTCAACGGTAATTTGCATGATATTCTGCCGATAGAGCCAAGTCTTCAGCAGTTGGGTCTGGTTTTTGTCTTTCGAGGCCTTCTCCTCAATGGCATTCAGTTCTTTTTCAGCCGATTCCGGCAGGTCTTTCTCAAGGTTTTCCTTTACTTTTTTCCACATAGTCTCATAGTTGTTTTTCGGGGTTTTGGGGTTATCGGGGGTGTCGGGATTGATAGGATTCCTGTTTGGCATGGCAAAAGCCAGCACGCCGACGGCCACTAAGATGATGGTGGCTATGATAATTCCAGTGCGTTTCATTATGTTGAAGTGTTGATTGTTGAATCGTTGTTCAAGCGGGGTGCTCTATCCTTGCCCCTTTAACCCTCATGGCGGAGAAGCATCCGCCATCCCTAGCGCTAAAAGGAATCCCTAGCGCATAGGGGATTGCGGGTCAAGCCCGCAATGAGGGTTTAAGGTCAAGTTTCACCCTTCCTTGTTTATAAACGCAAAAACAGCAAATATCGTGCAAATCGTATAAAATCTCTAACCGAACTGACCAGAAGTAAACCGAAAAAGCAATTGGATTCTTTCGGATTCCATCGGTTAGAGACATATTATCTATTTTTTCCTATTTTTGCAGCCGTGAAAAAATTGACCGACATCATACTCCCCATCGCCGCTGAATTGGCACAATTTGAAGCTTTTTTCGAAAAGACTTTGCATGCCGAAACCGAGCCTATGAACAGCATCATGCAATATGTGCTTGATTCACGGGGTAAACGCATGCGACCCATTTTGGTGCTGCTCAGCGCAAAACTTTTTGGCGAAGTCAATGAACAAACGTTGCGTGCAGCCACCTTCGTGGAGATAATCCACAGCGCGACATTGATTCATGATGATGTGGTGGATAATGCGGATGAACGTCGTGGCAAAAGCTCCGTGAAGGCCAAGTTCGGCAACCTTTCGGCGGTGCTGGCAGGCGATTACCTCCTGGCCAAAGCCATGCTGCTCCTTGCCAACCCAGGTGACCATGCCATCCTGCAGGAGATGCTCAGCACGACTGCCGCCATGAGCGAAGGGGAATTGATGCAAAACCAAGCTTTTGAAGGCATGTCATTCCAAGCAGAGGATGTGCGATTGGAATCTATGCCTTCAAAATCCGCCCAAACACCCATAGATTCCCATCGGAATGACATGGTTATTTGGACGGATTACCTCGACATCATCACCCGCAAGACCGCCATGTTGATGCGTTCCTGCTGCGTAGCGGGTGCCCTTTCGGTGGATGCAACTCCCGAACAGGTCCTTCAAATCGCCGACTTTGGCCTGAATTTCGGCATCCTCTTCCAACTCCGTGACGACCTCCTTGACGGAGAGAACATAGAACAAGCCAAAGCCTTGTTACCCATTTATCACGAAAAGACCTTGAAGGCCTTGGAAGGCTTTGCCCCTTCGGAAGCCACTGCTGCACTGCGCGATTTGACCGTGTTTTGCGCTAATCGATAATCGAGAAATATAGATTCCCTTCGGGAATGGAATAATTGACTCGTTGTTATCGGCGGTTTGAAACAGTTGCAGATGAGGAATCGGCTTATGCCGCCGTTTGTAACTTTATGTTTCACTCCATTCCAGTAGGGAACCTCCAAATAGTTTTTTTTCACATTTCTAGCACACATTCTCTAATTAATTGTATCTTTGCCATCGAATATAATATTATTCATTATTTACGATTTTTTATATTTATAGATACAATAGTATGCCTTTACTTTACGACTTCAATATGGACACTGCGGATGAACTCGCTGCACACCTATCAGAGAATGTCAAGCATCGCAGATTGGAGAAAGGTCTCTCGCGCAGTGCCCTTTCTATGATGAGCGGCGTGCCTGCTCCCACTATTGCCAAATTTGAGCAACAGCATAGCATTTCATTAATCGGTTTCATAGCCTTGGCCAAGGCCTTAGGCTATACTGATGCGCTAAAGTCGCTATTGGCTGAGCCCGTCTATACAACTATGGAAGAATTAGACACCATCAACAAAAACAAGAACAGAAAACGCGGAAGAAATGAATTCCATCAATAAACTATATGTCAAATACCACGGGAAAACAGTCGGCGAACTGACTATGACCCCTGACGGAAAACGCTGCGTGTTCCGTTACAACAAGGAATGGCTAGCCACAGGCTTTTCCATTTCGCCCTTGGATTTGCCTTTGAAATCGGACTTGTTCATCGCTTCTGAACGACCTTTTTGGGGCAATTTCGGTATCTTCGAAGACAGCCTCCCCGACGGTTACGGACGCTATTTGCTCAACAGGATGTTGCACCAGCAAGGCATTGATGAATCGCAACTGAACCCTTTGCAACGACTGAGCATAGTCGGTAGTTCTGGGATGGGAGCCTTGTGCTACGAGCCTGAAACCAAGATGGATAGAACAGATGAAAAACTGTCGTTCGACCTTCTGCAACAACTGGCTTTGGAAGTCCTCGCCGAAAAAAACGAAAAAGATGCAGCGCTCCTCTATTACAACAGCGGCAACTCAGGCGGTTGTCGACCCAAATGCCTCTACCATGACGAGGATGGCGATTGGTTGGTGAAATTCAGGCATACCTACGACCCGAAGGACTTGGGCTTGAAGGAATATCAATACAACGAAATCGCTCGCCAATGTGGTATCGAAGTACCTGATTTCAAGTTGTTTGATGGAAAATATTTTGCCACACGACGATTCGACATCCAAAATGGCGAACGCCTTCATGTGGCCACTGCCGGAGCCCTGCTCAACGAATCCATCGACTTCCCGAAACTGGATTACAAGACCCTACTGCACCTCACTGGTTTTTTGACCCAAGACCCCAAGCAGGTAGAAGCTATGTTCCGACTCATGGCCTTCAACGTGTTTACCGACAACAAAGACGACCATGCCAAAAACTTCAGCTTTATCTGCCGTGAAGGCCATTGGCATCTGGCACCCGCCTACGACTTGACACCTGTCCCTGAAGGCTACCACGGTGAACATGCCACATCCGTCAACGGAAACGGCAAGCCTTCCATCGATGACATGCTCATTGTCGGAGAGAGCATTAGAATACCCAAAAAACATGGTTTGGAAATCCTCGAATTCGTTCGGGAACACTGCAAAGAAATAGTCTCAAAAGATTATCTGTAGGAGTATGCAAAATATTTTGTATTTTTGCACCTCGATTTAGGATACTTTTCGTATTATGAAAAACAACTACAAGGAATATAAACAGCTGAATCTCACCGAGACAGCCGATGAAATCCGTAAGTTTTGGGAAGCTGACAACACCTTCCAGAAGAGTTTGGATAACCGTGATAAAGATAACGCTTTCGTTTTCTTCGAAGGTCCGCCGAGTGCCAATGGCACCCCGGGTATCCACCATGTGATGGCCCGCTCCATCAAAGATGTGGTGTGCCGCTACCAAACCCTGAAAGGCAAACATGTGGTGCGTAAAGCCGGTTGGGACACCCACGGCCTGCCCGTCGAACTCGGCGTGGAGAAGAAACTGGGCATCACGAAGGAAGACATCGGCAAGAAGATCAGCGTCGATGACTACAACCACGCCTGCCGCGAGGAGGTGATGAAATACAAGGACATGTGGGACGACCTCACCCGCAAGATGGGTTATTGGGTCAACCTCAATGATCCCTATATCACCTTCACCAACGACTACATCGAGACCTTGTGGTTCCTTCTGAAAGACCTCTATAACAAAGGCCTGCTCTACAAAGGCTACACCATCCAGCCCTATTCGCCCGCTGCCGGCACCGGTCTCAGCTCGCACGAACTGAACATGCCCGGCTGCTACCGCGATGTAAAGGATTTGACATGCGTCGCCTTGTTCCGCCTGAAGGCACAACAGAGCAAGTTCACGAAGCTGCCTTTTGGTGTTGATGTGCCTTTTGGCCAAGTGCAAGTCATTGCCTGGACCACGACCCCTTGGACCTTGCCGAGCAACACTGCCTTGTGCGTTGGTCCGAACATCGAATATAACCTTGTCCGCTCGGTCAACCCTGTGTCGGGTGAACCCACATACCTCATCCTCGGCAAGCCGTTGATGGCCTCTTTCTTCCCCGCCGAAGAAGAGAAGCCCAGCTTTGAAGATTGGAAAGTCGGCGACAAGAAACTGCCTTATGAGGTGCTGGGCACCGTGAACGGTAGCGAATTGGTTGGCCTCGAATACGAACAGCTGATTCCTTGGGTCAACCCGGGCGAAGGCGCCTTCCGCATCATCCCTGGCGACTATGTCACCACCGAAGACGGTACGGGCATCGTCCACATCGCCCCG
>CACXXW010000205.1 GCA_902771635.1 uncultured Bacteroidia bacterium | reverse complement strand
ATAGCCGCCGTCCACAGCCTTGGCGAACATTTTACGGGTGTTCACGAGCCCTAATTCTTTGTAGCTTATCATTTTATTGTTGTTGAATTGTTGATTGTTGAATCGTTTAATTGTTGTTGGTCGGCGTTTCGACAGGCTCAACGACCTTTGCTCTTAATGGGGGCAAGGTCCCTGAGCCTGTCGAAGGGCCGTTTTATTATTATTTTCGGCAAAAATAGGAAATACTTCCGTTTCTTCGTCACCTGACGCTCACTTTCTTTGAACAACTCCCATTTTCAGTGCTCATTTTAATGATATACAGCCCTGAAACGAGATGACTCAAGTCAAGAGTATAGGTTTCACCTTTCTGCAAATGGCTGACCTTTTTTGCTATCATTTGCTCGCCCAAAAGGTTATAAACTTCAACGATTGCCTTGCCTTGCAAAGTTTCGCCAATGACAAGGTTGACTTTCCCGTCGGTGGGGTTGGGGAAGAGCTCGAAGTCTGCCGAATGCCATTCGGGTATGGAGTACCCGATAAGGCTGATGTGTTTTGTCAAGGGTTGGGTCATACAACCGTTTTCTATTGTCACTGAGAGCGAGGCTTCCATGTCATCTTCATGTTGGTTCCAAAGGATGTCGACCTCGTTGCCGTTGCCATAGATGTTGCCTGCACTGGCAGGCTCTAGTTGCCAGAGGTAACGGATGCCGTCTTGTCTTTCAACGGCATAGCGGCTGATTGGGTTGGAATACTTGTTGACTACGCTGTCGCCCATGATTTGGCCCATACTGATTTCGTCCACAAAACGTATCTGTTTCTTGCTGACGATGGTGTCGTTACCAAAGGCAGTGAGGGTCAAGGAAACATTCCCGTTTGCCAAGTCTTGGCTTCCTGGGAAATACTTGGGGTTGGCGATGGTGTCGTAGTCGAAGTGTCCGTCACCATCGGTGGTCCAAAGTGTGAAATCGCAATCGTAGGCGTAGGCATCGACAAGTTCAACCGGGTTTTCTTCACAAGCGATGATGTCATTGCCAGCGTAGGCAATTGCGGTGTGCATAGGTGGGAAGCAAATGTCGTCAATTAAAGCGGAAAGCGTATCACCAATAGATTCGGTTGCAGACAAACTCCAAGTGATTCTGCCATGTCGTATAGGAACACGCATTTCAGCATATTTCCATTCGGTACTCTCAGCTAATGCAACTACTGTTGCATCGCTAACTGAACTCTGTCCAATGAATTTTAGCCCGTTTTCTTTATTGCTTTTGTATTGAAATGAAGTCTTGCTTGTGTGCATTACTAAAAAATTATTTTTAGGTATGCAGCTCAATCCGACACCCATGTGGTCAGGAATGATGCATCGGATACTATGCTCCCCTTCGTAAAAGTCGTCCTCGCAGTATTCCCAGTGGCCTGAACTCCATCTAAAGAGTGGATTCAAAGTGTCGGTCTCGAAATTCTCGAAGATGCCGCCATATTGTATGATAGTATCAATCTGAATCTTGGTTTCGCCGTGCTGGAACTTCAGTTGGGTTTGAGGCCAGGCACCAAGGTTTTCGGTACCGTCAGCTTTTATCGGGAAAGTGAGGCAAAGACTGCTATTTGGCTCGATCCCTTCAGAAAGTATCTGGGACTCCTCAACGGTGAGGAAAGGTGCCTTGATTTCAACTTGGGTGTTGACGGCCTGACTCTTTGCGCTTCCGTTGTTTTTGATGGTGAAAGAGAGGAGAGAGGTGCCTTCAGTGAGAATGTGGGTGGAGGGATTTCCTTCCGTATCGGTGATGCTGAATTCGGGATCGATTTGGAGATTTGGTGCGTAGGCGAGGTATTCAAAAGAGTCCGTGTGGATATTTTCTCCGTCGTTGAAATTCAAGCCGAAACGGATGAGAGTCTGGTCGGGGATGTCGTTGGCGATTTGGATTCTGAACACGTTGTCTAGAGTGATGCTACTGCCAGGTTCTACGTGAGGATAGTTCACTTCGTCTTGCAATAAGGTGATGTAAGGGGAATTGCACCGCAGTGTGACTTGGCCACCTTCCGAAGCAAATCTTCCTACGTTGTGCAACTCAAGGTCGAATGCGGAATACTCACCGTAATCGAGTTGCCCGTTGCCGTCTTGGTCGTTGAGAGCAAGCGTTTTTGCATAGACAAATGGATATTCCGACGAAATAATGGTGATGGTCTGCTCATAGCGGAATCGGTTTTTCTTGGTGGCAGTGAGGGTGAACTGCTCGCCGACTTCCATCTGGGGGATTGTGAGGCTTTGCGGTTCTCCTGTAGCACGAGCGACGGCGATGATTCCGTTCTTGTTCGACAGGCAGACGGTAGAGCCTGCTTCTGCGGTCAAGGTGTATTCCCATTGGTCGTTGATGTGGTGGATAGGGGCCTCAATGGTCAAAAGCTGTGGCGTCTCGGTATAAAGGTTGAGGTAAGTTTCGCCCAAATAGGAGAACAGGTTCAGCGTTTTATCCACTTTCATGGTGTCGGTAGCGTAAGGAAGAAATGTTTGTTGGCTGAGAAACAGCTTGCCAGCGACAAGGGAATAGGATGGATACGAGAAACCGGGCTCAGTCTGGCTACCTAACGTAGGCATATATTCAGGCCAGAAATAGTCGAACATACCCCATGTGATGAGGTCGTTGTAATGAGAATAGGTGACAGTGTTGGCTCCCAGGCTACCCATAGCTCCAGTTTCGGCATGGAGGAACTGATCGGCTATGCAAGTGAAAGACAAGTTGTCCCAATAGTTGTTGGTCGAGCAGCCAATGGAGAAGAGAAAGGTGGGCTTTTCGTTATGGTAAAAATCTATATCGCTAGGGCGAATGTTTGAACAGCACCACCAGCCAGGGTTGGAATGGTCTCTATAGAATGTCA
>CACXXW010000204.1 GCA_902771635.1 uncultured Bacteroidia bacterium | reverse complement strand
GCCCGAAAATAACATGGGTGTAAGGTTGACGTTCCAAAGGAAAGGCCATGCTCCGAGTCCGACTTTGGCCGTACCAGTGAGGGCCACATCCTTGGCCAGTTTGATGTTGATGGAAGCCTGTTCAGAATCAACTTTATCCTCCAGCATCTTAATGGGCTGGTGGTTCTCGTACACCTCCACCGACGACACCGACTGGTGTGGCAGGTTCTTGCTGATGGCGGTGTAGCTCCCGCCCATTAGATCCATGCCTTCAACATAGAACTTCTGGATAGGCAGGCCCTGGTAGGTGATTTTGCCGTCATCAGCAACCTCGATGCCAGGCATCCGTTTCAGTACATCCTCGATACTCTTGTCCTGCTTTTGCACAAACGAGCCTACGATATATTCTAAGGTGTCGCCTTTTTGCTCAATGCTGCGAGCGCGCACGGTGACACCTTTCAGTTCCTGAGTTTCCTCACGAAGCATGAAATCAACCGTCTGGGTGCGATTTGCGATGCGTTTGGTCTGTTTCTCGAAAAAGAGCGACGAGGTGGCCACATCAAGGCTATCGGCTTCAGCGCTGACGCTGATTTTATAGCTCCCGTCATTTTCGGTTCCAGCGTATGCTACAATAATACGGCTACCTGCTTTGTAGGCCAGCACCTTGATGTTGGGCAGAGGTTCTCCTTCGGTGTCCTTCACGTAGCCAGTGAGCACAGTTTGAGCAGACAAAAAATGACCAAACAGCAATAACAGAGCAATATGGAGCAACCTAAACCTCATTTTCTATCTAATTCGATGGGGTTGTTTTTCGTTGCAGCGTATTTATAGAGTTTTGCTTGCACATCATTATTGTTCCCGCCAGTAGCAACAATGTTAGGCAAAGCGTTTTCTATAATATTTGCCAGGTAGTCATCGTAAGCCTTAAAAAAAGCTTTTTTTGTGGTTCTCACATATTCCACATTCTCCCAAATGATAGGAGTCTTTTCTGGAATCTCCGCCGAGACCATCTCAAAACAATAATGTTCCTGTGTGTCAACAATCCTAACGATAAGCCCGGGCAAACCGCAAAACATATACGGACCGTCGTTGTAAGGCAATTCAGGTGCGAACCAGGCAGCCCATGTGCGACCGCCGTAATTGCAAACTGCCTTTTGGGTAAAATGGCCATTGATAGTAGCTGTGTCCTCGGTAAATTCCCAAATCATGCAAGGATAATCTTCCTCATACAGAAAAGTTCCAGTCATCAGTACTCGGTCTATCATAGTGACTTTGCCTGCAGGATAGTTCTTGAAAATCTTGAACTGATAACGAGAAATATCATCCGATTTTACATGGATTACTGTTTCAAAAATGCCTTTTCTCCATTTTTCCCTCATCTCATTCAAGCTTCTATATGCATTATAGCTTTGGAAAAAACTTATTTCATCGCCAATGAGCAGCAGCATCCGCTCCTTCTTGGCGCGATCCATGTGATTAGTGTCTTCGCGGTAAGTGAGTTCATACATCACCATAAGGCGGGCTTGGCAAAGCGTGTCAAGATCTTCGCTCCATTGCGCCCGAAGCGGCAATGCCAAGACGAGAAAGACCGATAAAGAAAGGAGTCTTGTTTTCATGTTTCAGTTAGTTTATAATTAACGCTACAAATATAAAAACTATTTTTTTTAATTACATCATAATTCTTCTAGTTTTTATCGCTTTTTTGTCCATTCCCGCAAAATTCCTAACTTTGCAGCCTCAAATCTAAAGCAAATGTCCATCTCAATCAACCATATCACCAAGCAATACGGAGAACAACTCGCCCTCAACGACGTGACGCTCACTATTAATAAAGGTATCGTCGGACTGCTCGGCCCCAACGGCGCGGGCAAGTCGACGCTGATGAAGATCATCACCTGCTTCATCCCGCCCACCTCGGGCACGGTGAGCGTGGAAGGACATGATGTCATGGACGACCCAATGGCCGTCAAGCGTATTGTAGGCTACCTGCCAGAACACAACCCATTGTATCTCGACATGTATGTGCGCGAATACCTTGAGTTTGTGGCAGGCGTGCACCAACTGAAAGGCGTAGCTGCCCACAAGCGCATTGAGGCGATGATTGACGAGACAGGACTCGGCCTTGAGGCACACAAGAAAATCGGGGCTTTATCGAAGGGCTACCGTCAACGTGTCGGCCTTGCACAAGCCATGATGCACGACCCGCAGGTACTCATCCTCGATGAGCCTACCTCCGGCCTCGACCCCAACCAGCTCATCGACATCCGCAACCTCATCTCCAACCTTGGCAAGGAGAAAACCGTGCTGCTCTCCACCCACATCATGCAGGAGGTGGAAGCCATCTGCGAGCGCGCCATTATTATTAATAAAGGTGTAGTGGTGGCCGACGACAAGATCGAGAACCTGAAACAGGACAACACCATGAGCAATGTGGTCATCGTGGAGTTCGAGAGCGAGGTAAGCGAAGACCTGCTCCAAAGCATCCCACAAGTTGGCCGCGTGCAGCGCGTAAAAGAGAACCATTGGATCCTCGAACCGCAGGGCGACACCGACATCCGTGCCAACTTGATGAAATGGTCAGTAGACCGCGGCCTCATTATCAAGACCTTACAGAAAGAGGACTTGAGCATTGAGGAGGCATTCCAGAAACTGACAAAAGGTTGATTAGCATCATCGTATCGTTGATTTGTTGAATTGTTGAAATGTTGAATTGTTTTTTTGCAACAATTCAACAAATAAACAATCAACAATTCAACAAAAAATACTATTTTTGCAGCCGCTTACGTGGAAAGATTTGATTTGATTGCAACCACAAGAAAAAATGCTAAAACAATGCTTTTTCCTTGGGTTCCTGAGTCATGAGCTTGCCGAATGATCGAAGGACCCTTTCAGTCAACAACTTCCCACACAAATTTATTATTAACTAACTAATAAACAATTTGTTATGGGTTA
>CACXXW010000203.1 GCA_902771635.1 uncultured Bacteroidia bacterium | reverse complement strand
TATTGTGTGTTGCCTACGGGTTGTTCTTCTATCTTGGTGATTTTTCCGTTCTCGACGACAACCACGCCTGAGAAAATCCTGGAATTGACGAGGTCGACAATCTGACCCCCGATGGTGAAGCTATTATTCATGGATGCTATTTTGGCGCAAAGGTACAAAAAAACCTCCTGGCTGTTGCCAAGAGGTTCATTGTTCCTTTGAGGTGGTATTGAATGACAGGCCAGGTATAAACTCAAGACGCCTTCTTAATCATGTTTTCACTCTCCTTTCTTCAATAATTACCCAGCCGAGAACTCTTTGATGCGCTGCTCTTCGCTACGTTTGCATACAAGCAATCTTCCTCCTTTTTCTGACACGATGTAATCATCTAAACCTTGAAGCACCACTTTCTTTGCGTCTTCGGTATGAACCACACAGTTATGGCACTCATAGAAGTAGACATTACCAACACTGCCATTGTCGTTTACGTCATGTTGCAGCTTGTCATACAACGAAGCCCAATTGCCTAAGTCACTCCAACCGAAATCTGCAGGATGAGTGTAAACCTTACCGTCAGCAGCAGCAGGTTCCATTACCGCAAAGTCAATGGAAATCTTCTCACATTTCGGGAACATGGCTTTCACATCATCAGCAGTCTTCATCTGTTCCATATCAGCAGCAATATTCGGCTTATAGGTTTGTATTGCCGAAGTGATGGTGTTAACATTCCATACAAAGATACCTGCATTCCAAAGATAATTGCCAGCTCTTAAATAACGTTCAGCAACTTCAAGTTGTGGCTTCTCTTTGAAAGCTGCCACTTTCCTAATCTCACCCTTGGCGGCATCTGCCGACTCCACATAGCCATAACCTGTCTCGGGCCTGGAGGGCTTGATGCCGATGGTCACAATGGCATTGCTCTCGGCAGTGAAATCGAGTGCATTCTTAATCACCCTCCTGAATTCCTCGGGGTTCATCACCACGGCATCGGCTGGGGTCACCACCACATTGGCCTCGGAGTCTTCGGCCTTGATGCGCCAACAAGCCCAAGCGATGCAAGGTGCCGTGTTGCGTGCAGCAGGCTCGGCAAGGATATGGGCTTCTGGGATATCGGGAAGCTGTTGACGGACTATCTCTACATACGCCTCGTTGGTCACCACCCAAAAATTGTCCATGGGACAAACGCCTTTGAATCGGTCCACCGTCAGCTGAATCAACGTGCGGCCACAGCCTAGGATATCGATAAACTGCTTGGGAAACTCGGGGGTACTCAGAGGCCAAAAACGGCTTCCAATACCACCTGCCATGATTACTACATGTGTATTCTTCATTATCTTTTCAACATTAATTACCGTTAATGACTCGTTAATTATTCATTAATTTCTTTTCTGCGATGCAATTAAAGGCTAATTATATGGCCAATTCTATGGTAATTACATGTTTACCTCTCTGCCCGCATGGGATTGTTCAGAAAGTCGTCGTAAGCCAAGCGGATACCGTCTTCCAATTCGGTCTTGTAAGTCCAGCCGAGTTGGGTTGCCTTGCTCACATCCAACAGCTTTCTAGGTGTGCCGTTCGGACGGGTGGTGTCCCACTTGATTTCGCCTTCATAACCCACCACTTTAGCCACTAATTCCGTCAAAGCCTTGATGCTCAGTTCTTTGCCTGTTCCTGCATTGACGGTCTCATTACCGCTATAGTTGTTCATCAGGAAAACGCAAAGGTTGGCGAGGTCATCCACATAAAGGAACTCACGCAAAGGCGAGCCATCGCCCCAGCAGGTCACTTCCTTCAGGCCGTTGACCTTGGCCTCGTGGAAACGGCGAATCAAAGCGGGCAACACATGGCTGTGCTCGGGATGGTAGTTGTCGTTGGGACCATAGAGGTTGGTCGGCATAACCGAGATATAGTCTGTGCCATATTGACGATTGAGGAACTCGCAATACTTCAGGCCGCTGATCTTGGCCAAGGCGTAGGCCTCGTTAGTCTTCTCCAATTCGCTGGTCAGCAGGCAACTTTCCGGCATAGGTTGGGGTGCCATGCGGGGATAGATGCACGACGAGCCAAGGAACTCCAGCTTCTTGCAGCCGTTTTTCCATGCGGCATGAATCACGTTCATCTCAAGGATCATGTTGTCGTACATGAAGTCGGCCAGAGCCGATTGGTTGGCGACGATGCCTCCTACTTTCGCGGCGGCGAGGAACACATATTCCGGTTTTTCCTCAGCGAAGAACTTTTCCACTTCAATTTGACGGGTAAGGTCAAGCTCCTTATGGGTTCTCGTTACTATGTTGGTATAACCCTGGCGTTGCAGTTCGCGCACTATGGCCGAGCCCACCATGCCACGGTGGCCAGCCACGTAAATTTTACTATCTAAATACATCTTAGTTCTTTTTTACATCGAAAAACTCGAAAAACACTAATACCGAACTATTCGTTCGGGTTTAATCTGCCGAGCATTAAAATTCACCAGTAATCCGAGTTTATATCCTGTTATAGTCAAGTAATTGATAACTTGTGCTGTGTGAATTGGTAAAAGAGCTTCTACTGCTTTCAACTCAACAACAATTTTGTCATAGCAAACAAAATCGGCGATATACATCTGTTCAAGAACCTCACCTTTGTAGGAAATGTTGAAACTCTTCTCCCGCTCAAAAGGAATACCTTGCATCCTCAATTCTTTTTCTAAAGCCTCTTGATATACCTTTTCAAGAAGGCCTGGCCCTAATTCCTTGTGAACTTCATACAAAGCTCCGGTTATCTTGTACGACTCTTTAGGATATAACAATGACATTGTTATTCGTATTTTTCGTGTCTTTAGATGTTTATTATTACACTATATTTTGTTGTTTACTTAACAATTCCTTTTTCGAGGTACTCAGCGAGGTTGGTGCGGACTTTCGCGGCGGCGCCTTCGGCGGCCACCTTGGCGATGTCGTGCTCCACCATCAGCTGCACCAATTGCTCAAAACTTGTCTTTGCGGGATTCCATCCCAATTTGGCCTTGGCCTTGGTCGGGTCGCCCCAGAGG
>CACXXW010000202.1 GCA_902771635.1 uncultured Bacteroidia bacterium | reverse complement strand
AACAATCAACAATTCAACAACAATAAAATGATAAGCTACAAAGAATTAGGGCTCGTGAACACCCGTAAAATGTTCGCCAAGGCTGTGGACGGCGGCTATGCCATCCCCGCTTTCAACTTCAACAATATGGAACAGATGCAGGCCATCATCATGGCTGCCGTCGAAACCAAGTCGCCCGTCATCCTACAAGTGTCGAAAGGCGCGCGCAGCTACGCCAACCAGACCCTGTTGCGCTACATGGCCCAAGGTGCCGTGGAATACGCCAAGGAACTCGGCTGCGCCCATCCTGAAATCGTGCTCCACCTCGACCACGGCGACAGCTTCGAGACCTGCAAGAGCTGCATCGACATGGGCTTCTCGTCGGTGATGATCGACGGTTCTGCTCTGCCCTACGACGAGAATGTGGCCCTCACGAAAAAGGTCGTCGACTACGCCCATCAGTTTGATGTGACCGTGGAAGGCGAACTCGGCGTGTTGGCTGGCGTGGAAGATGAAGTGGCCGCCGAAGAGAGCCACTACACCAAGCCCGAAGAGGTCATCGACTTCGTGACCAAGACTGGTGTGGACAGTTTGGCCATCAGCATCGGCACCTCGCACGGCGCCTACAAGTTCACTCCCGAACAGTGCACCGTTGACCCCGCCACGGGCCGCCTTGTGCCGCCTCCCTTGGCCTTCGATGTGCTCGAAGCCATCGAGAAGAAACTGCCCGGCTTCCCCATCGTGCTGCATGGCTCATCGTCGGTGCCACAAGATGAGGTGGACACCATTAATAAATATGGTGGTGCGCTGAAGGCCGCCGTCGGCATCCCTGAGGAGCAGCTGCGCAAGGCCGCCAAGAGCGCCGTCTGCAAGATTAACATCGACAGCGACAGCCGCTTGGCCATGACCGCCGCCATCCGCAAGACCTTCGCCGAAAAGCCTGCCGAGTTCGACCCGCGCAAGTACCTCGGCCCCGCCCGCGACAGCATGAAGAAGCTCTATGAGCACAAGATTATCAATGTCTTGGGTTCGAATGACAAGTTGGAGCAGGCTTAAAAGCAAGTCTTATCATAACACCAAGAAAAACCGCCAAGTCTTTGGCGGTTTTTTTGTTCTTTTCGCTAAAAAGTTGTATCTTTGCCTCGTAAATACAACAATTGACAAACTATGAGCGAAGCAACATTGCAAGGACTGTTAAATTACCTATACAGCACCCTCACCCCCGACAACATGCGTTGGATGGCGGCGCACTTGATGGCACATGCTGATGCCGACGAGGGAAAAGTGAAACCTTACACCATAGAGGAACTGCATCAAATGGTTGCTGAAGGCGAACAACAATTTGCCGAGGGGAAATGGCAAGACTCGGAAGACATGTTCCGAGAATTGGAAGAAGAATTTACGGCTGAAGAACTTCAACACACCGAAGCCGTATGAGAGTAAGATGGAATGACGAGTCGAAAAAGAGGTTGCGCCTGACAGCCAAATACATTAGAAAAGTATTTGGAGAGAAGGCTAAAGACGACTTTCTCCAGGAAGTGAAACACACGAACGCGCTTCTAGGCCAAAACCCCAATATGGGACCTTTGGAAGAGTATCTTTCAGACCTGCCTTCTCATTATAGAAGTATTGTTGTGTGCCACCATAACAAAATTGTATATCGCGTTGTGGATGACCACATCGAGGTCGTGGCTTTCTGGGACACCCGCCGCGAACCAAAGAAACAGGCCGAACAAATGAAATGAGCAAGAAACTGGTATATATTCTCGCCGTATTTGTTGCTATCGTGTCATGTAGCACCACAAAACAACATATGAAAAGCGTTTCCTCCACCGATGGGATTAAGCATTTTTCAGTCAATGGCGTGAACTTTAATATGATTTGGGTTGATGGAGGGACTTTTTCCATGGGTGCAATGCCCGAACACAGCCACGTGGTATATAATGACGCATTACCTGTCCACCAAGTAACCATAGACGGCTTTTACATGGCTGAGACGGAAGTCACACAAGAACTCTGGGAAGCGGTGATGGGATACAATCAGAGTCATAATCCCGATCCCAAAAATCCAATTGAGGGTGTAACTTGGAAAGAGTGCCAATTATTCCTCGAAAAGATTCATCGCCTTACAGGTCAGCATTTTCGATTGCCTACGGAAGCCGAATGGGAATTCGCCGCCCGAGGAGGAAACAAAAGCAAGGGTTTCATGTATTCAGGGAGCGACAACATCGATGTAGTTGCCTGGTACTGTGAAGAATTCAGGGAACACGAACTTACCTGCTATGGCGAGACTCATCCAGTGAAAACCAAGAAGCCCAATGAACTTGGCTTGTACGATATGACTGGCAATGTTTCGGAGTTTTGCCAAGATTGTTATGTTGATAAGTACAATGAAGAACATGAGAAAAATCCCATTGTTAATTTCCCTGATTGCGAAGAACGCGTAGTTCGTGGCGGCAATTGGTGTTCCGAGCCATCTGTTTGTGGAGTATCAGGACGCGTGGCAGTTGAGGAATCCGACCCTGAACATTACGCAGGTCTTGGATTACGATTGGCATTGTGAATTATACCTCCAAGATTTGGAAATAGCCAACGCAATAATTTTGACACCAAACAGAAATAGTATCGCAAAAAGTCTTACCTTTGCGATACTTTTGTTGTATTGAGCAACAACAATTAAACGATTAAACAATCAACACTTCAACATAATGAATCTCTCCCCCCTAACAGCAATATCGCCCATCGACGGGCGCTACCGTTCCAAGACCGTTGAGTTGGACGACTTTTTCAGTGAATTTGCCCTCATCCGCTATCGCGTGATGGTCGAGGTGGAGTATTACATCGCCTTGTGCGAACTGCCCTTGCCGCAACTCGAGAAGTTCAACGGCGACTACGATGACCTCCGCGCCATCTATGAGGAATTCCAAACGGAAGACGCTTTGGAAATCAAGGAGATAGAAAAAGAGACCAACCATGATGTGAAAGCTGTGGAATACTTCCTAAAGCGCCGCTTCGACGAACTCGGCCTGACTGAATTC
>CACXXW010000201.1 GCA_902771635.1 uncultured Bacteroidia bacterium | reverse complement strand
TCAACTTTCAACTGACTCTAAACTCTCAACTCTAAACTCTCAACTAATTATCACGATAATCCTTCTTCTTCTCATACTTCAAGTCCTTCAAGGCCTGGGCTTTCACATTGATGGTGAAGTTCCAACTCTTGTAGCTGCCGATAGGAATCCAGTTGAAGCGCATCTCCCAGCAGTGAAGGTCGCGGTAAACGCTGAGGTTGGTATAGGAAAGTTTGTTGTTGACAAAGTCCCAACCCGTCGAGAAGGTCACCTTCCACTTGGGCGTGATGCTGATATCGCCGTTGAGGCCGATAGTATGCACATGGGTGTTGGTGGCAATGCCCATAAAGGCAGCGTATGCAATTGATGTCGTGTACGTCAGGTTGTAGCTCACAGAGAGTGACCAAGGCGTGGTCCAGTCGATGTAGGCATTGGGATTACCCAAGATTTCATTCAATTCATCCGGGTCGAAATTCCCTGATTTTCTGGCATTTTCATTGATTTCGTCACGCAATTCCTGGCTACCTTTCTTGCCTTGCAGTTTCTTGAGGTCGTTTTGGTTGAAGCTATAATTCAAACTGAAACGCCAAGATGAGCCCGTCTTTCGGAACAACCGCCCATTGTCAGTAATCTCAAAACGATTGATGCGATGCCCCATCGAGTCGGCGGCGTAGGGATCCCATGAACTGCTGTAGTTGATACCCAACTTCTTGAACAATGTGGTGCGCCCACTAATCGAGATAGGAGAAAAGTTGACCGAGTCCTTGGTCAGGTCGTAATTGCCCGAAATGCTGAACGATTCCAAAATGGGTATTTTTTTCACCCCCGTGATGGTGTCGGAACTCGATGGCACCTTGATTTCCAAGTTGTTATTAAAATTATAGGTCAACAGCCCTTGTTGCGTTTGCGATGGCGTGCCATAAAGCGCATTACTGAACTTATTGTAAACCTGCTCTTTGCCATTGCCGTCGACATATGAACCATATACACCCCATTTCGGGTCGCCGAAGTTGGGACGGTAGGTAAAACCGATGGTTGGCGTGAAGACGTGGCGAATGGCGCGGATGGGACCTTGGGCAAAGTTCACCATACCATAGATTTTGGTGGTCAGGTTGGAACTTGCATTGAAGTCCACCAGATTACGGAAACCATGGATAGTGTCGGCCTGCAGATGTCCTGTCGAGTCACTGTCATTAATCCATTGACGTTCAATGCGCTTGAAATACATGTAGTCATTCAATGTCAGTGAATTGGTCCACGAAAAGTGCTTAAAGAGTTTAATAGTGGCATTGATGGGCATCCTGTGCGAAATACCCGTCTGCACATGGTCGCGAAGCATCTCCCTCGCCCATCCGCCGAAGTCATCGGTGATGTTATGGAAAAGCACCGTGTCCACATCGTTGATGTAAGCTTTTCCATTCAATGTATAGCCCATGCTCAAGCTTTGGTACCAACGCTTCTTGCCCGCTTTGCCCACATTTTTCAAAGGATAAAATGTATTGACAGACAAAGTAAGCTCAGGTAAAGAGGCTGTCACTTGCCGCGTCAGTGTGTTCTGACTATGGCTTCCATTCAATGTAAGATAGACCTTACCAGCAAAATTTGTCTGGTAAGAAATACTCGAATTGAAAGTGTTACTCAGCTGATCGGTGGTGGTTTGGGCATTGTATTTATTGAAGTTGGAGCTCACAATGTTGACATTGGCCGAAAAATTGCGCCTCGGATGAGCTTTGGGGTCTTGCTTATGGGTCCACTGGATCTTAAAATCAGTGCTTTCCTGATAGTCGGCGGCACCTTTCGTACCTATCTTGTTGACAGCGAAGCCCAAAGCCATCGAGCCATTGAAACGGTAGCGTTTGTTGTAACGGAATGTCGGCTTGATGCCCCATGAACCGCGTGTGTAGATGTCGCCCAAGACCTGCAAGTCGTAATAGTCGTTGATGGCCCAATAATAGCCGCCGTTTTCCAAATAGAAACCTCTATTGGCCGATTCACCATAGGTGGGTATGATAAGGCCCGACTTCTTGCCTTTCGTGTTGGGAATGATGGCGAAAGGCAGCGCCAAGGGCAATGGGATGTCGGAAATGGTCAAATAAATCGGACCCGTGACAATCTTATCGTCTGGGATGACCTTGGCTTTGGTGAACTTGAACTGGTAGTGCGGATCCTCCTTGAGGTCGCAGGTAGTGTAGCCTCCCGAACGGATGTTGATGGTGTTGTCATCCATGCGCTTGATGCGCTCACCATGCAAATAGCCGTCGTTCTCTTCAGTCCAAACCTTGGTGATGATACCTTTTTTTGTCTTGAAGTTGTATAGCATTTCCACGGCCTCAAAAGTGCTTTCCCCTTGTGTAAAGACAGGCCGCCCTTGCAACTTGCCTAACGAATCGGCAACACCGTAAGCACGGCAAGTGCTGGTCTCAAGGTCGAATTCCAGGCATGCCGCTGTCAAAGTGATGTCATCGTATTTGGCTTCGGCCTGACCGAAATAGTAGATTTTCTTCTTGTTCATGTCGCGGTACGACGAATCCACAGCCGAACAAATCACCTTCGTCTCGATGGCCGACTCCGAACGTCGCGGCTCAATGCGCTGAGGTTTTACCTTTTTCAAGGAATCGGTATTAATCGAATCTTGTAGAGACGCAAAATTTTGCGTCTCTACATTAATCGAATCCGATTCAGAAACCGCAATGGAATCCAATGAATGAACCGTGTCCAAAACAGGAATTGTGTCCAACGCAGCGATGCTATCCAGCGTTATCGTAATCGTGTCTGTGATGCGTTCTTGAACGACAACCGTGCTGTCTACCGTTGGAGGCTTGATTGTGTATTTATCTTTCTCAGTATGAGATAATTGCTTACACCCATAAAACAACACGACCATGGCGGTGAGCAAAGAAAAGGCCGCCAGATGAAAATAATTCTTATGTGCCGTGCGTTCTGTCAACGTGAAAACGATTACTTTTGTACGGTAGAAATCCGCTGCAAAGATAGTTTTTCTTCGCGCATAAATAAACAAACTCAGTATGATAGAACGAAAGATTTCGCGATTTGGTGTTTTAGCCCTGCTTTTTCTGATGCCTTTATGGTC
>CACXXW010000200.1 GCA_902771635.1 uncultured Bacteroidia bacterium | reverse complement strand
CGTGAAAGTTGGCGACAACGAAATCTGCTTCAAGCGTCCCTTCAAGCGCATCACCATGATTGACTCCATCAAGGAAAAGACTGGCATCGACATCACGGGTATGGACGAAGCCCAGCTGCGCGAGGTGTGCAAGCAACTCGGCATCGAGGTGGACGAAACCATGGGCAAGGGCAAACTGATTGACGAAATCTTCCTCTGCAAGCGTCACCGCAACAACCCCGAACTGACCGAACGCTTCGAGCTGATGGTCAACGGCAAGGAATTGGCCAACGCTTACACCGAGCTGAACGATCCCATCGACCAGCGTGCACGCTTCGAGGAACAGATGAAACTCAGCGAACGCGGCGACGACGAGGCCATGTTTATCGACCAGGACTTCCTGCGCGCGCTTGAATATGGCATGCCTCCTACTTCGGGTATGGGCATCGGCATCGACCGTTTCGTGATGTTGCTCACAGGTCAGACCACCATCCAAGAGGTGCTGCTGTTCCCGATGATGCGTCCCGAAAAGGTCGTGAAGAACGCCACCAAGGAAGACTTCATGGCCTTGGGTATGGCCGAGACATGGGCGACCCTGTTGCTCACCAATGGCTACAACACCATCGAGCAGTTGAAGGCAGAGAAGCCTTCGGCCTTGCGTGAGAAGCTCAACGGCTTGCGCAAGAAAAACAAACTCGACATTCCTGCCTTGCAGCTGGAGGATGTTGAAGCCTGGATGAAATAAGTTATGTACATTGAAAAGAAAAACCCCGAAAGTCGTTGGCTTTCGGGGTTTTGTTTTTACTTCACTCTCAGTTTTTGTCCAACCTTCAGTGCTTTGTTCTTTCTGATGCCGTTGAGCTGACAAATCTTGTTGACAGAAGTCCCGTATTTTTTGGCAATCTTGCTCAGGTTTTCACCCTTCCTCACCGTATGATACATTTTCTTCGAAGTGCTTCCGGAATCCTTCGGCGCTTTTTTCGATGCCTCCAACGACTGCTTGTCGCTCATGCCATAATGCGAGTTGATGCTGAAATAGTGTTTTTTCAGGACAAACACCTCGGAACGGAGCGTTCCGTTTTCCAAGTCGAAGATACGCTCAGGATCGAAAGGCTGCCCCATATAACGGGTCTCAAGATGGAGGTGTGGACCAGTGGAACGTCCAGTAGAACCACCATAGCCAATCAATTCTCCAGCCTTGACAATATCTCCACTTTGTACGAGTCTTTGCGACAAGTGTCCGTAATAAGTCTCCAACCCATTTACATGTCTGATGACGATAACATTGCCATAGCCTCCCGACATACGTGTCGGCATATCCACGCGCACCACGCCATCGAAGGCGGCATACACCGGGTCACCCGTATCCAAGCCAATGTCTACACCCTTGTGGGGACGACGCCATCTGAATTTGTACTGTGAAGTCACAGGACCGGGATGAGGAATGCAATAGCCATGCACGGAATCCACCAGTTGAAGCGTCACCTCCTCGGGAAGATCCTTCAAGGCGATGTCTCTATAGCTATGAATGCTTTCCGTATCCCAATGGTCTTCGCTTATCGAGGTTGGAATATCGGGCTTTTCAATGTTATAATACAGCCAAGTGTTGTTGTCAAAAAGAATAACCTTGCGGAACTTATCAAAAGTGTAAAGGGTATCGATAGGCACCGGGATGCTTTCCGAGAACTCTTCGTCCTCATCATCGTCCTCCTCCTCTTCATCGTTAACGACAAACAAAGTATCCGTCGAGGTGACGTAAACATAGACAGTGTCATGTACGACAAACTTCTCTTTCAGGTTATGGAAAAAGCCATTGTTATCTTGGGAAAAAGCGACAGTAGCAAGCAAAAGGGAAACTAATAGGGCAAGTATTCTTTTCATATATAATAAGGTCTATTTTTTGAAAAAATAAGGGTGCAAAGGTACAAAAAATCCCTGATTTGGCAAAGATATTTGGACTGAAAACGAAACAAAAACCAAATTATTGCCATTTTGTCAGTTTTTTTCTTTTGGCATAAAGATTGACAAACAAGGGGGCGTTGCAATCCCCCTGCCCCCTTAGAAGGGAGATTGGGCTTGCAATCGCGAAATGAAAATTAAATAAGTAACAAATAAAAATAGGAGAACAAAGAAATGTCAAAGATCATTGGTATCGATTTAGGTACAACCAACTCATGCGTGGCCGTGATGGAAGGCAACGAGCCTCAAGTCATCGCCAACAGCGAAGGCCACCGCACCACCCCTTCGGTGGTGGCATTCACCGACAACGGCGAACGTAAGGTCGGCGAGCCTGCCAAACGTCAGGCCATCACCAACCCGCTGCGTACCGTTTATTCCATCAAGCGTTTCATGGGCGAGACCTACGACAAGGTAGGTGCTGAAATGAAGCGTGTGCCTTACAAGGTCTTGCAAGGCCCCAACAACACGCCTCGTATCGACATCGACGGCAAGCAATACACCCCGCAGGAAATCTCTGCCATGGTGCTGCAAAAGATGAAAAAGACCGCTGAGGACTTCCTCGGTCAGACAGTCACAGAGGCTGTTATCACGGTGCCGGCTTACTTCAATGACGCCCAGCGTCAGGCCACCAAGGAAGCTGGTGAAATCGCCGGCTTGAAAGTGCGCCGTATCATCAACGAGCCTACGGCTGCTGCTTTGGCTTACGGCTTGGACAAGAAAAAGAACGATGTGAAAGTCGCTGTGTACGACCTCGGCGGCGGCACCTTCGATATCTCCATCCTTGAATTGGGCGATGGCGTGTTTGAGGTGAAGTCGACCAACGGTAACACCCACCTCGGCGGCGACGACTTCGATGAAGTCATCATCAACTGGCTGGCCGAAGAGTTCCAGAAGGACAACGGCATCGACCTGCGTAAGGACCCGATGGCCTTGCAACGTCTGAAGGAAGCTGCCGAAAAGGCTAAGATCGAGTTGAGCTCTTCGAGCGAAACCGAAATCAACCTGCCTTACATCATGCCTGTCAATGGCATTCCGCAGCACTTGGTCCGCACCTTGAGCCGTTCGAAGTTCGAGCAGCTGGCCGACAAGCTGATCCACGACACCATCGAGCCTTGCCGTCGCGCCCTACAAGACGCTGGCTTGACCGTCAACGACATCGACGATGTCATCTTGGTTGGTGGTTCGACCCGTATCCCTGCCATCCAGAACATCGTCCGCGACTTCTTCAAGAAGGAGCCTTCGAAGGGCGTCAACCCCGACGAAGTGGTGGCCATCGGCGCCTCCATCCAGGGCGGCGTTTTGACTGGCGAAGTGAAGGACGTGCTGCTGCTTGACGTGACCCCGTTGAGCCTCGGTATC
>CACXXW010000199.1 GCA_902771635.1 uncultured Bacteroidia bacterium | reverse complement strand
TGATGAGCCGCGACGGCAAGTATGCCATCCTCCGCATGCCCTCAGGCGAAACCCGTATGATTCTCCAAGCTTGTAAGGCTACTATCGGCAGCGTTTCGAATGCTGACCACAACCTCGAGAAGTCAGGTAAGGCTGGCCGTAGCCGTTGGCTCGGTCGTCGTCCTCACAACCGTGGTGTTGTCATGAACCCGGTCGATCACCCGATGGGTGGTGGTGAAGGTCGTGCCTCTGGCGGTCACCCGCGCTCACGCAAGGGCTTGCCGGCAAAGGGTTACAAGACTCGTTCACCGAAGGCTGCTTCGAACAAGTATATCATCGACAGAAGAAAGAAGTAATTTAATCAGGAAAATCGCATAAAACTATGAGTAGATCACTTAAGAAAGGCCCGTTCATCCACTACAAACTCCAACAGAGAGTGATGGAAAATGTGCAAAGCGGCAAGAAGACCGTCATCAAGACCTGGTCAAGAGCATCAATGATTTCTCCTGATTTCGTCGGTCAAACGATCGCCGTCCACAATGGCAACAAGTTCATCCCGGTCTACGTGACTGAGAACATGGTGGGCCACAAGCTGGGCGAGTTCGCTCCGACCAGAATCTTCAGAGGTCATGCCGGTAACAAAGATAAAGGTAACAAGTAATACTAGGTAACAATGGGAGCAAGAAAACATAAAAGAGCAGAAGCTTTGAAGGAAGCTCGCAAGAATGTCGCCATCGCTCATCTGAACGATACCCCGACATCACCTTACAAGATGCGCCTTGTGGCCGACATGATCAGAGGCCAAAAGGTGGAGTTGGCACTGCACTCGTTGCAATACTCGACTAAGGACGCCGCCAAGCCGGTTTACAAGCTCCTCCGTTCGGCCATCGCCAACTGGGAAGCCAAGAACGAAGGCAAGCGCGTTGAAGACAGCAACCTTTACGTGAAAGAGATTTGGGTCGATGAAGGCCGTACGCTGAAGCGTATCCAAGCCGCCCCTCACGGACGTGCATTCCACATCCGCAAGCGCTCGAACCACGTTACGATCATTGTGGACAGCAGAATTGCTAACGAAGAATAATTGGAGAATAAAAAGATTTAAATAATGGGACAAAAAACTAATCCTATAGGTCTTAGACTGGGAGTCATCAAAGGATGGGACTCCAATTGGTTTGGCGGAAAAGACTTTTCGGCTAAGCTCGTTGAGGACGACAAGATTCGTAAGTATCTGAACGCCCGTCTCGGCAAAGCCGGCATCTCAAAGATCGCCATCGAACGTTCCTTGAAGTATGTCACTGTCACCATCTTTACTGCTCGTCCGGGCATGATCATCGGCAAGGGCGGCGAGGAAGTCGACAAGCTGAAGAAAGAGTTGGTGAAACTCACTGGCAAGGAAATCCAAATCAACATCAACGAGATCAAGAGACCTGAGCTTGACGCTTACATCGTGGCAAGCACCATTGCCAAGCAGATTGAAGGCCGCGTGTCGTATCGCCGCGCCATCAAGACCGCTTCGTTCGGCACCATGAGAATGGGTGCTGAGGGCATCAAGATCTTGATTTCGGGTCGTGTCGGAGGTGCCGAAATCGCACGTTCCGAGTCGTACAAGGAAGGTCGTATCCCGCTGCACACGCTGCGCGCCGACATCGACTACTCCTTGGTGGAAGCCCATACCTCTTACGGCCGTCTCGGCATCAAGGTGTGGATCTGTAAAGGTGAAATTTATGGTAAGCCCGAGCTGGTTCCCACCTCCGTCAATGCTCCTGCTAAGAAGCAAGGTGGCGCCCCGCGTCCTGCCGGCCGTGGTCCCCGTCGTGGTGGTGAAGGCAAACGTAAATGATCGTGTTTAATCTTTAAAAGTTGACTGAATATGTTACAACCTAAAAGACAAAAATACAGAAGGCCACAGAAAGGCAAGATGAAAGGTAACGCCCATCGCGCTCATCAACTTGCTTTCGGCTCTTTTGGAATCAAGACACTTGAAGAGGCTTTGATTACTGCTCGTCAGATTGAGGCCGCCCGTCAGGCCGTCACCCGTTACATGAAGCGTGAAGGCCAAATCTGGATCCGCATCTTCCCCGACAAACCCATCACCAAGAAGCCTTTGGATGTTCGTATGGGTAAAGGTAAGGGTGATCCCGAATACTTTGTAGCTCGTGTCACTCCGGGTCACATGCTGTTCGAAGCCGAGGGTGTGCCGTTGGCCGTCGCCAAAGAGGCTCTCCGTCTCGCCGCTCAAAAGCTTCCCGTCACCACGAAGTTTGTTGTTAGAAGAGATTACGTCGAATAATTTGGAGGATAATATACAATGAAAAAGCAAGAAGCAATCAGAGAGATGAGCACCGCCGACCTGAACGACCGTTTGGACCAGGCCCGCGAGCAGCTGGTGAAGATGAGACTCAACCATGCCGTTTCGCCGCTCGACAATCCCAATCAGATTCGTGAAACCCGCAAGAACATTGCCCGTTATCTGACCGAATTGAGAAGACGTGAACTTGAAGGTAATAAATAATTAAACGACGCAGAAAAATGGAAAGAAACCTTAGAAAAGAAAGAATCGGCGTGGTCGTCAGCAACAAGATGCAGAAATCCATCGTCGTGGAAATCGAGCGTCGTGAGAAACACCCGATTTACGGCAAGTTTATCAAGAAGACGAACCGTTTTATGGCTCATGACGAGAAAGAAGAATGCAACATCGGCGATACCGTGCGCATCATGGAAACCCGTCCGCTGAGCAAGAGAAAACATTGGAGATTAGTAGAAATTATCGAAAGGGCTAAGTAAAATGATACAACAGGAAACCAGACTCGCAGTAGCTGACAATAGCGGTGCAAAGGAAGTCCTCTGCATCAGAGTGTTGGGCGGAACCAAGAAGCGTTACGCCCACACGGGCGACATCATCGTCGTCACCGTGAAAAGCGCCATCCCGAGCGGTAACGTAAAGAAAGGAACCGTCTCGAAGGCAGTCGTAGTCCGCACCAAGAAGGAAACCCGTCGTGCCGACGGATCCTACATCCGCTTCGATGACAATGCTTGCGTGCTGCTGTGAACTCATCGGCACCCGTATCTTCGGGCCAGTGGCCAGAGAGTTGCGTGAAAAGCAGTTCATGAAAATAGTTTCGCTCGCTCCAGAAGTGCTTTAATCAACATTTAAAAACTGAAAGAAATGAGCAAATTACATGTTAAGAAAGGCGACCTCGTTTTGGTCCTTTCAGGCAACGACAAAGGCAAGCAAGGTAAGATCCTCAGGGTCGATGTGAAGAAGAACAGAGCTATCGTCGAAGGCGTTAGAATCATCTCCAAGCACACCCGTCCCAACGCGGAACATCCTCAAGGTGGCATCATCAAACAAGAAGCCCCTATCCACATCTCCAACCTCATGGTGGTCGACTCGACCGGCAAACCCTCGAGGATTGGGCGTAAGAAAGACGAGAACGGCAAATTGGTCCGTTATTCAAAGAAATCAGGTGAAATCATTAAGTAATCATGAACTATCAACCCAGACTTAGAGGACAATACAAGAGTGAGATCGTGCCTGCATTGATGGAAGAATTCCACTACAAGAGCGTGATGCAGGTTCCACGGCTTCTGAAAATCTCACTCAATCAGGGCATCGGCGCAGCTTTGGCCGATAAGAAACTGATCGACTACGGTGTTGAGGAGATGTCCGCCATCACCGGTCAAAAAGCCGTACCTACCATTTCCAAGCACGACGTCAGTAACTTCAAACTGCGTCGTGGCAACCCGATCGGCGTTCACGTGACGCTGCGTGGCGACAAGATGTACGAGTTTCTCGAGCGCCTTGTCTGCGTGGCTCTCCCACGTGTGCGTGACTTCAGGGGTATCAGCGACAAAGGCTTCGACGGCCGCGGCAACTACAGCTTCGGCGTCACCGAGCAAATCATCTTCCCCGAAATCGACATCGAAAAGGTCGTGAAGATGAACGGTATGAATATCACCTTCGTCACTTCAGCCAAGACCGACCAAGAGGCATTGGCTTTGTTGAAACATTTTGGTCTTCCCTTTAAAAATCAAAACAAGTAAACTATGGCTAAAGAATCAATGAAAGCGCGTGAGCGCAAGAGAGCAAAGATGGTCGCGAAATATGCTGAGAAACGCGCTGCCCTGAAAGCAGCCGGCGATTACGAAGGCCTCCAAAAATTGCCGAAAAACTCGTGCCCTGTCCGCCTGCACAACCGTTGCAAGCTCAGCGGTCGTCCGAAAGGCTATATGCGCCAGTTTGGCATTTCGCGTATTGATTTCCGTGAGATGGCCCTCAAAGGCTTGATCCCGGGCGTAAAGAAAGCTAGTTGGTAAACATTTTAAGATTGATTGAAAGATGAATACAGACCCTATAGCAGATTATCTGACTCGCATCCGCAATGCGAATAATGCCAAGCATAGAATCGTTGAAATCCCCGCTTCGAACATGAAGAAGGCCATCACGAAGATCCTCTTCGAGAAGGGCTACATCCTCAACTACAAGTTCGAAGAAGGTGAAAAGAAATCGCAGAATGTCATTAAGATCGCTCTTAAGTACCATCCTGTGACCAAGCTGCCCGCCATCACGACCATCGACCGCGTTTCGCGTCCTGGCCTGAGAAGGTATGCTGATAGTGAAAACCTGCCGCGCGTGATGAATGGCCTCGGTATCGCCATCATCTCCACCTCGCAGGGTGTGATGACCGACAAGGAAGCCCGCAAGCTCCACATCGGCGGTGAAGTGATTTGTTACGTTAGCTAATTATAGGAGATAGAAAGTATGTCAAGAATTGGTAAATTGCCTATCGCCATCCCCGCTGGCGTAACGGTCGACATCAAAGACGGTGTCATCACGGTTAAAGGTAAGTTAGGTGAACTTTCGCAGAAGTTCGGCGACGCTGTCATCCTCGAATTGGAAGACGGTCAGCTCCATGTGAAGCCCAACGAGGCTACTGCCGCTGGCAAGCCGGGCGCCATGCACGGACTCTATCGCGCCATCATCAACAACATGGTGAAGGGCGTGAGCGAAGGTTTTGAAACGGTGCAGGAATTTGTCGGTGTCGGTTACAAGGCCGAGGCCAAGGGACAAATCCTCGAAATGGCTCTGGGCTTCTCCCACAACATCTTCATGGAGATGCCTCCGGAGATTAAGATTGAAACCATCAACGAGAGAGGTAAGAACCCCATCTTGAAGATGCGTTCACACGACAAACAACTTCTTGGTCAGGTGGCCGCAAAGATCCGCTCAATGCGTAAGCCTGAACCTTATAAGGGTAAGGGTATCAAGTTCGAAGGCGAAGTCCTGAGACGTAAGGCAGGTAAGGCTGCTGGTAAGTAAAGATTAATACCTCAGTAAGAAAAGTAACAAAATGGCAAAAACTAAAGAAGAGAGAAGACAGTTCATCAAGAAGAGCATCAGAAAGAAGATTTCTGGTACTGCCCAGCGTCCGCGCATGTCTGTCTTCAGAAGCAACAAGCAAATCTATGTGCAGCTGATTGACGACGAAGTCGGCAAGACTCTGGCTGCCGCCAGTTCCCGCGAGAACGGCATCGAAAATGAAAAGATCACGAAGACCGAACAAGCCGCCAAGGTTGGCGCTTTGATCGCAGAGAAGGCCAAGGCCGTCGGCATCGAAACCGTCGTGTTCGATCGTAATGGTTATTTGTATCACGGTAGAGTGAAGTCGCTGGCCGACGCAGCTCGTAATGGAGGATTAAAATTCTAATTGTCATGGCAGAAGTTAATGTAAAAAGAGTAAAGTCTAGCGAAATCGAGTTCAAGGAACGTCTCGTTAGCATCAACCGCGTCACCAAGGTGACCAAAGGTGGTCGTACTTTCACTTTCGCAGCACTGGTTGTCGTCGGCAATGAGAACGGCGTCGTCGGTTACGGTCTTGGCAAGGCCAAGGAAGCCACCGCTGCCATCCAGAAGGGCGTTGATGACGCCAAGAAGAACCTGGTGAAGGTTCCCGTTTTGAACGGCACGCTGCCCCACGAGCAATACGGCAAGTACAGCGGCGCCTACGTCTACATCCAACCTGCTACTCCTGGTACCGGTGTCATCGCCGGTGGTGCCATGCGTGCCGTCCTCGAGAGCGTTGGCGTGAAGAACGTGATGGCCAAGTCGAAGGGCTCCTCCAACCCCCACTCGGTGGTGAAGGCTACTTTCGACGCTCTGACCAAAATGCGCGATGCCTACACCGTCGCACAATTGAGAGGTGTGGATTTGGATACTGTGTTTAACGGATAAAACTTTTGAA
>CACXXW010000198.1 GCA_902771635.1 uncultured Bacteroidia bacterium | reverse complement strand
CGACTGCATGTGCTTCATATCTCCACACAAAAGGAACTGTCATTATTTAGGAATGACATTCCGTTGAAAGACAAAAAGATAACGTCAGAAACCTGTCCGCATTACCTATGGTTCGACAACCATGATTATGAAGGGAAGGGGTTTGCTATCAAGTGTAACCCTGCCATCAAGTCGCACCGCGACAAGGAAGCTTTGCTTCAAGCTTTGCATGATGGCTTGATTGATACCATTGGCACCGACCATGCGCCGCATCTGCTTGAGGAGAAGATGACGGATGATTTTTTCACTAGCAAATCCGGTTTTCCATCTATCCAACATTCATTGGAGATCATGGCAGAGTTGGTCGATATGCCGTTGTTGGTGCAGCTGATGTGCCATAATCCAGCCATCTTGTACCAAATTGATCGCAGAGGTTTCATCCGTGAAGGCTATCATGCCGATTTGGTGTTGGTTGATTTGAATGCAAATGGCTGTATTTCAAATGTGAACGAATACTCCAAATGTGGTTGGTCGCCTTATGATGGCCTCCAAACACATTCTCGTGTGACCCATACCTTCATTAATGGTAATTTGGTGTTTGAGGATGGGATCTTTCATGAGGAGGAGAGAGGTGTCAGATTGTGTTTTAACAGATGAAAATGAATTAAACTCTAAAAGATATGAAACGGATACTTTTGTTTTTGGCAATGGCCTTGATAATTGTTTCATGTGCGCCTCGGTTGACGGAAAAAGTGGAGGCTAAACACTCTAACGGTCAGCCTCAGGTTGTGCGTTATTATGATAAAAGCGACAAATGCGTGAAGGAGATCGAGTATTATGAAACTGGAGAGGTGAAGATGGAAGGCGCGATGAAGGACGGCAAGCGTGAAGGCACATGGAAAGCCTATCTTCGTGACGGACGTCCTTGGAGTATTGATGAGTTCAAGAACGGCGAGCTTGACGGATCCTCAACGGTGTATTGGGAAAACGGCAACCTTCGTTGGGAAGGCAAATACAAGGCGGGAAAGCATGTCGGACACTGGAAATGGTACGATGAGCAGGGTATCCTGCTGCGTGAGGAGGACTATCCCGAATAAGTCTTATTTGTTCGCTTTCTTCTCGTCGTTGTTATACCATTCCAGGTATTTTTGCGTGTGGAGAATGCCTGAATCGACAAGCTTCTGCTTTTTTGAGTCGGATATACTGAAGTCGGTGGAGCTGATTCCTAATGAGTCGATATAAACGGTGCGCTGCCAGTCGTCGCTGTGCAAATGCACATTGTTTTGGAAATCGATAAGCGTGGTGACCAAGGCTTTCGTGTAGGCAAACAGGCTGTTGATTTCCTTCGCCGTCGGTTCAATATTGTGATCAAGAAACATCTCGATTTGCTCTTTGGCATCCAATCGGAAGCCTAGAGTCTCTTTGTTGTAGATGTATTCGTTGGTCAGTTTGTTTTTGTTTTTCAGCGATTTGTTGGTCTTATCATAATACTCGGTGTAGCGTATATTGCCCTTGTTCTTGACGTAATTGCTACGGTCGAACACTTTGATGGCATAATTGTCCAACAGACCGCCATCTACATAAATGTGGTCATCACCGTTCGCACCGCGTACAGCACTGAAAAACAAGGGTATCGACATGGAGATGCGGGCAGCGTCGGCTACTTTGACGTTGGGGGTGAATTCAGCATTGAACACTTTTGAGTAACCTGTCGACAAGTCGCTGCCGATGAGGCTGATGTCGAGAAATTTCTTCGCTTTGGCCAAATCCTTGAAAGTGCTTTCGCCGTCACCCGTTTTGTCTTTGATATAGCCAGCCACCAATTCGCGGAAAAACTCGCCTTTGTACCAACCGTAATCCTCAATGAAGCGTTTGGTATTGCGGATTACCCCCCACGAACTGTCCAAAAAGTTCTGGAAGTTGATGCTCCAAAGGATGTCCTTCAGTTCTTTGGCGGAATAACCCAAGCCGATTAAGACGGCAACTAAAGCACCTGCAGAAGTGCCAGCCACTCGCTTGATGTCTTTCAATATGCCTTCTTCGTCGAGCACTTCAAGGGCACCCACATAGGCGATGCCTTTCACGCCACCACCTTCGAAGACGAGATTTCTGAAGTGGTATTTTTTAGTCATAAGCTTGATGTTTTTTTTGTTTGACTTCTTTTTAACTCTGACTACTGACTATGACCGCTTTTCCCCTATATGGAGCGGTCATAGTCATAGTCACAAGTCATAGTCAATCCATTACCCAACTTGTGCCTTCCTTGCCATCTTTCAGCGTGATGTGCAATTTGGCCAATTCATCACGGATTTTGTCGCTGGTAGCCCAGTCCTTGTTGGTACGGGCTTGCTTGCGGATGTCGATGATGGTCTGCATCAAGCCGTCGACTAAGGCACCGCTGCCGTCAGAAGCATTGCTTTCCACCAAACCAAGGATGTCGAAGACAAAGTCTTGGAACAGCTTGTTGAGCAAAGCCAATTCCTCAGCGTTGATTTGTGCCTTGCCATCCTTTATGGTATTCACGATGCGCACGGCTTCGAAGAGGTTGGCGATGACGATGGGGCTGTTGAAGTCATCGTTCATGGCTTCGTAACAGGCATCAACGATCTTTTGAATGTCGAGGTTGGCAGCGCCATCGGTGGCTTTCAGACCCTTGGCGGCTTTCACTGCTTCCATCAGGCGGTTGTAGCCCTTTTCGGCGGCTTGCAAGGCTTCGTTGCTGAAATCCAAGGTGCTGCGGTAGTGGGCCTGCAGGATGAAGAAGCGGATGGTCATGGGGCTGTAAGGCTGCGCAATCATCTCTTCACCCTTGGCGTTGATGTGGCTGCCGTTGAAGAACTCGTCGAGGGTGATGAAGTTACCCAAAGACTTGCCCATCTTCTGCCCGCCAATGGTGATCATGTTGTTGTGCATCCAGTAGGTGACAGGTTGTTTGCCGTTGGCCGCCACGCTCTGTGCAATCTCCGACTCATGGTGCGGGAACATGAGGTCCATGCCGCCGCCGTGGATGTCGAAGGTCTCGCCGAGGTACTTGCAGCCCATGGCCGAGCATTCCATGTGCCAGCCCGGGAAACCGTCGCTCCAAGGTGAAGGCCAGCGCATGATGTGCTTGGGTTCGGCCTTTTTCCACAGCGCGAAGTCGACGGGATTGTGCTTTTCCTCTTGACCGCTCAGCTCGCGTGTGGTGTTGAGCATTTCTTCGAAATTGCGTCCCGAGAGGATGCCGTAGGGG
>CACXXW010000197.1 GCA_902771635.1 uncultured Bacteroidia bacterium | reverse complement strand
CTGAAGGAGAAGCAAAAGGCTAAATATACCTACGGAGTTCTCGAGAGACAATTCCGCAAGACCTTCGAGCACGCCCGCCGTAAGGAAGGCGTCACTGGTCTCATCCTGATGCAACTTTTGGAATCACGCCTCGACAATGTGGTGTACCGTATGGGCATCGCTCCTACTCGTGCCGCTGCCCGTCAGCTCGTGAACCATCGTCATATCGTCGTCAATGGCAGCGTCCTCAGCATCCCTTCATACTTAGTGAAGGTCGGTGACGTTGTCGGCGTTCGTGAAAAGTCAAAGAGCTTGGAAGTCGTCACCAATTCCTTGGAAGGCCGTCAGGGCAGCAACTTCGCCTGGCTTGAATGGGATTCGGAAAAGATGTGCGGCAAGTTCATGAACTATCCGGCTCGTGAAGAGATTCCGGAAAACATCAACGAACAGCTCATCGTCGAATTGTATTCTAAGTAATTGTTGTTTGTTAACCTGGTAAAATCATTAAACATGGCAATATTAGCGTTTCAAAAACCCGATGAGGTTATCATGGTTGAAGGCTCCGACACCAAAGGCGTTTTCGAGTTTCGACCTCTTGAACCAGGTTTCGGCATCACCATTGGTAATGCGCTTAGAAGAATCCTGTTGTCTTCGCTTGAAGGCTTCGCTATCACTTCTATCCACATCGATGGCGTCACCCACGAGTTCGCCTCTATTGACGGCGTGATCGAGGATGTCGCCGACATGGTCTTGAATTTCAAACAAGTCCGCCTCAAACAAGTTGTCCCCACGGAAACACACGAGAAGGTGAGCTTCACCATCACAGGCCAAGAGCAATTTAAGGCTGGTGACATCAACAACTATCTCACTTCTTTCCAAGTGCTGAATCCGGATCTCGTCATCTGCAATCTCGAACCCTCTGTGAAGCTCAACATCGAGCTCAACATCGGAAAGGGTCGTGGCTATGTGCCTGCCGACGAGAACAAGGTGGCTGGTGCCCCTGTCGACACCATCGCCATCGACTCCATCTACACGCCCATCCGCAATGTGAGCTACAAGGTGGAAAACTGGCGCGTCGAGCAGAAGACCGACTACGAGAAACTTGTCATCGAAATCGACACCGATGGTTCGATTAATCCTAAAGATGCTTTGAAAGAAGCCGCAAAGATCCTCATCTACCACTTCATGCTCTTCTCGGATGAGAACATCAACCTTGTTCCCGATGAAAAGACCGTGACCGAAGACTTCGATGAAGGTTCGTTGCATATCCGTCAGCTCCTCAAGACCAAGCTTGTTGACCTCGACCTGTCGGTCCGTGCGTTGAACTGCTTGAAAGCTGCTGAGGTTGAAACGCTTGGTGAACTGGTTGCCTTCAATAAGCAAGACCTACTCAAGTTCCGCAACTTCGGTAAGAAGTCGCTCACCGAACTTGATGAGTTGGTCAGAGGAAAAGGCCTCGAGTTCGGTATGAATGTCAGCAAATATAAATTAGATAAGGAATAAGAAAGATGAGACACAATAAGAAATTCAATCACTTGGGAAGAAAGAGCGCACACCGCAAGGCTATGCTCTCGAACATGGCTTCTTCGCTGATTCTTCACAAACGCATCATTACCACGACGGCCAAGGCCAAGGCTCTTCGTATGTACATCGAGCCGCTGATCACCAAGGCTAAGCCTGAGAACAACACTACGACCGAGACTGGCTCCAGCAACCGCCGTATTGTTTTTGCCTATTTGCAAAACAAGTATGCCGTGACCGAGCTGTTCCGTGAAGTTGGCCCGAAAGTGGCTACCCGTCCTGGTGGCTACACCCGCATCATCCGCATGCCTGAAAACCGTAAAGGTGATGCCGCTGAGATGGCTATGATGGAGCTCGTTGACTACAATGAGGTCTACACCCGCGAGGGTCAGAAGACTGCCGCCAAGGCTAAGAGCACCCGCCGTAGCAGCAAGAAGGCTGCTCCCAAGGCTGAGGCTCCTGCCGAAGCTCCCGTCGAAGAGACGAAAGAGTAAATGTTTTTTTCTATACAGATGGAGAAAGGCTGCCGTGAGGCGGCCTTTCTTTTTTTATTTTTTTTTGCGTTTTTTTTTTATTTTTTTTTATTTTTTTTTTTTGTTTTGTTTCAGATGTTTTTCTATTTTTTGCACCATGCCATTATGTTAAATAAGCAAAATAACTTGCAAAATATTGATAACCATATTGTTATTGATATTAGAGGTAGCAAAATACTTAACCTCTATTCCTTTTGTATACCTATTTGTACTTCTCCTTTTTGTCTTACTAAGCATTTTGGCGCTTTGTGTCGTGGTGAGGAGATTCCCTTCGGGAATGGAGTTGAAGTCATATTATACATGCGGCGGTTTGTGGCGTTATGGATATGCAACTTGTTCGTGCCGCCGCAGTTCACTCTTACAGCCACCTTCCATTCCCGCAGGGAATCTAATTTTGAAATGCGAAGCATTCAACGAAGTTAAATCTTGAAATCTAAAATACATATACTTTAACCCCTTAAAACCTAAACAAGATGAAAAAAACAATTGAAAAGTGCTATGAGGCTCCCCAAGTGGAGGTCATAGAAATTGAGCCCCAGGGCCTGTTGTGTGCCTCGGGCGGTGTCGCAACCAGCGCGGGCGGCGGAACGGAAAGTATGACCATGGTCGAAATCGATTGGCCGTAAACTAGGGAGGACACGACAATGAGAAAACTTACAACATTCGCAATGGCACTCATGATGGGCATGATGATGCTCGTCTCGTGCAACAAGGACAAGGACAACAAGGACCAAGCTGTGTTCCACGCTACCATCGAGTCGCGGACGCAGGGAAGGACCTATCTTGACCCCGTCGACGGCCAAGGCCAGATCAAATGGAAGGCCGGCGACCAGATCCGTATTTACAACGGCAACGGCGAGAGCGCTGTGTTCACCCTGCAATCGGGCGCCAACACCACCAACGGCACCTTCACCTATGCCAACGAATTCGATATGGTGCCGCCTTTCACGGCAGTCTATCCTCACACGGCCACGATGAATGATGCAGACATGGTCGTTTTCGAGGTGCCTGCAGTGCAGAACCTCACCGAGACCGGCACCTTCGCCAACGGCGCGAATCCCATGTTGGCCTACGGCACTGACGACAACCTGTACTTCAAGAACCTCTGCGGCGGCTTGGGCGTGCGCTTGTATGGCGACGCGCATGTGAGCAGCATCACCGTGATGGGCATTGAAGGCGAG
>CACXXW010000196.1 GCA_902771635.1 uncultured Bacteroidia bacterium | reverse complement strand
GATCTACGACGGCGAGACCCTCGTGGGCCAGATACCTTTCCCGGAGAGCCACGCGGCCCAAGTGGTGCGCAACACGATAAAGAGCTTCCAACCTGTTGAAGTGACGACCGAAAGCCACGAATATGTCGACCTCGGCCTGCCGAGCGGCCTGCTGTGGGCAACCTGCAACGTGGGCGCCAACGCTCCCGAGGAATACGGAGATTACTACGCATGGGGCGAGACTGCGCCGAAAGTTACATATTCTTGGGAAAACTACCAGTACTGCAATCTCATATATTACGAAGAATGGGACTTTTTCATGCGTTTTTTCACTAAATACTGTAACAATTCCAGTGATGGTTACAATGGCTTCACGGATGATTTGACCACCTTGTTGTCTGAGGACGATGCAGCCACAGCCAACTGGGGGTCAGATTGGCGTATGCCTACTCAAGCGGAGTGGCAAGAATTGTATGACAATACGACTATCACGTTGACACAGCGGAATGGCGTGAACGGAAGATTGTTCACTTCCATCACAAACAACAACAGTCTATTCTTGCCTTTCACAGGCTGTAGCGATGAGTTCTGCAAAGGCAATATTGATAGTTATGGTTACGGTTTTTACTGGTCGAGTTCGCTCCACACGGACTACGCAGACTACGCGTGGTGCGTCGACTTTGATTGGAGCGGTTATGGTATGGGATCTATAGAACGCAGAAATGGGTTCACTGTGCGCCCTGTCCGAGAGAACTAACCTTTGTTCTAGGAGGGCATAGCCCTGTAAGTTATTATGACTATTGCGGAGGCGCGCTTTTTGGGCGCGGCCTCCGCTTTTTTTGTTTGCGTCATTGCGAGGAACGAAGCAATCCAGGCAGCCAGCTTCATTTCTGGATTGCTTCGTCGTTCCTCCTCGCAATGACGCGAAGCGCGTGTGGGGGCAAAGCCCAGTGTGAACCTGTCGGGGTGCTCCGCAGCAGCCATGTCATCCCAATGCTGGCCTGTGCGGGGGCGGGGATCTATGGCTGCGTCATGTTGGTGTGCGTTTGTGTACAAAGGTCGAGGTTCCCTTCGGGAATGGCGTTTGTCGTTTTGTTGCCAGCGGCGGCTTGTGGCGTTTACGGTTCGTAAGCTCTTCCTGCCGCCGCAGGTAAACACGACCACCTTTCCATTCCCGAAGGGAACCTATGGCTGCGTCAATGCATGGAGCGGCTGCCACGGTGTGACAGCCCTACAGCCTGTCGTGTTGTTATGGCTGTGGGGCTGTCGTATTACGGCAGCCGCAGGTCGGTTGTGAGACGCAGGGGTTCCGCTGCGCTCTACCGCCTGCGAATAACACGGATGATATACCTATCGAGACCCTGTAGGGGTGAAAGGAATCCCCGCGCTGGCCTGTGCTGTGGCGGGGATCTATGGCTGCGTCCTGTCGTATTACGGCAGCCTGCAAGAAACGAAATAGTCTATGTTTTTTTGTTTTTCCCCCATTATTTCAAAATTGTTTTTATTCTTGCATCACGGATTTTCTGTGACGGACTTTCCGTGATAGGATGGTTACATTGTTTATGATCGTTTCATGACCATTTGGCTGCAACGTTTGCCGTAAGAAAAAAAAACGTATCTTTGCCGCCAAAGACTATCATCATGCCAAAAAAAGATACAAAAACCCAATTTCATGCTGTTTTGGCGCAATGCCGCAAGCTTTTTATCGACAAGATGAAGGACTATGGTCCAGCTTGGCGCATTTTGAGAACGCCTTCCATCACCGATCAGATTTTTATCAAGGTAAAGAGAATCAGAACTTTGCAAACAACCGCAGAGCAACTTGTGGATGAAGGCATTGAGCCTGAGTTCATAGGCATTGTCAACTATGCAGCGATGGGCATCATCCAACTCCAACTCGGTGTGGTCGACCAGCCCGACTTGACTTCCGAGGAAGCTACCGCCTTATACGATAAGGTCACCACGGAAGCATACGAATTGATGACGCGCAAGAACCACGACTACGATGAGGCATGGCGCGACATGCGCGTCAGCTCCATCACCGACCTCATTATGAGCAAGGTGCTGCGCACCAAAAGCATTGAGGATCATGGTGGAAAAACGCTTGTTTCCGAGGGACTTGACGCCAACTATTATGATATGATCAACTACGCCGTGTTCGCACTGATTCTGATGAGCGAATAAACACACGGCCAAAACTAATTGACTATGAGAAAGAAAAAGAAAACGACGACGATTCCTTGGCTAAGCATATTGGTGGCCTTGGCATCGGCGGTGGGAATTTATTTCCTGCCTGAATACCATATCTGGTTTTTAGCCATTTTGCTGCTTAACCTATTGGTTTCCTTTATTTTTAGCAAAAAATACTCTAATGCAGCCTTGACCATTTGCCGTCTGTTGGTGGGTGCCTTGTTCATCTTTAGCAGTTTCACCAAGGGTGTCGATCCACTTGGAACGAAATACAAGATGCTCGACTACCTTGCCGTCTATGGCATGACCTGGCTGAACGACTTTGCTCTGGTATTAGCTATGTTGATGATTTTGGCAGAGTTTTTGGTTGGAATTTGCTTGATTACTAAGGTGTTGCCTCGATTGGCGGTGCTTGGTGCCACTTTGTTAATGCTGTTTTTCACCTTCACGACGCTTTTCGATGCCTTGTACGACCTCGTGCCCGATTGTGGCTGCTTTGGTACGGCCATCAAGATGAGCAATTGGCAGACATTCTATAAGAACCTTGTCATCGATGCTGTGCTTGCACCGTTGATTATCAACAACAAGCAACTGAAAAACAGGCTTGGATTCATAGCCCAGCTCCTCATCGGAGGTTTCTTTGCCGCGGCTTTCTTGGGATTCGAGATCTACAACTACCGTCACCTGCCTGTCATCGATTTCATGAACTGGAAGGTGGGCAAGCAGTTGAATGCCGAACCTGCTGAGGAAGCACGTACCTATCTCATTTACAGAAATAAAGCGACAGGGGAGACCAAGGAGTACATTTCGCCGAATTATCCATGGAACGACTCGGTGTGGATGTCGCAATGGGAGTTTGTCGACCAAAGGACGGAAGGCGGTGCCAGTTACCTGGGCTTTACAGCCTTGGATGAGGACGGCAATGATGTCACGGAATCCATCCTGAACACCGAAAACCTGCTGATGTTCACTTCGCACGACTTGAGCAAGGTGACCGAAAAGGAATGGGAGAAGGTTCGGACAATCACGGAAACCGCAGGAAACCAAGGTTATATTGTGATATGGACGGTCGCCAATGAGCCGGAATATGTGGAACAACTGCGCGAGAAATATGATTTTCTCTATGAAGTGTATTATGCCGATGAGCTGGAAATCAAGCCGATAGTGCGCTACAATCCTGGACTGATATGGTTGGATAACGGCTTGGTGAAGGAAAAATGGAGTGCTGTGGACTTCAATAAGGTTTTGAAGGTTTTGTGACGACATGGGTGCTTATGTGATCAGGAAGTTGCTGTACGGTATCGCGGTGCTTTGGGGCGTTGCGACGCTGGTGTTTTTCCTGTTCAACATCCTGCCCGGCGACCCTGCCCAGATGATGCTCGGCCAGCGTGCCGACGAAGCTTCGGTGAATGCCATCCGTGAGGAACTCGGCATGAACCAAAGCCTTGGGAAACAGTATGTCGATTATCTCAACGACCTTGTCCCGATTTCGTTTTACGATGTCTCCAATGGCACGCAAAAGCTGGATAAAATCGGTCACTATGCCAAATTGGCGACCATAGGTGCAACGGCCATTGTGTTGAAAGGTCCTTATCTGCGGATGTCGTACCAAAGCAAGCGCAAGGTCTCCGACATCTTGGGCGAAGCCTTCCCAAATACCTTGTTGTTGGCGGCGGTGTCCATCTCCATCGCCATGGTTTTGGGCTTGATTATCGGCATTTTGGCTGCTGTCATCAACACCAAGTTCCTCAATAAGTTGACGCTGTTCATCACCACCATAGGTATGTCGTTGCCCTCGTTCTTTGCCGCCATCTTGATGGCATGGATCTTCGGCTTTTTACTTGAGCACTATACGGGCTTGAGCATGAC
>CACXXW010000195.1 GCA_902771635.1 uncultured Bacteroidia bacterium | reverse complement strand
TGCCCGAGGTTCTTGATGGTCGTGCGGATGTCCTTCAGCCCCTGCAGACGGAACTGGAGCGTATTAATATAAGGTGTATCGACCTCCTCCACGAAACGCACGAACTGCCGCAGCATCTCATACGATTGAGCAATCTCCTCCCCTGTCCGCATCATTGGCATGTCAAGCATCCAACGACGCGTATAGCCCGCTTGCAGTTCGAGTTGCTCGAACACATAACGCAGGCCGCAGGGCGATTCTATGTGGTCTCTCAATTGCATTCCTTTTTCATTAAATCATACACCGGAAGTTGTATTGCTTCCGAAAGTCTTCCACAAAGCGTGTCGGAGTCCAAGGTCACGCCCAAGGGCGAGGTCGGGTTCACCGTCACGGCGATGAGTTTGCTCTTTTGCAGCACGCGGATCATGCCGCCTGCCTTCAAAAACAGTCTGTACTGCTGCGGACTGACGAAGATCTTGGTGAAGTCGCGCACCACCAGTTCGCAGGTCTTCAGTTTCGGGTTCTTCCTCACCTTCTCGAGGAAACCGTCCACTAGAGCGCCGGCCACATACAGGGTCTTGCAGCGGTCCATGCCCTCGAAGCGGAAGTCTTGCGACAATGAGGAGATGTGGCTTAATTCGTGCAACGCGCCTTCGTCGTCGATGTACCACACGCCTTTCTCGATGGGCATCAGCAGGTTCAGGTTGGCCTCCTCCGTCAGCGGGATCTTAATCAAATCCACCACAAAGGCGGTCTGTTGCACTAAGGTGTTCATGTTGGTTGAATACGCGGCACCGGTGGCAAGTATCATGCTCTGGCTCACGGCGGGCGAAGCGAGGCTCATGCGCGACAAGGCTCCATCGATGATGACGAGTTCGATGCCCACGCGGTGCATGTCCTTCATCCAGCGCTTCAGTCCGCTCGACGACGAAGGCCCCGACAGGAGGATCTTGCCCCCTGTCAAGGCTTTGGCCGTCACCACGCGACCCAGTGAGGTGTTCTCGTCGCTCACGTCGATGAGTTCGGAGACGATGCGTTTTTGGCGGTAGTGCATCTCGGACGTGCCGAAATACATCCCTTGGCGCAGGTAGATCTCCGGCTTCTGGGTGCGTGTCACCTGGTCGGTGGTCTCTCCATCAATGCCTATTGAAGTCACGGCAATACGCTTCCTCTCGACGGGCAGGCGGTCGAGCACATAGTTCAGACTGACAGTCTTCCCCGTGTTCTTCTGCAACCCGACGATGGACAGGCTATCGTATTTCAATATGTCATCGATGAAGGTCATTTCAATCAAACTTAATGTGATTATCTTTCAAACCAGTAGATAATTGTTCTTCGTTTTTCTTGATGTCAATAAGAATTGCTTTCTCTTCATATCCAACTGAGAAAAATCTTACAGTATACTTTCCATAAGCGACACCTTCAATCTGATACTCGCCTTTCTCATTAGTATAAGTACCATATCTCATTTTGTCTTTTCCATCAACAAGAATTATATTAGCATATACTACCGGTTCTCCAGTTTCAGCTTCCCAAACGCTACCCTTCAAAGTTGCTGTTTCTCCTGTATTGTTCTCGGGCTTAGCTGTTCCAGAATGCCTAAAAACGGAGCACCCCGTCAACATGGATACAATTGCAAATAAGAATAAAAGTCTTTTCATATTTGTTTTCATAATAACATATTTTTGAAATGACATCCGTTCATTTTCTATTCACTATTTGCTGTTCCAATTGTTTCAGTTCCTCATCATCCATCTGGTCGGCAAGTTGTGCATCGGCTTGTTTGCGGCGTTGGTCAAACTGCTCGTAAACGGCCAACACATGGGCTTCCATTTCTTTGTTGGAGATGCTTCCAGCATTGCGAAGCACATCCTTGTTTTGGAACTCCAACAAATGATCCACATTCTGCCGCCAATAGTTGATGGTCAGGTCGAAGCGTTCTTTCACTCGGATTTCCGCCGATTCAAGAAACAGTGTTGTCAAGCGGTTGAGCAGGTCAATCTCATCAGCACGAAGATAGTTCTTGGCGATATAGATGTCTTGCTTGCGTACTACTGAACCTTTCCACGAAGTAAGTGCCATGTTAGGTTGCGAGGCATCAGCACGGCTGACGATGATTTCGGCAGCGGTTTGATGGGTGACAGCGTAAAGCAACTTGTTTTGCGTTTCGGCAAAGAACATCTGGGTAGCCTTGTCGGTAGCGTCGTAATCGCTACTTAAGGCGAATAAATCACGCAGTTTTTGATAGAAGCGTTTCTCCGAGGCTCGAATGTCGCGAATGCGTTCAAGCAACTCATCAAAGTAGTCGGGGCGACCATCGGGGTTCTTGAGGCGTTCATCGTCAAGTACAAAGCCTTTCACGATGAATTCCTTCAAGTGTTGGTTGGCCCAAATGCGGAATTGCGTGCCGCGTTTCCCCTTCACACGGAAACCAACCGCCAACACCATATCCAACGAGTAGAAAGTGACATTGTAATGCTTCCCGTCAGTGGCAGTTATTAAATAATCCTTAATAACTGAATCTTTATCTAACTCATTTTCTTTCAGTATGTTGGATATGTGAATATTGACATTGGGAACCGAGGTGGCAAAAAGTTCGGCCATCTGTTTCTGGTTCATCCAGACATTGCCATCACGAGCCATCATCGTAACACTCACCTTGCCGTCCAAGGTGTTGTAGATGATGAGGTTTTGCTGGTTGGGTACCATTTCGTTCATAAGGCCTACTATTTTGCTAAAAAACTGCGGATAGTAGAGACGCGATTGCTTGCGCCTCTACCATTCACCTTATTTAATTATCTGTTCTCATTACGCTCGTGTCTCTTCAAAGCCTTCGGCTCGATGTTCATTCTCTCGCCTTCAAGCAGTGAAATCACACCGTCAACGGCCTTGTCTGCACCGACTTGTTCCTTGGCGCGTGCAGCCTGGCACTCGGGACAGTTGCACTCGCTGTGGTACTCGGTCGGCTCGGTGTAGGTCGTGATGACGCCTTCGAAGTTGCGCAGCACCACTTTGCCAGGGGCTTGCGAGATGACATACTGTGGCATGACCGGGGTCTTGCCGCCGCCACCGGGAGCATCGACGACGAAGGTCGGGATGCAGAAGCCGCTAGTGTGGCCACGAAGGCCTTCGATGATTTCGATACCCTTCGAGACGGGCGTGCGGAAATGCTCCAGACCCATCGAGAGGTCGCACTGGTAGATGTAGTACGGACGCACGCGCATCTTGACGAGTTCATGGACGAGG
>CACXXW010000194.1 GCA_902771635.1 uncultured Bacteroidia bacterium | reverse complement strand
TCCGCAAAAATACAAAATATTCCATTTCAAGCAAGATTTTTTTCGATTTTTTATCTTCTCGGGACACGGGACAAGCCAAACGTTTCGCAGTCTCGTGTCCCCTCGTTCCGGCGGATTTGCAATCCGCCGGCTTTGAGTTGGGGATTTGCAATCCCCGCCGTCATTCCTTCACCACCTTGTCCGAATAGGTCTCCCCGTCCTCCATGGTGACGCGCATCGTGTAGGTTCCAACGGGCAATTGGCTCATGTCGATGCTCTCGAAGGAATTGCTTTGCGTGCGCACCAGGCGGCCTTGCAGGTCGTAGAGCTCGATTTGCTTGGGTTGAACATCTGGGGAGAACTGCATGAGCAGTTGCTCTTTCACTGGGTTGGGATAGAAGGCGTAGGGGCGCACTTCTATGCTGCCTTCGTTCGTGCCCACCGTGCCGTCGTGGTTGAGAAGGAAATAGGTTACACCGTACTGGTTCGTATTTGTGTTCTTCCCATATCCAACCCATGCAATACCCTCCTCTTCGCCCAGTTCGTTTTCATACAGAAAAACAAATGGGCGTTGACCGCCCCACAGGGCAATGTTCTCAGTTTTGCAAAAACGTTTCCACTTCACGTTCAGGTCGGTGTCCATTTTCACAACAATAACGCTTTCAGCAGGGTATCCTTCCTCGTTATACATGAAGTAAACCGTACCGTCTGACATTTTCATAATGGCCAAGCATTGCGCTTCATTAGAATGACCAAGATAATCGTTGAATACGATATAATCTTTAAGTTGAATGGTGCGTAAGTCATACTTTGCCACAGCTACGCCATACTCGGCGGTCATAGAGTAGAAGTTTGTGTCGCTTACATATTTTGAAGCCACAAGAACATCATCTCCACCTATTGGAATCACATCAGTGTTTCCGATATCGAGCCACTCATACGCTACAATTCCATCGCCAATGGTTTCCTCGCTCAGTATTTTGTCAAGAATTATGGTGTTTTTGCTGAAAAGGGAGTCTATCACATAAATTGCGAGGTTCTTGCCAGGGCCGATATTTGAATCCACAGCACTCCATTGGTAGTATTGAACGGGTGATTCCTTTAACAATCTCAATTTAGGTATTTGGGTGCGCACGTTTTCGTATAAAAGTCCCTGATGTTTCAGTGTACCGTCGGGATCGAGTCTTGCAATATACACGTCATAGTTCCCATCGGGTCGGTCAATTCTGTATTTCATGATAATGTCACCCCAACAATCAATCATGTAACTGTCTATTTCATCGTAAGCAACGCCTTCGCGCAATGCCACCATTACGTCCTCGTTATGGTTGATTTGAAAACTGTTGTCAGAGAAATGGCAGATGTGCACGTATGTGCTGTCCAACTCTTCCACATACTCGAGGTTGGTACGGATATTGCCCTCGCCGTGCGGGTTTCGGAAGAAGAAGTAATATGGAGGCATGGTGTCGGCCACGAAGACCGAATCGGTAACACTTTGGAACCATGGCGACATCTTAAAGAAGATATTCCCTAGGAAGACGGGGTATTGGCTGATGTGGGTGACGGCAATGATATCACCGTTGCGTTGTTGCGTCACGCTCTCAATGCCAAATCCGTAACCACTCATGTCTTGGTGTACCATTGAGTACAAATCCTCGTCTTGGGCATGCAAGGCCATTGCCGCAAAGGCAAAAACAAAAAGTAACAGATGCTTTTTCATGGTGTTAATGGTTTGGAATTAAACAATTCTAATTTGATAACATAGGACTTAACGTTGTCACACAGCGAAAATAAGGCATTAAATGCTTATACGAACCCCCATCTGAACTTTTGCTCAAAACGGTTTTTGTAAATTGTTTTATACCAAATGATTACAAAACACACCATCCGAACTTTTATAGGAAAAATCCGAATTCCTGTAGTATAAAACGACTAGATTTGAGGCAATAACCCTTATATTTTCTCCTCTTCCACTATCCTATGAACTTTGGTGCGGAGCTTGTCGAGCACACTCGTGCTGATGCCCAACAGCGTGGCTTCGCCCAAACGCGACAGCTTGAGACGTGACATCATGAACACCCGACGCTCCATTTCGTCCATTTCCGGATATTTAAGTTTCAAAGACTCCCATAACCCTGGGTATAAAGCATCCAGAACCTCTTTGACGGCTTCCCAATGTTCACCATCTCCGAAAACCTCTTTCTCTAAGTCCTTGAGGGCTATCTTGTCTTTCGGGTTTTTTAGGCTATAATCAAGTTTTTGCATGGCTTTTAATCTGGCAAAAAGCACATCCGAAAGTTGTTGCATGGTGTCAATCGCCTTCTTTTCATGCTCTATATTACTCTCAACCAATGCCCTGTTCTGCTGCATAAAATGAAACAGGTTGGCATTGGTTTCTGCTTCCTTCTTGTTTCTTTGGGATGATTGATAGAAGAATAAGGCTACAATACAGAGCAACAATACGATTCCTATGGCAACTAAGCGTTGCATCCGGGAGCGCTCTTGGATCATCTTGTTTTGAAGACTTTCATAGTCGTATTGCTGCTGGATGCGATATACAGATTTTTTTTCTATGTTTGCTAAAATAGCTGACACTATGTTTTGGCGCTTTTTAAGGTATTGGAAAGCTGATGCTGTATCACCTTGTATTTCTGCCATACGAGATAGTGTTTCGTATGATGAGGCCTTGGTTTCATCTTTTACTTGGTCTGTGGGCAAAAGCTCTTCCAAGTGATGAACATAAACGGCAGCGGAATCAAATTCATCTTGAGCCAAGAACGATTTCACAAAATTCAAAAATAGCATAGTTTTTTCTGAATCATTCAAGTTAAAGACCTCATCGGCTTTTTTGAGTTTTGCTATGGCCTCATCATTTTTTCCTTCCAAGTGACGCAACACGGCATAGTTATTCAGGACTTTTATCTTAATTTTATTGGCCAGTCCTAATTCAGCATAATCAAGGCTTTTTTCTAAACTCATTTCCGCTTCATCAAATTGTTTTAGGACAATGTAAACTATTGCTTCCAAATTATTCACATAAGCTCTTTCTGTGTTACGCAACCCAAAATGGGCATCAGACTTCTTCAATATGGAAAGAGCTTCGTCCTCCATATAATCCTCATACAGCATTTTCCCCATCCAATACTCCGCCTGTGCCACGGTGAGGCTGTCAACAGCCAGTTTGCCGTATTGCTCCGCCTCCTTGAACGAGCGCATGGCGGATTCCTTCTCGTTGTAGTGTTGCTGCACGAAG
>CACXXW010000193.1 GCA_902771635.1 uncultured Bacteroidia bacterium | reverse complement strand
GATGATAGAGTGCGTCGAAGAGGCGCAGGCCGACACCGTGGCGTAATTGGGACCACGGAAGCCGTATTTGATGGAGATGACACCACCAATCATGTTGACAATCATCTTAGTGATGAGGAAAGGACCAAAACGCGGCGTGCCGTCGCCTTGAGCATATTCCATCGTCTCATGATAAAGGTGGTTGACGCCGCCGATGCCTGAGGTCATCATGACGCCCACCTCATCCAAGTCGCAGTTTTCAGCAGAGATGCCCGAGTCAGCGATGGCTTCATCGGCAGCGATGAGACCAAATTGGGCGAAGTGGTCGTACTTGCGCACGTTTTTCTTCTCGAAATAATCCTCGGGATTGTAGTCTTTCACCTCGCAGGCGAAATGCGTCTTGTATAAAGTAGAATCGAAACGGGTAATCTCGCCAGCACCGTTTCTACCCTTCACCAATCCTTCCCAATACTCAGGAAGGGTTTTCCCAATGGGCGTGATGGCACCGAGGCCAGTGACGACTACGCGTTTCGATTCCATGAAAAAGTTTATTTTCCTAAATTAATGAAAAATCAATTGTTTTCAGCACGCATCTTTTCGATGAGCTTCACAACATCACCCACAGTCTGGATGTTTTCCTGTTGATCGTCCGGGATGGAGAGATTGAAGCTCTTTTCAAATTCCATCATCAGTTCGACGGTGTCCAGTGAATCGGCACCCAGGTCGTTGGTAAAGCTGGCTTCCATAGTGACTTCCGAAGGATCCACGCCGAGTTTCTCAGCAATGATCGGAACGATTTCATTCAAAATTTCTTGCATAGTTCTCTTTTTTTAGTTGATAAATAGGCCGCAAAAGTAAGACTTATTTCCGTTTCAAACCCAACCATCTTACCAATAAATTGATAATCAGTTGTTTATAAAAGAATGTCGGTCTACCTTGTGACCAATAATTACTCGTTTTCGATTGCAAAGGTACAACTTTTTTTGAAAATGATGTTTTTTTTCGGTTTTTTGGAAATTCAATATCTATTATTCCATTTCATCTCGATTATAAAACACTTTCCCTTCACGATGAATACTGTCAATTAAATCAGGGTTTTTCAACATGGAATACAAGCTCAAATCCACAAAATACGGCAAATACAATTCATCTATCCTCTCATCAAGAAGAGCCAATTGCAAATAAGTAAGACTATTGCCTTTTAATGTCAAATCGATGTCGGATGCTATACGGTTTGTACCTCTTGCCCTAGATCCATAAATAATGGCTTCTTCGACCTCCGGCACTGATGCCAAAGCATCACGCAAAGCTTGTAATTCTATGTCTGCAAGTCCAAAAGTCATCATGTTTAGGTTTGGGAAAACAAATCTTGCTGGCCTTTAGAAGCAAGACCCTTCATTCTATCATACAATGCCATAAAAGCCTGGTAATATGAGTCTTTAATACGTATTACCACCTCAGCAGCAGTCTCCTCATCATAAGTATGTGAAGTGTCATTTCTCCTTTTCACCATCTCAATCCATATACCGCTGTCATTTATAATCTTGTTTTCAAACGCCCAACGAATAGCATCTCTTGAGCCCATAATTTCTTTGTCTGTACCTTGAAACTCTGCATAACTTTTCATCAACTTCCAGGCCAACTCAAAAGTGAACTCAAACCTTTGAATCAGTCCATCGGCTTCAAAATCATTCAATTGCCGCTTGTCCATCACATTAACAACCTCCGCAACACGATTCAAGGCCTTATGATAACTTTGCAACTTCTGTTCCCATCGTGGGATATTGTTCTCCATAATTGATTTATTTACCTGCAAAAATAGCAAAAATCTCATCCATATTATTCCGAAACTTTGTATTTTTACATTTTCAAACGTAACACTATGGAAACCACAGAGAAAAAACTATTCCTTTTGGATGCCTACGCATTGATATACAGGGCTTTCTTCGCCATGAGCAAGAACCCACGAATGAATTCGAAAGGGGTCAACACCTCGGCGGTGATGGGCTTTTTGAACTCGCTCTATGAAATCCTACAGAAAGAGAAGCCCACCCATATCGGCGTGGCCTTCGACGTGGCCGGCACTGCCCAACGGCAGGCCGAATACAGCGAATACAAAGCCAACCGCGAGAAGATGCCTGACGACCTCCGCGACTCGATACCTTATATCATCAGACTTATTGAGGCCTTCAACATCCCCGTTTACGGCGTGGAAGGTTACGAGGCCGACGATGTCATTGGCACCCTGTCGAAAAAAGCTGAGAAACAAGGATTCACTACCTATATGATGACCCCAGACAAGGACTTCGGTCAGTTGGTGACAGACAAAATCCTGCTCTACAAGCCCGCCAAATTCGGTGAGCCAGCACAGGTGTGGGGACCCAAGGAGGTCTGCGAACGCTACGGCATCCAGGAACCCAAGCAACTCATCGACATCCTCGGCCTTTGGGGTGATGCTGCCGACAATATCCCCGGCATCCCAGGCATCGGCGAGAAGACTGCTGCGATTTTGGTGGGAAAATACGGCAGCGTGGAGAACCTCATCGCCCATGCCGATGAGCTGAAAGGCAAACAAAAGGAAAACGTCATCAATTTCGCTGAGCAAGGACTGATGTCGAAAGCGTTGGCGACCATTAATTTAGAAGTGCCCGTCGACCTCGATGAGGAGGAACTGAAAGCCAAGGAGCCTGATGTGCCTACCTTGATGGCTTTGTTTGAGGAACTGGAGTTCAGGACTTTCGCTAAACGATTCTTGGAGGATTATAAGGGTAAGCATGGGGTTGACTCCCCCCTGCCCCCCTCTCAAAGGGGGAATACGAATGCCCCCTCTGAAAGGGGAGCAGGCCAACCCACAGGGGCTTCGGGAGGGAGTCAACAACCAGACCTGTTCTCATCCAACGAGACCTTCGACCTCTTCAACCAAGGCGACAACAGTGGTCTGCTGGAATTCTCCGAGAAGGACTCAGCCAAGACGTTGGCACACGACTACAAACTTGTGGAAACTGAAACCGACATCAACGCTTTGGTGGATTTGCTGTCCAAACAAAAGCAATTTGTCTTCGACACCGAAACCACCAACATCGACGTGTACTCCGCCGAATTGGTGGGTCTTTCCTTCGCCATCAAGGCACACGAGGCTTGGTACCTGTCCATGCCCGCCGAGCGCGAGGCTTGCCAGAAGAAACTGGAACTGCTGCGGCCCTTGTTTGAGGATGAAAACATCCTCAAAATCGGGCAAAACCTGAAATACGACATC
>CACXXW010000192.1 GCA_902771635.1 uncultured Bacteroidia bacterium | reverse complement strand
AACAATTGGTAATTAACTAGTTAAAATAACAAAGAAATGGCACATCCTAAAAGAAGACAGTCTCATACCAGAGGCGCTAAGAGAAGAACACATTACAAGGCTGAAACCCCGAACGTGACCATCGATCCTACCACTGGCACCATGCACGTGATGCACCGTGCTTACTATGTGGACGGCGACCTGTACTACAGAGGTCAGCTGGTCATGGCCGCCAAGCAGTGATTGCTGGCGCGTGATCACGGCTCCAACATGGACGGGATAGGGCATTTTGTACCCTTGATGGGATAAAAAATTGGAAATTTTTCCAAAAAAATGTCCAAAAGTGTGCCGTGAATAAAAATAATGCTTATCTTTGCATCAGTTTTCGATGCGAGAGCATTGAGAAAAAATAAAGTCGGATTTTTTTCATAATCTTTATATTGTTTTTCCCCTCCTTTTTCCCCATCAGGAGGGGTTTTTTGTTGCTTTTACTGAAGCATATCGTATAGGATTCGGATTTTCTTTGTAATATTGCAGTCAGAAAAAGCAAGCAATATGAGTAGAAAAGACATAGTGGCACAAATACAAATGATTATGCGGCGATTGTTTCCCACAGCTGAGGTCATTTTGTATGGCAGTGAGGCACGTGGTGAGGCTAGGCCTGACAGTGATATAGACCTCCTCATCCTTGTTGATGGTGACAAACTTACTTTGGCTCAAGAAGATGCCGTGACTATGCCGCTCTATGAATTGGAACTTCAAACAGGAGTGGCCATCAGCCCAATTGTGATGCTTAAGAAACAATGGGAAAACCGTCCGATGATAACACCGTTTTATCTTAATGTAATGAAAGAAGGAGTAAGGCTATGAGTGGATTGGTTGACAGATGACCTTACTACACAAGCAAAGTCTTTTATAGATTACATTGGTAATTTAGTAAAGGATGATTCTGCTGAATCGAACAATTAAAAAACTTATATCAAAATGAAAAAACTATTCTCATTAATCTCAGTCTTAGTGCTGTCATTGACAGTGGCGCGCGCTGACGAAGGAATGTGGCTGCCTTATGCCCTCAACGGACAAAACCTCGCCGAGATGCAAGCCATGGGCTGCAAACTCACGGCCGAGCAGATCTTCAGCTTCAACCAACCCAGCATCAAGGACGCCATCGTGCAGTTCGGTGGCGGCTGTACGGGCGAGATTATCTCCCCCGAAGGCCTGCTGCTCACCAACCACCACTGTGGCTTGAGCTATGTGCAGAAACACTCATCCATCGAACATGACTACCTCACCGACGGCTTCTGGGCCAAGAGCAAGGGTGAAGAGCTGCCCAATGCGGGTCTCTCCGTCCTCTTTTTAAATAAGGTGGAAGACGTGACCGAAGCCGTGCTGAAAGGTGTCACGGCACAGACCTCTGAGGCAGAACGCGCCGAACTCATCGCCAAGAACTCCAAGGAACTCACCAAGGAACGCAAAGGCGACCGCAACGTGCGCGTCGAGATTGTGCCTTTCTATAGCGGCAACCAATACATCCTCTTCGAGTACGATGAGTACAAGGATGTGCGCCTCGTGTGCTGCCCGCCTTGGGGCATAGGCAAGTTTGGTGCCGACACCGACAACTGGACCTGGCCTCGCCATAAGGGCGACTTCAACATCTTCCGCGTCTACACCGCCCCTGATGGCAGCCCTGCGGAATACAGTGCCGACAACATCCCGATGAAGAGCAAATGGTTCCTTCCTATTAATTTGGGTGGCGTGAAGCCTTGTGACTATGCCATGATTCTCGGCTATCCCGGCTCGACCGACCGTTATTCCACTTCTTACACGGTGAAGAACGTCATCGAAAAGGAAGGTCCTGCCATCATCGACTGCCGCACGACCAAACTCGAAAACTACCGCAAGCACATGGACGCCGACCAGGAGGTGTTCATCATGTACGCCTCCAAGCAGGCCAGTGTGTCGAATTACTGGAAATACTACATCGGTCAGGTGAAGCAGCTCAAGCGTAACCACGTGTATGAGCGCCGCCTCGCCCAAGAAGAAGACTTCATGAACTGGGTCAACGCCGACGCGAAGCGCAAGGCCGAATATGGCGACATCTTCACGGGCATCAAGGCGAAGTGGGACATTCTCGATGAGATCGAGAAGTCGTTTGTCTACCACCGCGAGGCGGGCTGGAACGGTGGCGAGGCCATCGCTTTCAGCCGCAGGTTCATGCGGATCAACCAGATGTTTGAGGACAAGGCCGACAAAGCCGACATCAAAGCCGCTGCCGAGAAGATGCAACCTGCCGTGGAGACCTTCTTCAAGGACTACAGCATGCCTCTCGACCAAGATGTGACCGCTGCCTTGTTGGCGTTGTTCTACAAGAATAACCAAGCCAACCTCATGCCGAGCGAGATACTCCGCATCGGTATGGAGAATGGTGGTGACTTCACTGAATATGTGGCCAAGGCCTTCGAGAAGTCCATCTTCACCGACAAGTCCCGTCTCGAGAAGTGGATGGAGAAGCCCAAAGCCCTAGACAAGGAGGCAACCAAGGCGAGCGCCTTTACATGAAGGGCTTGATGGAGATGCAGAGCGACCGCAACTTTTATCCCGATGCCAACTTCACCATGCGTCTGACCTACGGCACCGTGGAGCCTTACAAGGCCGCCGATGCAGTCAACTATAACTACTACACCACCATGGACGGCGTGATGGCCAAGTATGTGCCTGGCAACTGGGAGTTCGACATTCCGCAGGATGTGCGCGACCTCGCCAATCGCCGCGACTACGGCCGTTATGCCAATGAAAACGGTGAGTTGGTCGTCAACTTCATCACCACCAACGACATCACGGGTGGCAACTCGGGCAGTCCCGTCATCGACGGTGAGGGCAACCTCATCGGTCTGGCCTTCGACGGTAACTGGGAGGCCATGAGCGGCGACCTCAGCTTCGAGAACAAGGTGCAGCGCACCATCTGCATGGACGCCCGCTACCTGCTCTGGTGCATCGAGAAAGTCGGCAAGTGCCAGAACATTATTGATGAGTTGGTGATTAAATGAGATGATTGACAGAGGACGGAAGACGGAGGACAAAGGACGGCCCTTAAGTCTCCAGTCCTCAGTCCCCAGTCCTAAGTCCTAAGTCCTAGGTCCTCAGTCCCCAGTCCCATTATGAGCCGAGGTTTCATCAAAGAAGGCGATCAGGAAGAGATTCCGAGGGTGCCGATGCGGGCGTATTTGCCCGAAGGCGTGCCCAACTATGTCACGAAAGAAGGGCTTGAGGCACTCAAAGAGGAACTGAAGGATCTTGAGACAGAGCGCGTCAAGGCGGGCGACAACTACATTATGGTCAATTTCATTGACGCATCAATCAAATTGCTCGTCGACCGTATCAATAACGCAGTGGAAGTCGACCTGTCCAAGTCAAAAAAGGACACAGTGAGCTTCGGGGCTTGGGTGCGCTACAACGGTCGCGTAATGCGGATTGTGGGGGTGGATGAAGCCGATGTGAACAAAGGCCTCATCTCCTTCATCTCACCTGTTGCCAAGATGTTGATAGGGAAGAAGGCAGGTGATGTCATCGAGTTGAAAGGCTCGGAAAAGATAACTGTTGAGGAGGTGTCGTTTGAGCCGATGGAACTTACTCAGATTATTAATGACAAGCCTGTCAAGACCTCGACAACAACAGAGAGACGCCCCCGAAGAATCATCGAAGAGCAGCCACAGTTGGCGACTCAGGAACAGCCGATTGTAGATAAAGAAGTCGATACAGCACTTTCCATAACGGAAGGCCCACGCAGATTTGAGCCTGAAGTGAATGTCACAGAATTCCTACCTATCGTCAACGAGCGGGGCAATATTTTGGGACGGGCCATGTATGTGGAGCTGCACAAAGGCAACAAGATGCTGCACCCTGTCGCGCATCTGCATGTCATGAATGGCAAGGGGGAGACCATGAGGCGTTATTGGTGGCATGTTGCGTTTGGCGACACTCCAGAGAAAACGCTCAAGCGGAAGATGATGGAAACGCTGGGCCTATCGGGGGTGAATCCAAAGTTGAAGCGACAATATATCAGGGAGACCAAGAACGAGAAGGAACTTGTTTATGTCTTTACGGTCGTTTCTGAAGAGGATTTGCCTATGCCCCCTGAAGGGAAAGAGTATATTGAGGTATTTGAAAGAGATTAGTATCCGCAATGATTACAAGCCCGACATTGCATATTGGGGTGTGTTTGGGTCGTCCCTTCGGGGCTATAAAAAATCGGGAAAGCATTTGGCTCTCCCGACTTTTTGTTGAAAATGATTTGTCCTTTTACCACTCGATGCCGATTCTCAACGATACACTCGACGGGTTGACGGTCTTGTTCACGCGGTGGCCTTCCCACTCGCCATATTCGTTTTGGTATTCTTCCCAAACGCTGTAGTTCATCTTGTCATAATAGGTGGCGGCCACCATCATGCTGATGGCGAAGTCGCGCTTGGAGGCAAAACGCACGCCGAAGGCGAAGTCGCCGTAGGCACCAACTTGTTCCGAGATGTAGGAACCCAAACGCAGGCTCATGAACGGGCTGACTGCCGACTTGTTGGAGAAGACATAACGCACATTGGCGTAAATCGGGAAGAGGCCGAAATCGCTGCAAGCATCAAAACCGATGCCGATACCGGCAAACATGTGGCCGTTGAAATAGAAACCGTGGGTGGTCGTCAGTCCGATGGTATTCGGCATTTCTTTGTCGAACACGGTCCAATTGTTGCCATATTCAAGGAAACCTTGATAACCGCTGGGGATGCGGACGCTGTTTTCTTCGTTCTGTGCAAACATGGTGATGGCGAAGAGTGCCATGACGAGGGTTAAAATGGTCTTTTTCATTTTATTCTGTTTTAAATGGTGTTTGATTTTGTTCTTTTGTCGGTGCAAAAGTAACGATTTTATTTGTTATTTATTATGGTATCAGTGTCAGCGAGTAGTCGCCATGTTTCACTACAATCAGTCCTTGTTGTTCGCTGTAGTACCAAGCATAGGAAATCATGGTGGTGTCTGCCATATAGGATCCTTGGTCGACATGCACATCCTCGTAGGTGGTTTCGCCAATCGTGAAGGTGGTGGTGGCCAGGTCGTTCAAGGGAAGGGTGCGGCCTAGAAGGGTATGCCAATAATAGAAATCTCGGTCCTGGTAAAGGCGGAGCTCTTCGTATTCCTGAAAAAGGCGGAGCTGTTCGTAACTTACAGTGACCACTTTCTCGGGTGCTACGCGACAACGCAGCAGGCAACTGTCTTCGGGCTGACCTTGGAGCACCACTTCGCGTACATAATAATAGGGACGCGGCTCGATTGACATTTTGGCCTCTGGGAAATAATAATAGTCATCAAAATAATCGTATGCAATTCGCATAGTGTCGCTGACTACGGTGAAACAAATTGTGTCGTTGTCCTGGTCTATCATTCGGATAGACTCGCCCATGCGGTAAGGGATGGCGGCCGCCTCATCGGCAGTGAGTTTTCGATAGATTTGAGGCTCTTTCACGCAAGAGGCCATTACGGCCACGAGGGCGATGCAAAATATCAAGTGTCTTTTCATGGCGTTTACTCCTTATCTTTTAGTCCGTAACGAAAACCGATGCTGATGATGCCTTCCATGCCAATGCCGCATTGGATGAAGCCAGCGTATTGCTTTGTGCCGACTTCTACCCCGATGGGAACAAACTGGTAGGCGTAGTCAATCCTGTCTATGAATTTGTTGGACGGCATGTTGATTGGTATTCCTTGAGGTTGTAGCCCCAAGCCATGATGCCTTGCCCGACTTTGCTGTAGAGGTTCACATACTTGGTGTTGAGCCAGTTGATTTTGAGGTGGACCATGAGCGTGTGGCTCGACTCGCCGAGGCGGCAGATAAGGCCTTCTTTGGTGCTGGGTTTTTCATAATAGGTGTAGACGCGTGGGTCGAGGCAATAGGTGGCTCCGATGCCGATGACCTTGGTGAGGCGGCGCGTGTAGGTAGCATAAATGGCACCAATATGTTCCTCCAATGGATAATAGTGTTGGCCAGGGTTATAACGGAAACTGCTTGAAGGTTTCACGCCGTAGCCAAAGCTGAACTCGTTCTTGTTGCTTCGGATGGTATCGCGCTGCGCGAAGGCAGGCACCGCAAAGGCGACGAGCAAACCGAGGATGATAAATTTGGTTTTCATAACTATTTGGATTTGAATTATTTACTTTCAGAAATGGAAATTGTACGCATAACTGACGAAAACAGCAGGTTTAATGTTTTGGCTCTCGTAACTGAAAGGCTCTCCTGCAATGTTCCAGCCCATTTCGTAGGTGTGGATATTGACAAACTGCACACCAAGGCCGACATCGGCTTCACTTCACCTTCTTGAATTCCTTTTTCAAATCGCCTTCCTTGATTAGTTGGTTGATGTAGGCCGTATCGATGCCCATCGGATTGCTGCTATTGTTGTCATAAAGATTGTAGTTGTCGGTGGCACTAAAAAACTCAATGAAAGGATCGTCATCGATAATCATTTGCTTCAATGTATCAATCGAATAATTCATTACGTTTTCATTGTATTCCTTTGGACTGATGGAAAGAAACGCGGCATCGGGCGACATTTCGTGATGAAGATAATAGCCTCCATACAGCGGCATGGGAAATAGCGTAGTGTCGACGTCGTCATAGTAGCCGTAAATGTAGTCTTTGTTTTTGTTATAAAGGACGTACGCATTATTGGTATAGTCGCCTTTGGTTTTATAGACTTGTACAAAGTCACCATTGACGCAACATTTCCATTTGATGCACGAACTCATTGAAACGATGACAAGCAGCATCGCAAAAACAACAAATCTTTTCATGACAATTTGAATTTAAACAACTTACTTTCCGAAGTGGAAATTGTACGCATAGCTGACGAAAACAGCGGGTTTGATGCCTTGACTTTGTTTTTGCGGAGGCGTGATGTCATAGTCCATTTCGTAGGTGTGGATA
>CACXXW010000191.1 GCA_902771635.1 uncultured Bacteroidia bacterium | reverse complement strand
GACAAGTTCGGCAACGGCGTTGCTGTTTTGGCCAGGGGTGTTCATGGCCACGATGCCTTTGGCGGTGCAAGCCTCGAGGTCGAGGTTGTCGTAACCGGCACCAGCGCGGACAACGATCTTCAGGTTGTTGGCGTGATCGATGACTTCCTTCGTCACCTTGTCGGAACGAACGATGAGTGCATCGGCATCGGCAACGGCCTTGTAGAGGTCATTGACATCGGTATATTTCTCCAAAAGAGCCAGTTCATAGCCGTTCTTCTCAACGACTTCGCGGATGCCGTCAACGGCGATCTTGGCAAAAGGCTTTTCAGTTGCAACCAGTATTTTCATTTCGTTTTGTGTTTTGTTTCGTTTTATGTAGAGACGTAGCGCGCTACGTCTCTACTATTTGTTTTCTAATTATTATTTGTTCGCTTTTTCGAAATCTTGCATGCACTGGACGAGGGCTTCGACGGCCTCAATCGGGCAGGCATTGTAGAGGCTGGCGCGGAAACCACCGACGCTGCGGTGACCCTTGATGCCGACCATGCCGCGCTCCTTGGCGAAGGCGTGCCGACGAACATGCTGTTGCGGTCGATCTCTTCGTAGAGCATTTGTGACTTCTTGGTGTTGATCTTGTTCATAGCCTCGACGCCACCGATGGTGTCCTTCAGCCACACGAGGGTCTCGTGCATCATGAAGATAGGCAGTACGGGCGGGGTGTTGAACATGCTGATGTTCTTGGCTTCTTCAGCAGCGTGGGTGCGGAAGTCGACCATCGTCGGCAGCGGGTTCATATAGGCGCGGTCGCCGATATTGCCGAGGATGTCCTTCTTCACGATGACGAAGGTCACGCCAGCAGGGCCGACGTTCTTCTGGGCGCCACCGTAGATGAGGCCGTATTTCTTCACGTCGACGGGACGGCTCATGATGTCGGAGCTCATGTCAGCGACAAGCATGATGGGGCAGTCCATGTCGTACTTGATCTCAGTACCGTAAATAGTGTTGTTGGTCGTGATGTGGAAGTAGTCGGCATCCAGCGGGATGGTGTATCCCTTCGGGATGTAGGTGTAGGTCTTCTCTTCGGAAGAGGCGACGATGTCGACCTTACCGAACAGCTTGGCTTCCTTGGCGGCCTTCTTGGCCCAGACGCCAGTCTGGAGGTAGGCGGCCTTGGTCTTCATGAGGTTGGCGGGCACAGTGAAGAACTGTGTGCTTGCACCACCACCGAGGAAGAGAACTTCGTACTCCTCAGGGATGTTGAGGAGGTCGCGCCACAGTTGACGGGTCTCAGCCATGATGCGCTCCCAACCGGGGGTGCGGTGAGAAATCTCGGCGATACCGATACCGGTGTTGTCGAAATCATAGAGCGCCTTGACGGTGCTTTCGATAGCCTGCTTGGGCAATACGCAGGGACCTGCGTTGAAATTAAAAGCCTGTTTCATTACAATTAATGCTTTAAATGTTTGATTTATAATTTGTTGATTAAGTTTAACTCGTTTATTTTGCTGCAAAGATAAGAAATAAAACCATGTGCCCAACCTTTTTTGAAATATTTAGGTTTTTCTATGGATTAGGTGGAATTATAGGGATTTTTCTTGTCTAAATAAAACTCCTTAATATGGGTGAAATTATTCCCATTCCATACGTTTGCGGATTTCTAAACACACTTCATCAAAACGTTCTTGTTCTTTCACCCATTTTGGCAAGTCTCGATTCATCCAACCAATTACTTTCAACATTTCTTCGTGGATTTCTTCCACTCTATCCAAATTCCAACAAATTGATTCATTATGAAATACCCTGTTTCGGAAACGTCGAAATAAGTTCAAAGGGGTTGAAACATTTCTACGTTGGCGTTCTTGACGAGGCATATATGGGAAAGCTCTGCGTAATGCCTGCCAAAGTGTTCTTTCATATTCACTATTCAGCAAAGAAACCCAAAAGCCGAGGGTGAGTTCTGCTACAATTTTTGACGGTGTGATCTGCTCGTGACGTGCTGTAATATGTTGGTTGGCCTCCGTGATGTAGCGATTAAGACTTCGCAGACCAGGAGTTGTCGGGAAAATGACATACCAATCTTCTCGTCCTGTCATTGTTTCCAACTCTCTACACAGTGCATTTCGTAAAGTAACTTCCAAAACCGAAAGGCTTGTATACAGCGATTCCGACAGCATCAAATTGCATTCATAATGGGCAATTGCCTTCGCCTCATCATCAGGATAAAGCGCAAAATACCGCTCCATTCGTTTTGTCGAGAAAACTTTTTCAAAAAAATGTTTGCTGCTTTCCATATTTTTTGTACTTTTGCATCGCAGTCCCGGGTGTTCCTCTCCCAGATATTCAGATGCTGGTGATGAATCCGGGTTTTTTATTGCCCTTTTGTGTTTGCAAAAATAGCAATTATCCTTTTTCAATAACATGAAACTGTTGATTTTTCCATTACATAAAAAGCTGAACCATTCGAGAAACACGATTAGTTCAAAAATGAATTGTTGTCACAAAATGTGATTTCAACACGTCTAAGGTCACAAATTGTGACCTTAGAGAATAATTGGAAGTCCAATTGCGACCTCTGCAGCAAATATAGTTTAAAAATGATAATATTTGAGCTTTCTGAGAAAATCGCTACTTTTGCGGCATGAAAACATCAAAAACTCAATAGTGATGCAAAAGTTCACGAAAGTTATAGCAGCCATAATGCTAATTACGGCAGTATACCTCGCCGCTGGCTGCACAAAACACAACGGCGGTAACGGCACCTACAAAGGCCACGATTACATCGACCTCGGCTTGCCGAGCGGCACGATGTGGGCGACTTGCAATGTGGGTGCCGACAGCCCCGATCAATACGGTGATTACTTTGCTTGGGGCGAAACAACGCCGAAAGACACCTATAATTGGAGCACCTATAAATACTGCAATGGCGACTACAATCTGCTCACAAAGTATTGCAGCCAATCGGATTTCGGCTTCAACGGCTTCACTGATGACTTGAAAACCCTTCAATCGAGCGATGATGCCGCCACCATCAACTGGGGTGAAGGTTGGAGCACGCCGACCTACAACCAATGGGTCGAGCTGTTGAGAAAATGCAGCCATTCTTGGACTACAATTAACGGTGTGAAAGGATGTCTTTTCACTTCACATAATGGCAACAGTATTTTCTTGCCTGCCGCGAGTAGCCGTCGGGACGATGACTCTCGCATCGTTGGCGATGATGGCTGCTATTGGTCGGGTACACTTAACAAGACCTACCCTGACGGCGTGAAAGGCTTCAGGTTCACTCTCAGCATAGATGACTGTGACATTTACGACCTTAGTCGGGAAGCGGGTATGCCTGTCAGGGCAGTATGCACTTCGCGTTAGAATTACCCTTTGCTGGAAAGTTGCTATATTTGCATCCCTAAAAAGAGCAACCCAAAGAATTTTATCATGATGAACCAACCTCTAATCAGCGTCATTGTCCCGATTTACGGGATTGAAAGATATGTGGGGCACTGCATCGAAAGCCTCATGCAACAGACTTATCAGAACCTCGAAATCATCTTGGTCGACGATGGCTCGCCCGACCGCTGCCCTCAGATTTGCGACCTCTATGCATCCAAAGATAAAAGGATTAAGGTAATTCATAAAGAAAATGGTGGCCTCGTTACGGCCAGGAAAGCTGGTGTAAAGATAGCCCAAGGCGAATATATCGGCTTCGTGGACGGCGACGACTGGGTGGGCTCAGGCTATTTCCAGTCGATGTTCAACACTATCTCAGCTTGTGATGCCGATATCGCTGTGGGCGGTTGCACGCGTGACCTGTATCGTAAGTCGATGTACCTGCAAAAT
>CACXXW010000190.1 GCA_902771635.1 uncultured Bacteroidia bacterium | reverse complement strand
GTACACCCCAAGCACCAAACCTGAAGGGATGAAGTTTTATAACCACAGGATTTCTGGGGCCGATAAAAAGTCAAAGGTAAAAGTGACGACTTTGCCAGTGACAATAAAAACTGATATGGTGGTGGCGGATGGAGTAGGTGTGGCCAATTTAGGCCCGGAGCCACCCATTTGTCAAAGGGAGTCATCTTTGTCACTGCGTAATATCATTGGTTTCCAAGGTCTTAACTTGATTCGCTATAAGATTGATTTTACAAACAATTTGATGTATGAACTACCTGATTCCTTAATTATTGACACGACTGAGTTTATTCCCATCAAATGTGAGTATAAGATGAATGTTTTGTGGGTTTATCCACGAATCAACGGTGTAGAATATGAATGCATCTTTGACACAGGCAATGGCGCCGCTGCTTTTTTGCTGCAGGATGAGGAACGGATTGACAGCCCTCGGGAGGAGGATTACATTTTTGAAGGTTCTTACGGACAAGCCGTTGGAGGGTATACCGACAAGCAGACATTTGTGTGGGCAAATCAAGAGCGTCTCAGTCTGGCTGGTGCCGACAAGGAAACCGAGGTCTTATATGTGAAATCTGTGTCAAGTAACAACATGGGCCTCAGGGCGATTTCGAAATACGATTGGATTATCTCGTCTCGGGGCGGAAATCTAAAGATGTATGCCAGGCCTCATTCAACCGATGTCGTCAAGCCTTTCGAGGCACCTGCCTACCGTGTTTCTACTGCCGATGGAACATTGAAGATTTTGAACCGTCTCATCGACGGCAACGAGAAGTATAAGGTCGGCGACCAAATCATTTCCGTAAATGGCGAGAAAATCACCGAGGAGAACATCTGCCATTACTATGATTTGTTGACCGAGAACAAGGACTGGTCAGGGTTGGAGATTGAGGTGAAGTGAAGCCGTAGGTTCAGGCGGATTTGTAATCCGCCTGGCTTGAATATAAGGATTTGTAATCCGTTAACAAACAATGCAATGCGGATTGCAAATCCTCTGGTTCAATACGGTCGGATTGCAAATCCGACCGAACGAAAGATTGAGGTGAAGTGAAATAGAGATTCCCTATGGGAATGGAGCTGGTGTTTAAGTTGTAATGCGGCGGCTTTGGTCCCTCACGGATTGTTGGCGTATCTTGCCGCCGCGGGGGACACACAACGGATCCTCGCCATTCCCGAAGGGAATCCAACGATAATGGTGTGAAAAAAATGCAAAAATTGTTTGTCTTTCAAAAATAATTCGTATTTTTGCGCAATTAAATACAATTTTAGAATGAATTAAGATATAATTATTGTCCTAAATCATTCAATTGGATAATTTAAGAATGCTAACCATGACGGACTATTACGAATATTCAATACCGGAGTTGGTGCAACTTCTCGGGGCGCGTTTCAAGGACTACCGTTTGCGTTCGCGCATGACCCAAAAGGATGTGGCGGAGCAGTCGGGGCTGACCATCAATACCATCCATAAGTTTGAGAATGGGTTGGTGCCCAATATGTCGCTCAGCACCTTTCTTTTGCTGCTGAAAGCCATTGGTTGTATCAACGACCTTGACGAATTGATGCCCGAATTGCCAGAATCACCTTATCTGATGAAAGAAAACGGTAAAAAGGCCCAACGCATCAGACATGCTTCACCGAAAACAAACAAATGAAGTTGAAAAGCCATGACGACAACAAGAATACTTAAAGTGATGCTGTGGGGACGGGAAGTCGGGAGGCTGTGCATTGACTCGCGACGCAGACTCCCTTATTTCGAGTACAATCGAGAATGGATTGAATCGGGACTTGACATATCGCCTTTGGATGCCTCCATCAAACTGCCGCAAAACCTCCGCCCGATATTTGGCGCTTCTGAGAAGATATATCAGAAACTGCCGCCGTTCTTGGCTGACTCGTTACCCGACGCTTGGGGCAATGCCCTGTTTGAACAATGGCGATTGCAACAAGGCATCAAACCTGGCGAAATCACATCTTTGGACAAACTCGCTTTCATCGGGAAACGTGCCATGGGGGCGCTGGAATTTTTCCCTGAAACCTACGACTTCAATCCCGCGGAAGACATTAAGTTGAAGGCTTTGATTGACTTGGCTGAGCAGATTTACACGCAGCGTGAGAACGCCCATATCGACTCTGACCAGTCGCTTACCATGCAAGCTTTGATGGCAGTTGGCACATCCGCAGGTGGAAGACAGCCTAAGGCCATCATTGCCATTAACCGTGAAACGGGAGAAATCCGCAGCGGGCAGGTGGACGCATTGAAAGGCTTTGAACATTGCATCTTAAAGTTTGGCGTCAAGGAACGCTCGACAGCGGAACTCGAGATGACCTACTATGAGATGGCGAAAAAGGCTGGAATTCAGATGATGCCAAGTTGGCTGATGGATGTTGAAAGCGACAAACATTTCATAACCAAACGCTTCGATAGGGAAGGGGAAAAGAAACTTCACATGCAGACCTTGGCGGCGCTCTATCCTGAAGCCGATAGTTACGAGCGTTTGCTTTGGGTCTGCCGGAAAATGCGGCTTTCCGAACTCGACAGTGAAGAAGTCTTCCGTCGGATGGTCTTTAACATTTTGGCCAACAACACCGATGACCACAACAAGAATTTCTCCTTCCTCATGGATGAGCAAGGCCGATGGAGGCTCTCGCCAGCCTACGACTTGACATACATTTTCAACACTGGCGGTTTCCTTCCCGAAACGCGGCACTGTCTGATGGTTCGGGGAAAGTTCGATGGCATTACGAGGGATGATGCGATGGAACTGGCAGCTGAAAACGGCATTCGTAAGGCAGAGAGTATTGTCGTTGAGGTCGGAAAAGCCGTTTTGGAGTTTCGCGCGCTTGCCGAGCAAAATGGTGTGAAAGAGCAATGGATTGCGGCAATTGAGCACACACTTAATGGAAACCTTGCGTTTTGGGGTTTTTCTAATATAAAGCCCGAAAACAGCTGTTTTGAGGTCGATGGACATAGGATTGAAAACGCCCGGATTGAGCAGCAATACAAAGGCAACTATCATCTACTTGCCACCATCGATGGGATAGATCGCAAGTATGTCATCCGCAAGAAGACGGCTGAGCATGAGGAGATTAGTCTCAAAGGAGTGGCTGATCTGACTAATGAGTATCTCAAAGAACTCATCTCAAAATTCTTGTTCTAATTGTTTTTTAGATTGCTTTGTCGTTCCTCCTCGCAATGACGCGAAGCGACGACAAGACTTGCGACGCTTTGCGCCAGAGGCGCTTTGCGTC
>CACXXW010000189.1 GCA_902771635.1 uncultured Bacteroidia bacterium | reverse complement strand
GCGCGGGCATGCTCAACGCTGGTCGCATCACTTCCAAGGTAGGGCTCATCCTCAGCATCGTGATGATTCCTTTCTGGATCCTCTACTTCACCCTCGTTGTCATAGCGGTCAGCGAAGGTTACTAAAACTGCTCAAGTATTCGTTATTATTTAATGTTGCTTCGCACCTAATAATAAAACAGTCTTTAATATTTAAACAAACAATAGTTGAAACAATGAGAAAAACCTTTCTAACCTTATGCCTTGCCGCCCTCACTTTGGGTAACTTGTTGGCCGGCCCCGTCAGTCAACAGAAGGCACAAAAACTAGGTGCCAAATTCTTGAGCACCACTGCTGTCAGCCAAAAAACCGCTGACATCCAACTGAATCTGGTCTCTGTCGCCGCCAACCGCGATGCCACCGACTACTATGTCTTTAACGTCAGCAACGGCGAAGGCTTCGTCATCGTGGCCGCTGACGACCGCGTGAAGCCCATCCTCGCTTACTCCACCACGGGACAGTTTGACCCGCAAAACGTGTCGGAAGGCTTCCAATTCACCTTGGACGGCTTCCGCGAAGAAATCCAATACGTTCGCGAGCACAACCTCACAGCCACACCCGACATTGTCGCTGAATGGAACGCCGTGTCCAAGAATGGCGGCCTCAACCGCGGTGAGCAGACTCGTGCTGTGGTGGGTCCACTCTGCCAAACCCTCTGGAACCAGAACTTCCCTTGGAACAGCCAATGCCCCGAAGACCCTGAAGGCAATGGCGGTCATGTGTACGCCGGTTGCGTCGCCACAGCAATGGGCATGGTGATGAAGTTTTGGGAATGGCCTGCCCAAGGTGTGGGATCGCATAGCTACTACCCTGATGGCTACGCCCAACAGTCAGCCAATTTCGGCGAAACCGAATATCACTTCGAGCTGATGCCCAACACATTGGATTCCACCAGCACCGAAGAGGAATACTTCGAAATCGCCCAACTTCTGCATCATCTAGGCATTTCCGTTGACATGATGTACAGCGGTAGTGGTAGTGGTGCCTATTCCGATGCCGTGCCGAATTCACTGCGTAGTTATTTCCGTTACAACTGCGAAGACCATTTAACCAACTACGGAGGTGGTTGGTGGCCAGGCTGGGGCTACACCAACGAGGAATGGGCCCAAATGCTGAAAGATGGCGGTTTGGACGAGCTCCTGCCGCTCTACTACAGCGGTCAAGATGACAGTGGTGCTGGTGGTCACGCCTACGTGTGCGATGGCTACGACGAGAATGACTACTTCCACTTCAACTGGGGCTGGAGCGGTCGCGACAATGCCTGGTGCCCCATCGGTGCCCTCAACACGACCCGATACGCTTTTAACCAGATGAACGGCTTCACAGGGCACATCATCCCACAAGGCGATGTCTACTACAGCCGTCCCGACAGCGTGGACAAGATGGCTGCCTTTGAGGAATCCACCTTGGATGCTGTCCGCCTCACATGGACTAATCCTACCCTCGACCTTAATGGCAACGCGCTAACCAGCATCACCTCGGTCACCATCCGCCGCAACTTCGAAGAAATCGCTGTTTTAACAGATGCCGAAGTAGGTGCCGATATGGAATATATAGACAACGGCCTTGAACCTGGCCTGTATGAATACGCCATCTACGTGACCAACGAAGCTGGCATCAGCCGCACCACCTATCGCAGCATCCTTGTGGGCGAGAAATGCAACGTCGTTTTCCAACTCCACGACAACGGTGGCAACGGCTGGAAAGGTGCCGCCATCAGCGTGGCCTCCGAAAGTGGCCAGCGCATCGCCATCATTACCATGACCGAGGGTTCAGACCTGGTTGTCGACCTGCCTTTGCTGCGCGGCAACCTCAACTTCATCTGGAACCATGGCTGGTATCATGCCTATCCTGAACACGACACCGATGATGAATGCTCTTTCACCATCCTCGACTATGCAGGCAATGAGCTCTTCACCTCCGCCGACCTCGAAGACGGCATCTTCCTGTCCTACGAGAATAACTGCGAGGAAGCTCCGCTGGCCTGCTACCCTGTATTGAACCTTGACGGCGAATACCTTTGGAACACCGAAGAGGAATACGGTGCTTATCTCACTTGGGACAGCCCTGAAATCACCACTTACCTCGACCATTTCAATGTTTATCGCGCCGAAGCAATATACAAGGATGAAGAGCCCATTGCCGAAATTCCCTATACTGGTACCATGCATTACGAGTTTTTCGACAATCTCATTGAAAATCAATGTGGAGGCTATGGCTATTGGGTCACTTCCGTTTACGTCAAGAACAATGAAGAATGCGAATCTACGGATGAAGCTGTTTCGATCACCGTGACAGACGTGGAAGAAAACGCTGATAGCAAGGTCCAAGTCTACCCCAACCCGACCAACGGCTTGCTCAACATTGAAGGCCAAGGCATGATGCACATCACTGTGAGCAACCTCATGGGACAAAAACTCATGGAGGCTGAAGCCGAAGGCAACACCGTCCTCGACCTGAGCCGCTATGAATCGGGCATGTATCTCGTTCGCATTGAGGGCGAAAGCGGAGTGATGGTGCAGAAAGTCAATTTACGCAAATAAAGGTTTTGTTTTCATTCATGAAGAAAGCCGCCTCGGTTTCGTGGCGGCTTTCTGTTTTGGGTTTGTAGGGCTGTCACATCGTGGCAGCCGCTGACTGTTTGCCACACAGCGGCTGCCGTGATACGACAGCCCTACAACAAATTACCACTTCAAAATCTTCTTGAAGTCGTATTCCTCAGGATTGGGCAAATAAGCCTTTGCCGGGATATAGTCGGCTGGCATGATGTATTGCAAACCGTCGTTGAAAATCAACTCGGCCTTCGGGCCGTTCAGGTTCACCAAACGCGGCTTGATCTTGCCGTTCTCGTCTTCGACATCCTTCAGATAGAGCGGTTCGATCTCGCCCTTCGGATTGGCAGTGACCATGGCACCACTCACACCCTTGTCGAAGAGTTTCTTAACGCCATAGCCCAACAAGGAGCAATAAGTCAGGTCGTAGCCATTGGGTTCGACGCAACGGATGCCGTAACCGATTTCGACGGGACGGCTCTTCACGTTGATGCCCAAAGCCTTCAGTCTTTGTTGCAACAAGAGGTTGAAGATGTGTGCCTTACTGACATTACCCAACTCGGGATGGCCATGTTCATCGTAGGTGAATGCCACACCCGACTTCTCGATTTCCTCATCGCTCATGAAGTGGAACACACCCTCGCTGATGATGACCACACCATAGTTGACACCCAACAACTTG
>CACXXW010000188.1 GCA_902771635.1 uncultured Bacteroidia bacterium | reverse complement strand
TTTGGCGTGCCTAACCTATATTGGACGGCAGGTTTGGCCTACTACAACACCAAGGTCGACCGAATCAACCTGAAAGGCTACGAAGACCAAGTGACATTGTATGAAAACTATGTGAACAATAATATCATCAAGGAAGATGAGGCCCACGGCGGCAACACTACGCAAATTCGCCTCGGCATGGTCTACGATAGTCGCGACCACAACAGCGACCCGACGAAGGGCATCTATGCTGAAGCCACTCTTGTCGGCGCCCCCGACTTCATCGACCGCAAAGGTTACAGCAACCTGTCGTACACCTTCTTGTGGAGACACTACATCCCTGTTTATAAAGACAAACTGACCTTTGCCTACCGTTTGGGCGCACAAAATCGCCTTGCAGGTAAGACCCCATGGTATATGATCAACAACCTGAATACCATGTTCTTCCAGAAGATGTACACCGAAGGTTTGGGCGGCAGCGTAACCATGCGCGGCGTGAATCGTAACGGAGTACTCGGTGAAGGCTTCGCCTTTGCCAATTTGGAGTTGCGTTGGCGCATTGTGGGCTTCCAGTTCATCAACCAGAACTGGCAAGTGGCTTTGAATCCCTTCTTCGATGCAGGCATGGTGACACAAAAATTCCGCGAAAAGGAAATGATAGATGCGGAGCCTATGATGCCCGCCATCCCAGATTGTGGCCCGATGTACTATAGCGGCGACAAAGAGAGCATCCACATGGCTGCTGGCTGTGGCCTCAAGCTCATTATGAACCGTAACCTCGTCGTGTCCGTCGACTTAGGCAAAGCCTTGGACAAACGCGACGGCGAGAAACTGAAGACTTTCGTTGGATTTAACTATATCTTCTGATTTTTTCGGAAACAAACGCTCTGCGTTCGACGGAGTCAAATCTTACATAAATAGTATACAAAACAATCGGTCGGCGAGGAAATCCGGTAATGTTGCCAAAAATGGTTGATGATATGCCGGATTTTCACCAATGCCTTAAAGATGAAAACGATTTCATCTAACTGCCATTAATCGCTTTTATATACTTTACTGTCAGTAATTTACATCATACCTTACCAACCATTTTTGTCTATTATACCGGAAATCCCATGTCGACCGATTCTTATTTGTAACAGATTTGTGGTAGATTTGTTTCCCTTTTCTGAGACGCATGCAATGCGTCTCTACAAATCCACATTTATTTCGCTTTGCCTTGGTTGGCAACGGCGGCCATCAGCGCGGCCACTTTCTCGGGATCGCCGAGGAAGAAGTCCTTCTGCAACTTCATGTTGTCATCAAACTCGAAGACGTAAGGGATGCCCGTCGGAATGTTGAAGGCGATGATCTCATCGTTGCTCATGCCTTTCAGCACCTTCACCACACCACGCAAGCTGTTGCCGTGGGCCACCACTAGCACCTGATCGTGGGTCTCGAAGGCTTTCATGATGTTGTTTTCATAATAAGGCATCACACGCTCAATAGTGTCGCAAAGGGCTTCGGTGAGCGGGATTTGCTCATCGGTGAGCTCGGCATAGCGCGGGTCCATGCGCGGGCTTTTCGGGTCGTTCATCTCCAACGCGGGCGGACGCACATCGAAGGCACGGCGCCACAAGCGCACTTGCTCGTCACCGTATTTCTCAGCGGTCATCTTCTTGTCGAGGCCTTGCAGTTGGCCATACGATTTCTCGTTGAGTCGCCATGACTTGTACACCGGCAGCCAGTCCATGTCCATGGCTTCGAGGGCCAAATTCAAGGTCTTGATGGCGCGCTTCAGATAAGAGGTGAAGCAGATTTCAGGCTTGTAGCCGTTTTCTTTCAGCGTTTTACCTGCTTCGATGGCTTCTTGTACGCCTTTTTCCGAAAGGTCAACGTTGGTCCACCCCGTAAAGAGGTTCAATTTGTTCCATTCACTTTCACCGTGACGGATTAAAATCAGTTTTTTCATTTTATTCTATTTATTTGATTCGGCCAGCCATGTTTCCAATCTACGTTTGAACTCACTTACACTCATATCACCAGACTTTTCATCTTCACGAATCTTGTCACGATAGTCTTCTAATGTCACTTCTACGTCGGGATCGGGGAAAAGCCAATTGATTTGTTTTGTCTTGGTAGTTGCCATGGTTCTTATTTTTCTGCAAAAATACAAACTTTTCTGGATTTGGGTAATTATTCCACTTTCTTTCTCTCACGGTGCCGTTTGGGCTGCTCTTCTTTGATTTCCGTTTCTTCAGTAGCTTCTGTTGACGGTTCAGTAGGCGTTTCTTTTGGCGTGACTACAGCTTGGGGCATTTCAGCTTCAATGCGGCGGAAAATGTCATCCTTATCCTTTGGCCTGGCCTCATCATGCCACTTAAAACCTTGCAGATAGCGACTGCTTTCACTCAAGTCTTCCTTAGGATACATTGTCTCATCAATGCCCTTGTACGATTTGATGACGGAAACATTTTGTTTTTCCATCTCAATGACCATGGTTTCCGACTTTGACACATCTATTCCTATGATACCTCCATCGTCATCACGAATCCAATAGATAGTCTCGGCTTGATCACCGTCCACATTGACATGATGAATGTCGCCATCCTTAAAAAGTGAGGTGATGTCCTTGCCCTTGATTTGGTTGAAGCCTTCTATCGTGTCTTGCGAAATGATGAAAGCATTTCCTTTTTGCAGCACCCACTCTACCGTACTTTCCTTGATTTTAATGTCGATATCGGTGCCTGTCATTTGGCTGTCTTCGGCCCAAAGAATCGGTGCCACACGCATACGGATAATCGAGTCCTCCATCAGATAAGTGAGTGTGTCGCATTTGCCTTGCAAGTCTGACTTGAAGAAACGCACATGGCGGCGGGCAATGAGTTTCTTGGCCTCCTCTTTCTGCTTGTCGAAGTACATGAACAATGTGTCACCATGGATATAAAGCGAGTCACCGCCATCGTAACTGATGGCATAAGCGCTATCGGTGGCAAAGGAAAGACCTTTGTTTTCCCACATTTCCACATAATCACCTCGCATGACAACTTTGTAGGAGGTGTCAATCATATCCACCTGACTATAGGCCTGCGCCACACCTCGATTGCGGTCATAAAAGATGGAGTCGGACCACATCAATTGGGTTTCGTTATGCATGAATGGCCGTTGGTCAAGATACACATGGTCTTCATTTACAAGATAATAACCGTGTTTACCTTCCAACACGTTTTCTTTATTAATAATGGTTGTCGGCCCTTGAAACCACATCTTTTCGATGCCCGTGTTGTAATACAAAGTATCGGTATACATCTGATACTTAGGGCTATAAACCTCAACATTCTCAAAAAACGAAAACTCTTTGAGTCGGTCGCGGTAGTAGCCATAATGGCTTTTCAAGGTCTTATCACCACGGATTGTAATTGCGCTGTCGGGATAACAAGCCAAGTGTAAGTTACGGTCATAAGTAAGGTATTCGGTGTAAAGGTTGGTGGAGTCATCGCGTAGGTGCACATTGTCGTGGAACTCTGCAAAACGAGTATCGCCGTCGTAATTCAGCAAGTCGCTAAAAACCTCCACGCTGTCGTTAACAATGATATGGACGTTCTGATAGGCATCAAAACTGTTGTTTTTCTGGTAGTAATAGGCACTGTCGCAGAAGAAATAAGCCGAATCGTGACGCATCTTTACATGACCAATCAACCGTTGCACATCGCCCATGCTCTTCGAGTAAGTGGCTATGTCATAATGCAAAATATTGATGCGGGTTTTCTTGCGTTGCACAGTATCTTGCTCCTGAGCTACAACGAGTTGCGAGAGCAATAGAAACAAGGATACTATGAACAACACTTTACCTTTCATCGTGATAGAATAACGTGCAAAATTACGATTATTGTTGGATTTGGGCGAAGGAAACAAAAAAACATCTAATTTTGGTCGGCCCTTCGACGGGCTCAGGGACCTTTGCCAACCAAAAAGTGAAGGGTGCCTGAGCCTGTCGAAGGCACCATTTCAACAATTAAACAATCAACAACTAAACAAATGTCAATTAAAGAAGCCCAAACCGCCGTCGATGAATGGATCAAGACCTACGGCGTGCGTTATTTCAGTGAATTGACCAACATGGTTCTGTTGACCGAGGAAGTCGGTGAATTAGCCCGCATCATCGCCCGCACCTATGGCGACCAATCCTTCAAGGAATCAGACAAGAACCGCAACATGGCCGATGAAATGGCTGATATATTATTATTGGTGTCCGCTAAAACTATAGGGAGGTGAAAAAAAACAGGCTGAAAACTCCGAGGAGGTTCCAGCCTTTTTCGTTACCTTTGTTTCTGCTACAA
>CACXXW010000187.1 GCA_902771635.1 uncultured Bacteroidia bacterium | reverse complement strand
ATCATGTTCCCCATCGTCGGCCTCATCCTGACCACCTTCATCAGCCCCACCGCCCTGCCGCTGTTGGGTATGCTGTTCTTTGGTAATATCATCAAGGAATCAGGTGTGGTGAAGCGTTTGCAGAACACCGCCTCCAATCCTTTGATTGACATTGTCACCATCGTTTTGGGTCTCACCGTGGGTGCCTCTACACAGGCCTCTGTGTTCCTGACCTCGAGCTCCATCAAGATCTTTGCCTTGGGTGCTGCCTCATTCTGCGTGGCCACCGCTGGCGGTCTGTTGGGTGCCAAGTTGATGAACCTCTTCCTGAAGGAGAAGATCAACCCGATGATTGGTGCCGCTGGTGTGTCGGCTGTGCCCGACAGCGCTCGCGTCGTCGAAGTGGAAGGTCAGAAGTACGACCCGTCGAACCACCTGCTCATGCATGCCATGGCTCCGAACGTCTCCGGCGTTATCGGCTCGGCAGTTGCAGCTGGTGTGATGATGTCGTTCCTAATGATGTAATTTATAAACAAACCAATAATTCAAAAGCAAGGGAGTCACATTTTTTTAGACTCCCTTTTTTAAAACAACAAAACTACAACAAAATGAACAAAAAAAGCATTCTTTTTGTGGCCTTACTGGCTATGATGTCATTCAGTGTAAAAGCACAATGGCTTGATTTCTCACAAAACCAGAAACGTGCTGTCGCCGGCTTCCACACTGGTCTTGTGGGGTATAATGGTGTCAACGACATTCCCAACAGAAGCCTTTCCGATTTGGGATTTGGTACCAGCATCAACATATTAGGTGTGTATGCCGACTTCCTTTATGTCACCCCCGACCACATGTATGACAGCCATGTTGTTCAAAACAATTGGGAAGACCACGATGCCTTTGTCATCAATGTAGGTTATCAAATCCCCATCTACAAAGACTATGTGTTTTTCACTCCTCTCATTGGTTGGAGCCGTGTTTCCACAGGCATTACGGAAGGCAACAACATCGGTGTCGATCCTGAAAAACGGTCCATTTACCACAAATATCACTCGACCTGGCATCGCAACGATTTCAACTACGGCGGTATTCTTACCGTGGCTCCTTGCAAGTATTTCGAAATCAATGCAGCATTCACTGCCCATGCCGCCTACGCTGGCATTGCCTTCAACTTAGCCAATTTTAAATAATCCCGATATTTTACCTAACATCTTTCATCAATGAAAAAAGCACCTTTGATTCTTTTGGTTTGCGTCATGATGGGCATCAGTGCATTCGCCCAGACCAGACCTAACAGAGCCCTGTACCTGAACATGGGAGGCAGCTACGGTGTCGCCAGCTCTTACGACAACGGCACGGTTCCCTTCTTCATTATGGGTTCTTCAAACATTCAAACCTCTGGCATCACCTACGGATGGAAGCGCTATGAGACAAATCTTGAGTTCCGCTCCATTAACACCACTTTGAAAGACCCCACTGGCACTTGCCTCGACTACGATGTCTATTATGACTTCCTCTATCGCATCCACGACTCGGAGAGCGGCCGCTGGCACCAATGGGTTGGTGGCGATGTCGATGCTTTTATCGACATCCGTCAAATCCCCAGCCTGCAAAATGCTTCGACCAACCTTTCGATGTTCGGCAATCTCGGCCTCGTTTGGAAAACCGAATTCGACTTCGCCTACAACAAGGACAAGACACACAACTGGCTGACCGCCTATGGAAAAGTGAACCTGCCTTTGGTTGGCGCGGCCTACCGTCCCGACTTCGCCTACGTGGGCGATGGTATAGGGGTAACTGAACCAATAGAGCTCCTCACTGCCCAGCACCACGCCTTTGCCAAGTTCTTCCCTGGCTGCAACACCGACTTAGGTCTGCGCCTCAATTTCAAGAATGGCAACTGCATTGATTTCAACTACCGTTGGGACTTCATCACTACGGGCAAGAAGGATGTCTACAACTATGTCAACGCCCTTCATAGCTTCAACGCCACCTTTATGTTCAACCTCTTCAAACAATAATCGCTATGAAAAACATTCGTACCATACTTTTCTGCCTTCTGGCACTGGCTTTTGCCTCTTGTGAGCGCATCGTTTCCGACCAGGACGCGCCCAACAATCCGGTCAATGTGTTCGAATACCTTTGGAACAAAGTGGACACGCAGTATGCCTTCTTCGACATTAAGGGCGTCGATTGGGATTCCATCCACGAAGTCTATCGCTCTAAAGTGAATGATGACATGTCCGATGACAGTCTGTTCAACGTATGCGCCGCCATGATCAACACCTTGAAGGACGGCCACACCAACCTGTGGAGCAGTTTCAACGTCTCACATAGCGACTCCTTGTTCTATCTGATGATGGAAGGCGGCCAATTGGATGCCAAAGTCGTGTCCGCCAACTATCTGACGCCTTATGGTTACACCACCGGCAGTCTCTCCCATAACTTCATCCGCAACGGTGAAGTGGGTTACATCCGTTACACATCTTTCAGCAACGATATCAGCGATGATGACCTGTTGTTTGTACTAGAACGTTACAAGAACTGCAAAGGCTTGATTCTCGACCTGCGCGACAATGGTGGTGGCTCTTCGGCCAATATGAACAAGCTGCTCAGCATTTTCGATAATCACAAGCAAGAACTGTTCAAGTCACAAATCAAGTCGGGTCCCAAGCACGATGAGTTCACCGACTACCGCACTATTTACGCTGCCGACAGCAGCCTGCTGGGCAACAAGCCTTACACAAAGCCTGTAGCCGTGCTGATCGACCGTGGTTCTTTCAGCGCCACTTCGTTCTTCGCAGTAGCCACCCAAGCCTACGACAACGTCAAGTTGTTCGGTGACTACAGCGGCGGCGGTATGGGTATGCCTAATGGAGGTTCCCTCCCGAATGGTTGGGGATATCGTTTCAGCATCACCCGCACCATCGCTCTCGACGGCGGCAACTATGAAAACGGCGTCCCGCCCGATGTACGCGTCCTCCTCGACCGCGATTTAGCCGCTCTGGGCATCGACAACATCATCGAAACCGCTGCGGACTGGATTACGCAATAACAAAAAACACCTAATACGAAAAAGGCTGCTCTTTCATCAAGAAGGAGCAGCCTTTGTTATGATAGTCACGAAACAGTATCAAGCGTTGTATTGTGCGGATACGGTTAAAGCAACCGCCACAAGCCTCATCGAAAATACCGACAACGGCAAGACCGTTACGTGCATTCTTACGGATGCGTTTGTAGGCCACCAACAAGCGGTCTTCCACCAACTTCTCGCAGTCGGCCGAACGCTGCAGCAATTGTTCCTCTTCCTTCTCGGTGCCTTCCACCAACGAATGCAACTCATCTTTCTTATCTTTCAGCGAGGTCTTCAGTTCGGTGAGACGCATCTGCGCATCAGCCACCTTAGCAGCCAAATCATTGTCCTTGGCAGTAATCTCCTTGATACGTTTCTCCGACAACTGATTGTCCAACTGCTGATACTCGATTTCCTTCGTTAACGAATCATACTCACGGTTGTTGCGCACGTTGTTCTGCTGTTCCTCATATTTCTTGATCAGAGCCTCGGTCTCTTTAATCTTAATCTTGTAGTCCGAGATGTCCTTCTGATGTTTCTTGCTTTCATCCTTGAAATTGGTGATACGGGTCTCCAAGCCAGCGATTTCATCCTCAATATCCTGAATCTCCAAAGGCAAGTTGCCACGATAGGCCCTGATTTCATCAATCTTGGAGTCAACCTGCTGAAGCGTGTAAAGTGCCACCAGCTTCTGCTCGACGCTCACTTCCACAGGATCTTGGACAGGCTTTGCTTCTTCCTTTACGATAGGAGTCTCCTCTTTAGGAGCAGCAACTTCCTCTTGTACCTCAACTTCAGCCTCTGTTTTAGTTGCCTTCTTCGTTGCCTTTTTAGGTTTCTTTTCCTCAACAGGCTCCTCCTCGACCTCAGGCTCAGCCTCAGCCTTGGTGGATTTTTTTGTTGCCTTCTTGGTTTCCTTAACTTCTTTTACCTCAGCGACTTCTGTCACCTCAGCAACTTCTATGTTTTCTTTCTTAGCCATATTGTGAATACTTATTATTTTACGAAATAATAAACCGCATTCGTCCTTGTTTCAGCGATTTCGGCTGCAAAGGTAGGAAATTTTTTCCGAATGAGTTCACATAATAATTCTTTCGTGAATTGTTCTGTCTCGAAATGCCCACCGTCAACCAGCAGGACATTGCCCTCCGGAACAAAGAAATCGTGGTATTTGATGTCGGCAGTGAGGTAGGCATCGGCCTTTTGACATAAGGCATCGGGCAAAAAAGGTGTGCCCGAGCCGCCACATAGTGCCACTTTCTGGATTTTGCGTCCTGTCAATGCGGAATGGCGTAGGCAAGGCGAATCGATGGTTTTTGCAACAAGTTCAAGAAAACCAATTTCTTCCATCGGAGTCTCAAACTCGCCAATCATACCCGCACCGCATAATTCAGGTTCCGATTCGGAGGGTTGAAGAAAATGCAAGTTTTTCAAGCCAAGGCGTTCCGCGTTCAATGTAGGTTTGCGGAGTAAGATGCTTCAAACCACGGAAAATCAACGGGTGATGGCTGATGATGAGGTCGCAATGTTTGGCAATGGCTTCATTCACGATCTCTTCTGTAATATCCAAGCAAATCAAGGCTTTATGGGCTTCGGCGTTGAGGTCGCCCACCTGCAGACCTGCGTTGTCGTAGCTCTCCTGCCATTGCAACGGCGCAATCTCAGTGATGCAGTTCAAAATGTCTTTTACGGTCATAAATTCAAAATTGAGGCTCAAAATTAGGAAAAAATGTCTAATTTTGACCCCAACAATGAGAATTTTGCTGCTACCCATAGCGCTTTTGTACCATATTGTGCTCAGTAAATCCAAGCGATTCGAGAAACCTGTGATTTGCGTGGGCAACCTCAACCTTGGCGGGACGGGTAAAACACCGCACACCGAATACCTCATCCGCCTTTTGAAGAACGATTACCGTGTGGCTACTTTAAGCCGTGGCTATGGTAGGCATACTAAAGGCTTCAAGCTAGCAGAAACATCAAGCACTTATAATGATTTGGGCGACGAGCCGTTGCTCTATTTCAAGAAATACCCAGGGATTCAAGTCGCGGTGGACGAAGATCGAGTGGATGGCGTGACGCACCTGTTTGGGGAACAAGAGACCGAAGTCGTCCTCCTGGACGATGCCTTCCAACATCGAAGCATAAGCGCGGGACTGAATATCCTTTTGACGGAATACCAGCGCCTTTACATGGATGATTACCTCTTCCCTGCCGGCACTTTACGCGATGTGAGATCGGCGGCCAAGCGAGCCGACATCATCGTGATTAGCAAGGCTCCGAAAGATTTAAGTGAGCAAGAAAAGCAACAGATAACCGACAAATTAAACACTTCAGAGAATCAAAAAGTGTATTTCTCCTACTTGGAGCATGCGGCTTTGCAACCTTTGAACGAAGCGGCAAAGGCATTTTCCCCTGAAGAAGCAGATGGCGCTTTTGCATTTTGTGGCATTGGCAACCCCAAGCCCTTTGTCGAAGAACTGAAAAAGCGTTATCATGCCGTTGATTTTCTGCCTTTTGGCGACCATCACGACTATAAGGAAAAAGACATGAAAGTCGTTCTCAATTGGTTTGAAAAGCTTGACGGAGAAAAGAAAATCATTGTCACCACGGAAAAAGATGCTGCGCGATTGACAAATTCTCCTTATCTTTGTCAGTTTGAACGCACTCCGCTATACGATTTGCCCGTCACGGTGCGTTTCCATGAAGAAGAAAAGTTTAACGATGAAATATTGAAATATGTACGAGAGAATTCTTAACACCGTTGGTTACATTAAATTGAAAACCAACGATTTTCAACCCGAAGTCGGCATTGTGTTGGGCTCTGGTTTAGGCGGCTTGGCCAGCGGCATCACCGTTGAATATGCTATCCCCTATTCAGACATCCCGAACTTCCCTGTCTCCACAGTGAAAGGTCACCAGGGGCAACTGCTTTTTGGCACCATCGCTGGCCGCAAAGTCATTGCCATGCAAGGCCGTTTCCACTACTACGAAGGCTATCCGATGAGTGAGGTCGCCTTCCCCATCCGCATGATGATGCAGTTGGGCATCCAATTCCTTATCCTCAGCAATGCTGCCGGTGGACTCAACCCGAACTTCCGCGTGGGGGATATCATGATTATCAACGACCACATCCATGCCATGCCCAATCCCCTGATTGGACCGCATGACGAGCGTTTCGGTGAGCGTTTCCCCGACATGAGCGAGCCTTACGACAAACGCCTCATCAAATTGGCTGATGAGATTGCCATGGAAAAAGGCATTTGGGTGCAACATGGTGTGTATTGTTCCACCTCAGGCCCGACTTATGAAACCCCTGCCGAGTGCCGTTACTTCCGCATCATTGGTGCCGACACTATTGGCATGTCGACCACACCCGAGGTCATCGTGGCAAGACAAGGTAACCTACCTGTCTTTGGTCTATCCATTGTTTCCGACATGGGTAACATCTTTGGCGTGGACCACACCATCACCATCACGCACGAGGAAGTCATCAAGGCCGTGAATGCTGTTGAGCCGAAGCTCATCACCCTCATCACCGAGCTTATCCGCCGCAGCGCCGAAATCAAGTTCTGATGGCCGTTTATTTCGTCACCGATTTCCACCTGGGCATTCCTTCGCTCGAAGACAGCCAAAAGCGCGAGCGCAAGCTGTTGCGCTTCCTTGATGGTATCCGTCCTGACTGCGAAGAGCTCTACCTAATGGGTGACTTGTTCGACTTTTGGTTCGAATACAAGATGGTGATTCCCAAGGGTTTCGTAAGGCTGCAAGGGAAGTTGGCCGAATTCGTGGACAACGGCATCCCCGTTCACATGTTCATCGGCAACCACGACCTTTGGAGTTTCGGCTACCTGCACGACGAAATCGGACTTGAGATGCACCGTGAGCCTGTCGTCAAGACCATCAAAGGCAAGCAGTTCTTTTTGGTTCACGGCGATGGCAGAGGTCCGGGCGACAAAGGCTACAAGTTTTTGAAAAAAGTGTTTGAGTGCAAGTTCAACCAATGGTTGTTCAGGCATTTACATCCTGATATTGGCATTGGCTTAGCCTTAAAGTGGTCGCACAACCATCGCCTGAAAAAACTCAAGAACGAGGTGGAACGCGGCTATTACGATGACATCCCCAACACCCGCCTCTACCAATATGCCCAAGAGCAGGCCCAGCTTGACCCGAGCATCGATTTCTTTGTCTTCGGCCACCAGCATAAGCCCATGCAGTATAAAACTGGCGACCATGCTTTGACCACGGTCGTAGGAAACTGGATTTATGATTTCTCTTACGCGGTGTTTGATGGAGAAAGTGTGGAATTGAAGTGGTTTGAGGAAAATTGAAACGGTGACAGATTATCACCAATTGAAAAATGAAAAACCTCCTGCCGATTATTGGTAGGAGGTTTTTTGTTGGTGTATCACACCACGGTGGGCTGTAGGGCTGTCGTACCACGGCAGCCGCAAAATGGGAACCCACAATGCGGCTGCCACGATGTTGCGGCTGCCTCGATGTGACAGCCCTACAGGCCGACGCGGTTATTCCACCACGATTTTCCGCGTTTCGCCGCCCAATTTCACGAAATACAGCAGGCCTTGCGGTAATTCAATGGTCGTTTTGCCGTCGATTTCCTTGTTCAGGATGGTTTGTCCGAACATATTACTAATCATTAGTTTTCCGGTGCCTTCTACCGTGAAACGGCCTTGGGCGGGATTAGGGTAGACCATAAACGCTTGGGAATCTTCTTCGATACCTGTCGGATCCAGGAGAGGATTGTCAACCTTTGGAGAGACTGAAAGTAGTACATAGCTGTCTTTGATTTGAGCTACCCCAACTTGGTAATGCTTGTCTGTATGCTGGCCAGGAATATGCCAACTTACAATGTCTTTGGGTAGAATGACTGGTTCCCCATACTCATCGATGAAATGGTGTCTGTTACCGTTTTCATCTACGGTAAAGATGAGATATACGAAGTCTACACCGTACATGTCGTGGTAATATCCATTGTCTCCTTGGAGTAATGTCTTCATGTCTAGATACCATTCTCCTGATTCTTCTCTTGTATTCAGGAGAATTCCTGGGACAAGAGCATGAAACTGAGAGTATCGGCAAGTGTCATATAGATATTCATGGTATACCCATAAATTGTCTTCATCGTAGTATGCATCCTGGTCTTTGTAAGTCCATGGTCCTGGTGATGGAAAAATTTCTTGGCCGAAACTTGCACCTCCTGGATGATTCTCTCTTGTAAAACCAATCATTGTTTGGTCGGATACTATTCCGCTGAAAGTTGGATGGTTGTCATCGCCGATTTCCATCAAAAAGTCTTCTAATTGGCGTAGTGCTTTGATGTTGAACTGAATGCAGTCAGTTCCAGAGTTGCCGTCATCATCCCAAACTGTGACTTTGATAAATCCAGGTTCGGAAATCATGTATCTAATTGCTGGTCCATCTGGGGTTCCTGCCAACATTTCGAAATCACTTTCCCAAAGGTAGCTTGAATATTGTTGGCTTGTTGTAAGCCACGGCTTGAGCGGACATATTAATCCGTTTTCAGGATGCTGAGGGTGTTGGAAGGTCTCTCCGTTAGATGCTATGATTTCAACATCTAGGATATCTCTGCCACCTTCATTACATACTGAACTTGTGTCGACTTTTGTCGACTTACTGTCAATATAGCCTTTGTTAATCATGGCAGGCTGGGCCATGATGTTTTTAGATTGATTTCTTTGTTTGTCGGCTTTCATCCTTCCCCAAAATGGCAATAAGAAAGGCGTGAAACCTTTTGCATTACCTTCAACTGCGGATTATCTGGACTACCGATTCGAATAGATAAGTACAAAAATTCACGCCGTAGCGTGAACTTTATTCACTTATTCTCTATCGGATTTGAAAGTGTCCAGTTTTCAGTTGAGAGAACAAGAGCGTAAAGCTCAGGGGGTTAATATGTCAGGTTGTTTTGTTTTGCTTTTCTTTTTATTTCTATTTTAATTGTTCAACTTAGTAGCTTATTACCATAATCGGAAGCCACACAATTTCCTTTTGTCTTGCAAAGATAAACATTTTCAGTTTAATCAACGCTTTTCTGAAAGATTTCCAAAGAAATCACTATCTTTGCAATTCCCTTTCTGAACTGCTTCCACCACGCTTTGCTCGTGGCAGGCTCAACCTCGCAGTGACGCGAAGCGGCTCAGGAGGAATCTTGAATCTTTAAATCTTTGAATCTTTGAATTTCAAATTTTGAATCCTTATGCAAATCACCAACAACTACATTGAAGCCAACAAGGAGCGTTTTCTTGAGGAACTCTTTGGCTTGATCAGAATCCCTTCCATCAGTTCAGAATCAGCCCACAAGCCCGACATGATTCGTTGTGCCGAATACTGGCGCGACGCCATTCTGGCCGCAGGTGCCGACAAGGCCGAGGTCATGCCCACCGATGGTAACCCCATTGTCTATGGCGAAAAGATCATCGACCCGAAACTGCCCACTGTCTTGGTTTACGGCCACTATGATGTGATGCCCGTCGACCCTATCGACTTGTGGCACACCGACCCGTTTGAACCCGTCATCAAGGACGGCAAGATTTGGGCCCGCGGCGCCGACGACGACAAAGGACAGTCGTTCATGCACGCCAAGGCCTTTGAGACCATGGTGAAGACC
>CACXXW010000186.1 GCA_902771635.1 uncultured Bacteroidia bacterium | reverse complement strand
CTCAAAGACGTTTCATATTAGGGTAGGGGAATGGTAATAAAGGGTAGTGGGAATATCTAAAGCTGGTGCAATTTTCCGCGTCTACTTTCTAAAGCTGGTACAATGTACTTCAGTTCTTCAATATCAGACAAAGTATGGCGCAGTTCTCCTGGCATGTCGGTGGTGGTCATATCGTCGCTTAGGGCAAATACTTAAATTTTGTGAATAAAATCACCAAAAATTATAATATTTTGTGAATTGAATCACTAAATTTAGTATTTTTGCATGGTAAAAAAGGTGAATTATGATAGAACGCAAACTTCATCGAGTTATTAAAGACCGCTTTTTCAAAGGGAAAGCCATCGTTCTTATAGGTGCACGACAGGTAGGGAAAACCACCTTGCTGCAAGAACTGACGAATGGAACAAATGATGTTTTATGGCTCAATGGCGATGAACTTGCCACAAGGACATTGTTGCAGGAAGTGTCGGTGGAGAAATTTCGCAGTTTGATAGGAACAAAAAAAATCATGGTTGTGGATGAAGCCCAACGGATAGAGAACATCGGTCTGAAAATGAAGTTGATAACCGACCAGTTGCCCAATGTTCAACTCGTTCTTACCGGTAGTTCATCATTCGAACTTGCCAATCGTGTCAACGAGCCATTGACAGGGCGGAAATGGCAATACACACTTTTCCCTCTATCATTTGATGAAATGGCTGAACACACGAATCCTATTAAGGAGATTAAGCATTTGCCGCTACGCTTGGTCTATGGCTCCTATCCTGATGTCGTCACCCACCCTGGCGATGAAAAAGAAGTTCTTAAACAAATTACGGACAGCTACTTATACAAAGATATCCTTGAATGGGATCGTGTCAAGAAATCAGACAAATTAGTGAAGTTGTTGCAGTCGTTGGCTTTCCAAGTGGGAAGCGAAGTGTCGCTGAACGAGTTGGGTCAACAAGTTGACTTGGACAAAAACACCGTGGAGAAATACATTGTCTTGTTGGAGCAAGCCCAAGTCATTTTTAGGCTTGGTTCGTTGAGCCGCAATCTCCGCAATGAGTTGAAGACTGGCCGTAAAATCTATTTTTATGACAACGGTGTCCGCAACGCCCTCATCAACAATTTCAACGACCTTGCGCTTCGCAATGACACTGGGGCTTTGTGGGAAAACTGGATGATTAGCGAGTTGGTCAAGAAACGCTCTTACGATCGCCAATTTGTCAACTGCTATTTTTGGAGAACCACACAACAGCAGGAAATCGACTACATTGAGGAGGCAGACGGACATTTCACTGCATATGAGTTCAAATGGAATCCGAAGAAAAAGGCCAAAATAAGCCAAACTTTTTTGAAAGCCTATCCCAATACGGAGATTATGACGGTCAACCCCGATAATTTCTACATGATACTTTAATAGTCTTTGGAATTGTCCGTCCTTTATGCAATCCAGCCATATCCGAGTATTAGGATTTGTAATCCTTCAAGGGTGAATCTGGAAGATGCGGCATTTTCGGTAAAAAGTGGCTGTGTTTAAGAATTTGTGTGTTTTTGCAGTTGAAATTGAAAAACTCAAAAGAATATGGTGAATACAGCAGGGGTACAAGGGCTTGAACGTTTTGTGAAAAGTCGTCCAAGTAATCCTTCTATCAGCGAAGAGGAAATCATGGAAGAAGTGAAGGCCGTAAGATACAAGCAATGAAAGTGTAATCAGATCATTTAGCGCCATCTGGGGCAACGGACTAGAAGCCCCGAAAGGCGAATCAGACCAGGACGACATCAGCTTTTCCATTGATATAGAGCGAGGTTCAAAGACATTTCATATTAGGGTAGGGGAATGGTGAAAATGGGGATGGCTCTCTATCATAGGCTGGATGATTTGCGATTTCAAATTTTTCATATTTGGAATTGCTGTTCAAATAAACTTTACTATTTTTGCAGCGTCGTTGCGGATTTTTTAAGAATATCCGCAATCATGTTGCGGAAATTATATCAATTATGTACCATAGGATATTTGACATAGAGAATCGGCTGGATGAGGCAATGTTCTTGTTCGGAGGCCGTCAAGTGGGCAAGTCCACCCTGTTGAAAGAACGCTTTCCAAAGGCCGTTTACATAGACCTTTTGAATTCCGAATTGAAAAATCGTTATCATCAGCATCCAGAAGAGTTTCGCGAAAGTTTGCTTCGCCATGCTCCAGAGACCTTGGTCATCGTAGACGAAATCCAGAAAGTGCCCGACCTATTGGACGAAGTCCACTGGCTGATGGTGAACAAAGGCCTTTTCTTCATCCTCAGCGGTTCCAGCGCTCGCAAGTTGAAAAAGAGCGGCGCCAACAACCTTGGAGGAAGAGCCATTCCCGAGACGCTGTTCCCTTTAGTTAGTGCAGAGATTCCGGATTTTGATTTGGATCGAGCCATACAAAACGGCATGATTCCTAGACATTACATGGTCGCGAATGCACGCAACCGTCTTAAATCTTATATCGAACTCTATCTGAAGGAAGAAATCATAGAGGAAGCGGCAGTGCAAAAAGTGGATGATTTTATCCGTTTCCTGGAAGTGGCTGCCATCTCTAATGGTGAAATGCTCAATTATGAAAACGTGGCTACCGATTGTGGCGTATCGGCCAACACGGTCAAGGCCTATTACCAGATACTATGTGACACATTACTCGGCTTTGAAGTGCCCGCTTATAGGAAAGTCATCAAACGCAAACTCTCCAAGTCATCAAGATTTTTCTTCTTTGACGTGGGCATTGCCAACTATTTGACCGGGCGCCACCATCTTGCACCCAAGACACCCGAATATGGACACGCTTTTGAGCATCTTGTAATGCAGGAGATTGTGGCTTATCTTGGCTATAAAGGCATCGAAGAAAAGCTGACGTATTGGCACACGTACGATGACATAGAGGTGGATGCCGTCATCGGTGATGCTCGAGTGGCTATCGAAATCAAATCGGCCGACTCGATTCAAACTAATCACAAGAAAGGTCTTGTCGAATTTGCCAAGGAACATCCTAATGTGAAGCAGATACTTGTGTCACGCGACAGAATCAGCCGTCGCAGCGGAGATATCGATTTGTATTACGTAACCGACTTCTTCAAGGCACTATGGAATGACGAGATTGTCTAATCAAAAAAGCCCCTCAAAAACTTGAGAGGCTTTTTTGCGTTTAACCGAGATAACTCTTAAGGATCTTGCATGGCCTTTTCCTTGATCTGGCGCACGCGCTCGCGCGTCAGGTCGAATTTCTCACCGATCTCCTCGAGGGTCATCGGGTGGCTGCCGTTCAGCCCGAAATACAGGCGGACGACGTCCTGCTCCCTTTGCGTCAGGGTGGAGATGGCTCGGTCAATTTCTTTGCGCAACGACTCATACAGAAGCTCGGTCTCAGGCGTCGGGGCCTCCTCGCTCTTCAGCACGTCGTACATGGTGTTGTCTTCATCCTGCACGAGCGGTGCGTCCATCGAGATGTGGCGTCCGGCGTTCTTCATCGACTCTTTCACCTCGGCTTCCGTGATTTCCAGCACCTCGGCAATCTCCTCTGCATTGGGTTCACGCTCAAACTCTTGCTCTAACTTAGCGTAAGTTTTGTTGATTTTGTTGATGGAACCGATCTTGTTCAAGGGGAGACGGACAATACGCGATTGCTCGGCCAAAGCCTGTAGGATGGATTGACGAATCCACCACACGGCGTAGGAGATGAACTTGAAACCTCTGGTTTCGTCGAAACGTTGTGCGGCTTTGATCAGTCCCAAGTTGCCTTCGTTGATTAAGTCGGGAAGACTGAGGCCTTGGTTCTGATACTGTTTTGCTACGGAGACTACAAAACGCAAGTTGGCCTTGGTGAGTTTTTCCAATGCGATCTTGTCGCCTTGCTTGATACGCTGGGCCAATTCAACTTCTTCTTCAGCCGAAATCAGCTCAACCTTACCAATCTCTTGCAGGTACTTGTCGAGAGACGCGGTCTCGCGGTTCGTCACCTGCTTCGTAATCTTTAACTGCCTCATTTAAGTTTATTTAGTTCTTTGAATAAGTTTTCTTTGTCATTCGAGCGGATTTGCAAATCCGCCAGAACCTCTAGTGGGTTTTTACTTTCTGTGGGGACCGCCGTTGCCGCCATTGCCATGACCGCCACCGTTGCGGTTGCCACCACCATGGTTGCCATTACCATGACCACCATTGCCGTGGTTGCCACCACCAGGACGCGGACCACCGGGACGCGGGCCGTTGCCGCCCTTCTTCTCCTCATAGCCTTCCGGCTTGGGGAGGAGGGCACGGTGCGACAGACGCAGTTTGCCAGTCTTCTCATCGATTTCGACCAGCTTCACATCGATCTCGTCGCCTTCCTTCAGGCCAGTCTCTTCCATGCTCTCATAACGCTTCCAGTCGATTTCGGAGATGTGGAGCAGACCGTCCTTGTTGGGGATGATTTCCACGAAGGCACCAAAGGCCATGATGGAAACGATCTTGCCGTGGTAGACTTCGCCAACCTCGGGCACTTGCACGATGGCCTTGATCTTGGCCTTGCAGGCTTCGATGTCTTCCTTGTTCTGTGAAGCGATTTCCACGATACCCTTCTGCTCGTCCTCGGTGATGACGATGACGGTGTTGGTCTGCTTTTGCATCTCTTGGATGACCTTGCCACCAGGGCCGATGACGGCACCGATCATATCCTTCGGGATATACATGGTCTCGAT
>CACXXW010000185.1 GCA_902771635.1 uncultured Bacteroidia bacterium | reverse complement strand
AGTTTTTTTGTATCTTTGCGGCTCGTTAGACAAACTAATAAATAGATAAATCATTAAAAGTCAATAAAATGAAAAGAGTATTCAAAGTTTTGTTTTTGGGCGTGGCGCTCTTTATGATGAGTGGCGTGGCGAATGCCCAAGTGAAGATTGCACACGTCAATACGGCAGAAGTTCTCGATGCCATGCCCGACAAGGCCAAGGCTGAGAAAAACTTGGAGAAGTACTATGATGAATTGCAGAACCAACTGCAGGCTATGGCAAAGGAATACCAGACCAAGATGCAGGATTACGAAGCCAACCAGGCTACCATGTCGAATTTGGTGAAACAGTCGAAGGAGAAGGAAATCGTTGACCTTCAGACCCGCATCCAGCAGTTCCAAGTCAATGCAGAGAATGAATTCGAAGCCAAACGTGCCGAGTTGCTGAAGCCCATGCTCGACAAGATCCAAAATGCCATCAACACGGTGGGTAAGGAAAAGGGTTATACCTACATCCTCGACTTAGCCACAGGTGCTGCCGTCTATGTGGGCGACGATTGTTGAAATCTGAATCAACAAAAACAGCCGACTCGATGAGCCGGCTGTTTTGTTGTTATTTAATGCTCTCTCGCTTGACTTTCGCGAACCGTAGTAACTTGAGGATGCCCAAGGGTTTGTGGTCATCTTTCTTGGCGAGGTTGAGATAAAGGCCGAATTTCTTCGCAATCGGGATTTTGAAGGTCTCGACGAACTCGATGAGGGTGCCGTCGGGGTCTTCCACATAGGTGAAGTGGCCGTTGGCGTCGCCCATGTCGAAGTCTACGCCGCTGTCGCAAACAAAGGGATGACCCATAAGCTCGGCTTCCTCTTGCACAGCGTTCATGTTGCGCACGTCGAAGCAGAGGTGGATGAAGCCGGGGTCGCCCCAATATCGGCCTTCGTAAAGTTTCTTGCCTGGAGCTTCAACGCTTTGAATCAATTCAAGATGCGATGTGCCCATGATACGGCATAAAGGCCCTTCGATGGGCTTGCTGCGTTCGAGGATGACACGGCGTAGTGTGCCTTCGCCGCCGGGGAGGCATTTTAGGTCCTCAAACACGCCCGTCTGGTCAAAGACTACCTTGTCGTATTCCAGCAACTGTGTATAAAAGGGGAGGGAACGCTCAATGTCGCTGACGCCGATGCTGGCACCGTTGGCACCGCCCGTGGTCTTCTTCTCGTCGATGAAGACGTAGTCATCCTGCTCCAGTTGGAAGAGGTTGCCGTAAGGGTCTTTCATGAAGAATTCCTTTTGGCCCGTGGGAGAGGTCAGAATCTCGCTGATGACATCGAGGCCTTTATTAATAAAGGTGTTGTAGGCCGTTTCGATGTTAGGGGCCTTCACCTTGGCGATGAGGATGCCTAAATCGCCGAGTTTGACGGGCTCTTTCAGGTAGTTGAGTTCACGTCCTTTAGGCTGCCAGATTTCGAAGCCGCCGCCGCCTCGAATGTTGACGGCGATGCCCGAGCGACGGGGCTGGGGCTTGCCGCCCGTGTAGGGAAGCATGCGCTCTGCCACGCCTTCATCATCGACAATCTTGATCTCGAAGCCGAAGTTGTCGTAATACCATTTCCAGGCCTCCACGAAGTCGTTGACTCCGATGCCCACTTGCTGTATGCCGCAGATTACTTTTTCTTTCATGATGGTTTTTGTTTGTGTCGGCGTTTAATTTCATTGAATCTTCGATTTCGACAGGCCCAACGACCTTAGCTTATGCAGGTCCCTGAGCCCGTCGAAGGGCCGTACTTATTTATGTTGCCGATATATTTCTCGATAGTTTATAATACAAAGGTAAGCAATATTTATGGATATGCGCCATCAGCAGCTCAGTACGCCCGATGAGTTTGCGGTGCTTCTGCCGTTTGATGGCGCGCACGGCGATAGCGCCACATTTCTCTACACTGAGGCCGTTGGCTTGTCCGGCGTCCATTTTGGCGTGGGCGGTGCCGTCGCCGTGAAGGGCGCTTTTGCTAATTTGCGTGTTGATGCGCCCGGGGATAAGGAAGGTGACGTTGATGTTGTCGTATTCCAGCTCCAGTGACTCGTAGAAGCCGAACAAGGCATGCTTGGCGGCGCAATAGGCCGAGCGCAGCGGAAAGCCGAACAAGCCCGATAGGGAAGTGGTCACGCTGAACTGCACATGCTCCTTGGCGAGAATCATCTCCTTGAACTTTTTCACCAGGTAGACGCCGCTGAGGAAGTCGATTTTTAGGATCTTTTCATCAACACTAATGTCGGTGTCTAAGGCCTTCTCGCGTTGCGAGATGCCTGCGTTGAGCACGAAGAGGTCGATGCTCAGACCTTTTTCTATCACATAGTCGTATAGGCGGTCGATGGAAGCATAGTCATCGAGTTGGGTCTCGGTGGCAAAGGCTTTCACACCGTATTGCTCGCACATCTCCTTGGTCTTGTTGAGGTCATCGATACCCAAGCCAGTCAGCACGAGGTGACAGCCTTCCTGCGCGAGATGCAGCGCGATGCTCTGCCCGATGCCTGTGCCGCCTCCGGTGATGAGGGCGGTTTTGTTTTTGAGTTGTAACATAACAATAATGCTCTTCAGTTTCCCCTCGGGAATGGAGTCTGTTGTTGTTTTCCTGCGGCGGCCTGTGGCGTTTTCGATTAGTCAACTGAATCTAGCCGCCGCTTGTTAAACATTGCCCCCTTTCCATTCCCGAAGGAAATCTCCTTTTCTGCGCTGCAAAGATAAAAATAAATCCTTCATGTTGGGATAATCAATATATTTACTAATTTTGTGGCCAATAATCAAAAATGGTAGAGACGCAAAATTTTGCGTCTCTACAACAATCAACAATTAAACAATCAACAATTAAACATATCTCAATGGACATTTTCGAAAGAATATCAAAGGATTCCGGTGGCCCGATTGGGCAATACCGCGAACGCGCTGACGGTTATTTCGCATTCCCGCGTCTGGAAGGCGAACTTGGACCTCGCATGACCTTCAACGGCAGGGAGGTACTCTGCTGGAGTTTGAACAACTATTTGGGTCTGGCTAACCACCCTGAAATTCGTCGTGTGGATGCCGAAGCCGCCGCCAAATACGGCCTCGCCGCTCCCATGGGTGCCCGTATGATGACGGGGCACACCCGTATGCACGAGCATTTCGAACATGAGTTGGCCGACTTCGAGAAGAAAGAAGCCGCCTATCTGTTCAACTTCGGTTACCAAGGCATCGTGTCGACCATCGACACATTGACCAGCCCCCATGATGTCATTGTCTATGACAACGAAGCTCATGCCTGCCTCTTGGATGGCATCCGTCTGCATATTGGCAACAAGTACAAGTACCGCCACAACAATATGGAAGACCTGGAGAAGAAGCTGAAGGTTGCCACTGAGGTGGTGGCCAAGACAGGTGGCGGCATCCTTGTCATCACCGAGGGCGTGTATGGAATGACGGGTGCTTTGGGCGATCTCGCCGGCATCGTGGCCTTGAAGAAAAAGTACAGCTTCCGTATCCTCATTGATGACGCCCACGGTTTCGGCGTGATGGGCCCAACAGGTCGCGGTACGTCAGAACACTTCAATGTGATGGATGACATCGACATTTACATTGGTGCTTATGCCAAAGCTATGGCCATCATCGGTGGCTTTGTGGCTGGACCGAAGTATGTGATTGAATACCTGCGTTATCTGTGGAAGGTGACCCGCGCCTTGCAGAAGGGCTTCCGTGACCTGGGCTTCGACATCGGTCCCGCCGAGGCTTGCGTGACACCGGTGCATGTGCTGGGCGACGTGGTGCAAGCCACCAACATCGCCATGGACTTGCGCGAGAACTACCGCATCTTCTGCTCGGTCATCACTTATCCCGTCATCCCCAAGGGCATGATTATCTTCCGCATCATCCCGACGGCGGCTCACACCATGGATGACGTCAACTACACGCTGAACGCCTTCGCCGAGGTGCGTCAGAAACTCGACAAGGGCTATTACGACGGCACCGAAGTCCCGAATATGCGTATCGAGTAAAGCGATACAATCAACAGGGAAGGACTACCCGAAACCTTAAACCCTCATGGCGGAGGAACATCCGCCATCTCCCAAATGCGAAGTCGACACCCTTTCGTTTGGGAGATTGCGGGTCAAGCCCGTAATGACGGTTCGGTTTTTGGTAGTCTTTTTATGTATTCTTTTGCCTCATCTAAATAATTTCCCTATCTTTGCATTTTCATAAAGCAAGATAATCCCAAAAATATGATAATATGATACTCGTGAAACAAGTCGGTGTTTACATCAACATCGTCAATTGCAAGCTCAAAAAGTACATTGCTGAAGCATTCAAGAAAAATAGCGTCAACCTGACGGGCGAACAGTACCTTGTTATGGACGCGCTATGGAATGAGGGCACGCTTACCCAACAGGCCATTGCCTTCATTATCCAGAAGGACAAAAACTCGGTCACCCAGTTCATTGACAACCTTGAGAAGAAAGGTCTTGTCACCCGTTCGGTGGCCAAAGAAGACCGCCGTGTGAACAACATCATGCTTACCGAGGAAGGCATGGCGTTGAAAGATTCCACAAAACAGTTGGCCATCGACACGATGAACAAAGCCCTCGACGGCATTTCGGAGGATGACCTGAACACTTTCGTGGGCGTGTTGAAGAAGGTCTGCGCCAATATTTGACAGTTTTCAAGTTTTTTATGGCAATTGGTATGATAATTGAATGATAATCTAGGTATTAAACTAAAAATGCATATTTTTGTGCCTCAATTTTTTAAATGAAATGAATAGAATGACAAGGATTTTGATGACGCTTCTTGCATTGGCCTTGATTTTGCCATCTTGTAATAAAGGTCCAGGCGAGGGTGGCACGGGAACGTTGCAAGGCTATGTGAAATTGGTGCATCATCCCGATGACGACTATACTTTGACCCCCGATACCATGGCTGCCGCCAAAACGGATGTATTCATCATCTATGGCAATGAGGTGTATTTTGGCAATGACGTTGAAACAGGTGCCGATGGTATGTATCAGTTTGAATATCTGCGTCCTGGCGATTATACCGTGTTTGCCTATTCCACTTTGCCCTCCGGCGAAAAGGTAGCCGTTTACGAGTCGGTCAACCTGCAACATGGTGCGGTGATGAATGTGCCAACACTCTACATCCACGATGGCAAGGCTTACGGCACTTCCATTGTAAAGGGTCGCGTACATGCCACCTATTACCACAACGGCAGTTACCGTGGCGAGGCTTGGGCTTGCGAGCATCGTGTCTATATCCGCAGGGTAGGCGAGGATATTCCCTTTGATGACACCCGTGTGGGCCCCGATGGCTATTTTGCTTTCCAGAAGCTGCAACCCGGCGAATATGAGGTGTTTACGGCTTCCGATGATATTACCACAGAAATCCCCGATTTTGTCTTCCAGACCGTCAATGTTGAGGAAGCGGGGCAAATCTACGAGATTGAGGAACAATTTGAAGTGATTATCAACGTGTAACAGGCGGGGCCTACGATAGGCTTAGGCACCCTCGACTTCAGTAAAAGCAAAGGTCCCTGAGCCCGTGGTCCCTGAGGCCACTCGAAGGGTCGAAGGGCCGATTTAAAAGAACCCCAAATCATCTACTGAATATGAAGAAACTATTGTTTTTATTGGTATTTTGCGCCTGCGCTTTTGGCGTCATGGCACAGTCGGTCTCGGAGAGCACCATCCAGAAACGCGAGAACCGCAAAGGCATGGTGTTGAAGGAGTGGAATACGGCGGCTGGCGACAAACGCGCTTTCCTTGACCGCGTGACCACTTACGACGAGATGGGCCGTAAGATTGAGGAAATCGAGTATGCCAGCTATGGCCAGAAGTGGCGCATCGTGTTCGAGTATCCCCAAAACAGCGACATCACGGCCAAGGTGGTGCGCGAAATCGAATACAACGACCGCGACAAGGTGACCCGAATCCGCAAGTACGAGTACAACGATGATGGCTCAAAGAAATGCCAGAAGAACTATTATCCCAATGGCAAGCTGGAGTCGGT
>CACXXW010000184.1 GCA_902771635.1 uncultured Bacteroidia bacterium | reverse complement strand
GAATGAAGCTCTTGCCAGTCGCGAGGGCTTTTTTTTTGCCTTGGCATTATTATTGTCGTATCTTTGCGCCACATATATAATAAGGTGTGAAACGGCGGCAGACTGACATTTTGTCGCCCATATGAATCGATTTTAATGAGGAGATTAGTTACATTATGGACACGAGACAATTTGGACTATGACTTGTGACAATGACTATGACAACTTTTACATAAGCTATAAATCATCAATCTTAGTGGAAGCTGTCATTGTCATAGTCATTGGTCATTGTCAAAAAAGTCCAAAGTCTCGCACCAAATTGTAGTAGTTTGATCTTGAATTTAAGCTATATGAGTATAAAGTTAGATACAGAATTGTTTTCAGATATGATGGACTCTGATGCTGAGTTTATTCCCGTGTTGACGATTGAAGGCCAACTCGGTCAAGATGAGGAGGTTCCGGAGGAGTTGCCAATTTTGCCTTTGCGCAACTCGGTGCTCTATCCTGGCGTGGTGATTCCCATCACTGTGGGTCGCGACAAGTCCATTCAGTTGGTGAAAGAATACAACCGCAAGCGCAAGTCCATCGGTGTCATTGCTCAGAAAGAGTCGAATGTGGAGGAGCCGTTACTTGATGACTTGTATAAGGTGGGTACCTCGGCCCAAATTCTCAAGACCTTCGAGATGCCCGACGGCAACGTCACCGTTATCATCCAAGGCAAACGTCGTTTTGAGGTGGTTGAGGCAACGCAGACCGAGCCTTATCTCAAAGCTACAGTGATGCCCTATGCAGCATCGGTAGACGTTCCCAATACCAAGAAATTCAATGCTTTGATTCAGTCGGTCAGGGAGTTGGCTATTCAGGTCATTGCCCGTTCGCGTAACCTGTCGCAGGAGGCTGGCTTTGCCATCAAAAACATAGATGACCCTGTGTTCCTCCTGAACTTCGTGGCCAGCAATGTGGAGACCGATATGCCCGTCAGACAAGGGCTCTTGGAGTCGCGCAACCTCAACCAGATGGCAACTGACCTCCTGGCTGTGCTGACCGATGAGCAGCAAATGATGGAACTGAAGCAACAGATACAGAGCAAGGTGCGCGTCGATATGGACAAGCAGCAGCGCGAGTATTATCTTAACCAACAACTGCGTACCATTCAAGAGGAATTGGGCGGTACTCCCAACGAGCAGGATGTCAAGGAGTTGACGGAGAAGGCGGCGAAGAAGAAATGGTCGAAGGAAGTGGCAGAGGTCTTCGATAGGGAATTGAAGAAGTTGGAGCGCACGCATCCGCAGGCGGCGGAATACGGCATCCAGCTGAACTATTTGCAATACCTCGTTGACCTGCCTTGGGAGGAATACACCAAGGACAACTTTGACCTGAAACGCGCCCAGCGCATTCTTGATGCCGACCACTATGGCTTGGACAAGGTGAAAGACCGTATCGTGGAGCATCTTGCTGTGCTGAAGTTGCGCAACGACATGAAATCACCCATCTTGTGTCTTGTTGGACCTCCTGGTGTGGGTAAGACCTCATTGGGCAAATCCATCGCCCGCGCTTTGAACCGCAAATATGTCAGAATGTCATTGGGCGGCGTGCGTGATGAGTCAGAGTTGCGCGGCCATAGAAAGACATACATTGGCGCAATGCCAGGCCGAATCATCCAAAACCTGCGCAAGGTGAAGTCGGGCAACCCCGTCTTTGTCCTTGATGAAATTGACAAGGTGAGCGGCAACAACATCAATGGCGACCCTCAAGCTGCCTTACTCGAAATCCTTGACCCCGAGCAGAACAACACCTTCTACGACAACTTCATCGAGTTGGACTACGACCTCTCGAAGATTCTCTTCATCGCCACGGCCAACAACCTCGCGACCATTCATCCTGCCTTGCGCGACCGTATGGAAATCATCGACTTGAGCGGCTACCTGCGTGAAGAGAAATACGAAATTGCCAAACGTCACCTCATCCCCAAGCAGATGAAGGAGCACGGCCTCGACAATAAGCAAATCACCTTCCCGAAGGACATTGTGATGCACATCATCGACGACTACACCCGTGAGGCAGGCGTGCGTAACCTGGAGCGACGCATCGGTGATATGATGCGTTTCCGCGCCAAGCAGGTTGTCACCGAGGAGCAGTTCGACAAGAAAATCACGATAGACGATATACGGAAAGTGCTCGGCGTTCCAATGCATCACGATGAGGACGAAGTGAAGCACACCATGCCGGGTGTGGCCACGGGTTTGGCTTGGACGCAAGTGGGCGGCGAGATTCTGTCCATTGAGGTCAGTTTGAGCCGTGGAGGCGGACATCTTTCGCTAACGGGCAACCTCGGTGAGGTGATGAAGGAATCCGCAACCATCGCCTACGAATTCATCAAGGCACACGCTTCACAGCTCAACATAAATCCCGATGTGTTTGAGGCATGGAATGTTCATGTCCACATTCCAGAAGGCGCCACGCCAAAGGATGGTCCCTCGGCAGGTATCACCATGCTCACTGCTCTGACTTCTGCTTTCACGCAACGTAAGGTGAAGAGCCAGTTGGCTATGACGGGTGAAATCACACTGCGTGGAAGAGTTTTGCCCGTGGGCGGTGTGAAGGAGAAGATGCTGGCCGCCAAGCGCAATGGCGTCACCGACCTTATCCTTTCCATCGACAATGAGCATGACATCAAGGATATCAAGGAAGACTACATCGAAGGACTGAACTTCCACTATGTGGAGAACATGATGGAGGTGCTCGACTTGGCTTTGGAAAAGGAACAGGATAAGAACGACTTGGATTACAACAAGTATCTGAACAACTTGCATCCCGAGGTGATCGGTTTTAAGGTGAAGTGAAAATGAGAAGAAGGTTGCTGGGATTGGTTTTGTTGCTTGTGCTGGCTGCAGGATGCGGCCGGCGACAAGGTGATGACGAAAACCTCGCCATCTTTAAGTACAATGAATCCGCCGGCATCCTTACCCTCGACCCGATTTATGCCAAGGACTTGCCACACATTTGGGCTTGCAACCAAGTATTCAATAGCCTCGTGGCCTTCGATGACAAGATGAATCTGGTCCCGATGGTGGCCAAGTCGTGGGATATTAGCGAGGATGGTTTGCGTTACACATTCCATCTGCGCGATGATGTGCAGTTTCATGAGGACACTTGCTTTTATCAGTCGGCCCTTCGACGAGCTCAGGGACCTTCACAACACGAAGAAGCTAAGGTCGTTGAGCCTGTCGAAACGCCGACTACTCGATTTGTAACCGCTAAAGACTTTGTCTATTCCTTCAACCGCGTGGTCGACAAGAGTCTGAACTCACCAGGTCTGTGGATTTTCTCATCGGTCAAGCATGATGATGAGCAATATGCCTTCACCGCTTTGGATGACACCACTTTCCAGGTCTGTGGATTTTCTCATCGGTCAAGCATGATGATGAGCAATATGCCTTCACCGCTTTGGATGACACCACTTTCCAAATTGAACTTTCCAAGCCTTTTCCGCCATTTTTGGGCATTTTGTCCATGACCTACGCTTCAGTGGTGCCGCATGAAGCCGTTGAGTATTATGGTGATAGAGGGCGTGAAACTTGTTTTCCGCAAGAATCCCAACTATTTCGAGTGTGACGCAGCAGGGGAGAGACTGCCTTACATCGATGCTGTCTCCGTCAGCTTCCTCATCGACAAGCAGGTGGCCTTTCTGGAGTTTATCAAAGGAAAGTTCGATTTCATGTCGGGCATTGATGCACGCTATAAGGATGAATTGCTAACCTACGATGGCAACTTGCGCAAGAAGTATGAAGACAAGATAGAGCTGATCACTGAGCCTTATCTGAACACGGAGTATTTCTCGTTCTTCATCGACCCCAATGACCCGCTTGGTTCCGACCGTGCCCGTGCCTTGCGTCAGGCGGTCAGCCTTTGTATTGACCGCGAGAAAATGCTGCGTTATCTGCGAAATGGTATCGGAGAGCCTGGAACTGGCGGAATGATTCCTGTGGGTCTGCCAGGGCACAGCAGCACCATCGGCTATGGCTACGACTTGAAACGGGCGCAACGCCTTGTGGCGGAGAATCATTTGGAAGGCTACCTGCTGCAACTCTCCACCGTGGCCGACTATGCCGACATCGGAAAGTTTGTGCAAAGCCAAGTGGAACAAATCGGTTTGCAGTGCAAGATGGAAGTGATGCCACCAGCTACGATGCGTAGTATGCGCTCCAACTGCAGTTTGCCTTTCTTCCGCTCCTCGTGGGTGGCCGACTATCCCGATGGAGAGAACTATCTTTCACTGTTCACGACATCGAATCACTGTCCTGCCGGACCCAATTACACCCATTATACCAATCCCAAGTACGACAAATTGTATGACAAAGCCTTGCTTTGCAACGACTTGGAACAGCGAGCCCAATATTACACCGAGATGGACAGCCTGATGATGAGGGATGCCCCAGTTGTGGTGCTTTTCTACGATGAGGTGCTGCGTTTTGTGAACAAGCGCGTGAAAGACATGGGCAGTAATCCGACGAATTTGTTGGATTTGCGGCGAGTGAGGATGGAATGAAAACAATAAATCCGCCCCGAATGAGGCGGATTTTGTCTTTAAGTATAGGAATAATTACTTTTTCTTGAAGGTCAGTTCGTATCGGTCGTTTTCAAAGCCTTCTTCATCGTGGATGGCTTGGATTTGGAACACGCCTATGGCATTGTTGTCTCTGCCTACCAGAATGATGTCGCCAGTGCTAATGTTGCCAAGGGAACTGTACTTGTTGCCAGCCAAATACGAGTCTTGGAGGTATTTTACGGTAGCAGCAGGGAAATTGAAGTCGTTGTATCTGACAAATTTGATATCGGTGCGGCTTCTCCATTCATGCGAAAGCACGCCAGGAGTGGCGTCTACGGGCCGATAGTCATAAATGTCGACTGTGGTGGAATCTGCAGTCTGCGCGATAATCGGGTTTACCCATTCAAGTGAAAGGCCATTGGGTTTTGTGGACTGTTCTCCTGAGTAAAGGATGATGTTCTCGTAAGGAACGAGCAGCACGTTGCCTTTTACGCGGTAGTGTATTACCTGTGTCAATTGGTCGCCGCCTGAGGTGTGGACAGTGAAGCTCAACTTGACGTCCATATTCTCGCTGGTGGTATAATACTTTGTGTAGTGGGCGTAATCGTAT
>CACXXW010000183.1 GCA_902771635.1 uncultured Bacteroidia bacterium | reverse complement strand
TATTACCGTCGTGAGCCGTTCAATATGGCGCGTTTCGATGAGTTTGTGGCGCGCAAGATGCCGAAAAATGTCATTCGTGTGAAGGGCATCTGCTACTTCAAGAACGAGATGGACAACTGCTACATCTTCGAGCAGGCAGGCAAGCAAGTGCAGTTGCGCGACGCTGGCCTGTGGTTTGCCACCATGCCCGCCAACGAGCTAGCCATGATGATGGATCGCGAGCCCACCCTTCGCCGCGATTGGGATGACACCTACGGCGACCGCATGCAGAAACTTGTCTTCATCGGTCAGCATCTTGACAAGGATGCCTTGGTGAAGGACCTGGATGCTTGCTTGACGAGGTAAATAAGTTAAGAGCAAGCTTCGGCAGGCATGTCATTCCTGCGGTGGCTTTGTGAGATGGCATGGAAATCGAAGATTCGACGTAGTCAATCTATGGCTGCCGAAGCCGTCCTATTCATATTTATAAAAACCCGACATTGCATATCGGGCAGTCTAGAAAAAAGCGTTGTAATCCCTAAGGTTTTTATTGCAAAATGTTCCCAAATTTGCGAACATTAAAACTTTTGTGTATTTTTGCAGCGCAATGATAGTTACATTTGAAGAGACATACCTTCAAGAGCTTTATGTCCTTACAAAGTTCGGCTCACTGCATTATGAGAAATTGCATGGCGATAAGGAAGGGAAGTCTTCTGTTCGAGTCAATGACCAATACCGTATTGAGTTTATAGAGGGCATGGAGGTGGGCAAACAAATAGCAACGATATGTAACATCACAGATTTGTCAAACCATTACAAATAAAAGGAGGAACAGAATATGACTACACTTGAAGGAGTTGATCCTAAGATGATAGCAAACAACTTGAGATCCTATCAACCTACGCATCCTGGAGAGGTGCTGAAGGATGAACTTGAATATCGTGGTATCTCGCAGCGCAGCTTGGCCAGAGAGATGGGCATTTCTTATTCTGTCCTCAATGAGGTGTTGAATGGAAAGCGAGCCCTTAATATCGAGTTGGCCTTGATGATGGAAGCGGCTTTAGGCGTGGACGCAGCGCCGCTGTTGGCTATGCAAAACGAATATGATATGCAAATGGCCGAGCGCAACGAATCGTTTATGGAGAAACTGAAACAGATTCGTCGCGTCGCTGCGGTGTTCTAGAATATAGACTTGTTACTATGGAACAAATCATACAAACAATTAGCGGATGGGTATGGAGTCCGGCGTTAGTGGCCATCTGCCTCTTGGCGGGACTCTATTTCTCCATCGGCACGCGCTTCGTGCAGGTGCGCCGTCTGCGTGAGATGGCACGGCTACTCTTCTCAACAGACAAGAGCCAGAAGACGGGCATCACCTCGTTTCAGGCATTTTCGATGGCGCTCTCGGGACGTGTTGGCACAGGCAACATCGTGGGTGTGGCAACGGCCATCGGTTACGGTGGTCCAGGTGCCATTGTCTGGATGTGGATTATCGCTTTTTTGGGCGCGGGTTCGGCCTTCTCTGAGGCTACTTTGGCGCAAATCTATAAGGAAGAGCACAAAGGTCAGTTCCGTGGTGGTCCGGCCTATTACATCGAGAAGGGTTTGCATAGCAAATGGCTTGCGGTAGCCTTTGCCGTCATCGCGGTGTTGGCTTGCGGCCTGTTTCTGCCACCGGTGCAGTCCAATGGTATCGCCATTTCGTTTGCCAACACTTTCCACATCAGCCCGGCTTGGGCGGGTGCCATCGTGGCTTTGCTCATCGGTTTAGTGGTGATGGGTGGTGTGAAGCGTATTGCCAATGTGGCGCAGATCGTGGCGCCGTTCATGGCTGTCTTGTATGTCTTGCTCTCACTTGTCGTGCTGGGCTTCCATATCCGCGAGGTGCCTTCGGTCTTCATGGACATGCTCCGTAGTGCTTTTGGCATGAAAGAGGCTTTGGGAGGCATCTTAGGCAGCACCATCGCTTGGGGCGTGAAGCGCGGCATCTATTCCAATGAAGCGGGGCAGGGCACGGGTGCCATCGTTGCGGGCGCGGCTAAGGTCTCGCATCCCGTCAAGCAGGGACTGGTGCAGGCGTTTTCGGTGTATATCGACACCTTGTTGGTGTGTACTGCCACTGCCGTGATGATTTTGGCCTGCAAGACCTATAATGTATTTGATGCTTCGGGCAATCTCCTTGTGACAGCCGAGGGTGTGGAACTGGGTGCGCCTGATGTGAGTTATACCTCCGCCGCTTTAGGGACGCTGTTGGGTGCCAATTGGGGCGGCATCATCGTTTCGTTTGCCTTGTTTTTCTTTGCCTTCACCACCATCATGGCGTATTATTACTATGCCGAGACGAATCTTGTCTATCTCTTCGGCAAAGGCCGTAAGGAGCATGTCCTGATTTGGGTGCTGCGTCTTGGTGTGGTGGGCATGGTGTTCTTCGGCTCATTGCATGAGGCACGTGCGATGTGGGACCTCGGTGATATCGGTGTGGGCACCATGGCCTGGGTGAATATTATCGCTATCCTGCTCCTCTCACCCAAAGCTTTTAAGGCCCTGAAATCCTACGAGCGGCAGAAGAAGGAAGGCAAGGAACCCGTCTTTGATCCGAAGGAAATCGGTGCAAAGGGTGCGGATTTTTGGGAAAACAAATAGTTCCTGTCCTTCGTTTTGATGGCTTTTTTTGCGCAGAAAACCCGATTTTGCGCAGAAAGTCCGCTTTTTTGCCGTTTTCCAAAGTTGGAGTACCTTTCGCGCTGTCTATTTGATTACCTTTGTGCCTCTTTTAATTAACGTTTAACAAACCAAACTTTATTTAGCAAATGAAAAAAGTAACGTTTTTGCTCGCCACCCTGCTTATCGGTGGTATGATGCTCACGGGCTGCAAAAAAGATGATCCGAAACCAACTCCAGATCCTACACCTACGCCTACAACCGCCAAGGTGACCTACAAGGTTGACAACAAGATGACCACGCTTCCTTTTGTCACTTCCGATTGTTTCAAGTACACCATCACTTATGTTGGTGCTGATGGCAACAGTGTTACAGTGAATGATGTCACCTTGCCTTGGACTTCACCCGAACTCACGGTGAAGCTGCCTTTCGATGCCAAAATGGAAGGAAAATACACCTATAAAGAGGAAGAACTTCCCGATCAAGTGGCTTTTGGACAAATTACAAGTATCGTTTCTGGAAATAAGCCGATTGCCAATGGAGAGGGGGATAATATTGCATCCACTACGAAGGCTGGTTTTTTGCAATACATTTCGCAAAATCCTGATGCGGTGAGTTTCAGCCTCAGCGGTAGAGTTGAGTAGTATTCTAAATCATATTTCTTTAATTAACCTACTTAAAAATTACTAAAAAATGAAGAAATTATCATTTTTGCTCGTCACCCTGCTTATTGGTGGCATGATGTTCACGGGCTGCAAGAAAGACAATCCGCAAACACCTGACACGCCTTCGACTCCTACCGAGACGACGAAGACGTTTGTCTATAAGGTAAACAATACTTTCCAAACTATGAACGATGTTACAGGTGCGTTGACTACACACACGATTTCCCCATGCTTCCATTATACTTTCTCCTATAAGGATGCTGACGGGAAAATGGTCGAAGTTACTGACGCAACATTGCCTTGGACCAAAGAAATCAGCGTGAAGACTCCTTTTGAGGCCCAACTGAAAGGTAAGGTTACCTACAATGAAAGCGAAATTCCTACTCCCGTGTTTTTCGGTACGCTTGCTTCCATCGAACAAAGTCCAGAGAATCAAACGAAACCTGCTACGGGAAAGTATTTTGAAGACAAAGAGGATTTCCTCGAATACTTTGCCACAAATCCCCAAATGTTAGAATTTAACTACACTTTATCCATTAATTGATGGGTAAGGCGTTACTTATGAACACTTTAATTAATTATGTTCAATCAACAAAAATCAAACAAATGAAGAAATTAACATTCTTGCTCGCCACCCTGCTTATCGGTGGCATGATGTTCACGGGCTGCAAGAAAGACAATCCGCAACCAACACCCGACACGCCTTCGACTCCTACCGAGACGACGAAGACGGTG
>CACXXW010000182.1 GCA_902771635.1 uncultured Bacteroidia bacterium | reverse complement strand
ATTTCAACAATGTCAAAGAGCTCAATGGTTCAAGTGAACCGAGTTTGTTTGAAAATTTTATTTATTAACCGTCCACAATTTTTAGTGGACAGCAATGTTGCATCGTGATTATTAACTATTTAAAAACAACATTATGGCAAAGACAATTAATGATGAATTCATGCTGCAAGTAGTTACAGAGCAGGCTTGGAAAGAACTTGCCGAGGAGTATGCTTGGACCGAAGTGCTACTGGAGAAGTACTCTGACAGGTTGGACTGGAAACTTATCTCATCAAACAGGGTGATCCGATGGACTATTCCTATGCTCAAGAAGTTTTCTAGCAAACTTGATTGGAAAGAACTGTCGAAATCGATAGATTATACGTGGTTCACCGAGGCCCACTTGGATGCCTTTAAAGACAAGTGGGACTGGTCGAGTTTGGTCTCCAACTATCAATTGTCGGAGAAGCTAATCGACAAATACCTTGATTACATCGATTGGGATTCACTCATAGGAGTCATAGGGGTTGCGCACTATTATAATGGACTCCCTAGGGATGATAGTTTCGATGCTGTGTCGTTCTATGAGAAGTACAAGGATCACATCTCGATGTCGACATTTCAAAAATCGGATTTGTGGGACAAAATGGTGGAACAACGTCGTAGGCAGCTGCTTGCAGAAATCCTGTCGTGAGTCCATCGTGAGGTGTAACGTTCTCTTGACTTTGATGGTGTGCTGAATACTGAGTTTTATCAGGATTTGCTGATGTCTCAGGGGAAACCATTTCGAGACAAACATGGGCCTTTCTTTGATCCGATGGCCGTTGAACAGTTGAAGCGAGTCGTTGATTCAACTCATGCTGACATCGTCATTGACTCGTCTTGGAAGTACCTTGGATTGGAGGCGATGCAGGACATGTGGACGAATAGGCAGTTGCCGGGTCGCGTGATAGACATCACACCGTCGATTGTCAGTGCCAGTTGGTCATCAAATATTGACCTTGAGGATTTTGGCCTTGATGTGAGGCAGAGCAAAGGAATTGAGATAGACTTCTGGCTTTTCGAGAATACCTTAGCAGATGCTCGATACGTCATCATTGACGATGAATATGTGATACCGGATTCACAGTTACCTCATTTCATCTTGACCAATCCTTTTGATGGATTAACCGAATTACTGGCCGACCGAGCCATCGCATTGCTCAACGGCTGAAAAATATTTTAACTCTGCCGCAGAATGGCATAGGATGATGTTACTTTTGGCGTGATTATCAATTTTGTTTCACATTTAATCGCTAACATTATGAGCAAAGTTTTTAGAATTACGCCAAAGCGCACCAGGCGCGTCAATGGGCAGGTCATCACGCCTGAAATGGTGATTACCGTCACAACTCGCCAGCACTGTCTCAACCCGTTCTACAACGGAGCTGTCGAGGTTCAGGAACAATACATGCGCATGTACCAGTTCGACTACAAGAAGGCCTGCATGAGCGTTGCCGACTTCACCTACCAGGCACTCGACTAAACTTTTTCTTCAAGAACAAGACTATGAGATTCGTTGCATTGAAGAAGAAATTCTCAATGTGTTCAATGACAACTGGAGCAAATATCCAGAGTGTGATTGTTTGCTTACAGTTCGGAAAGACATCATTAATAAGCGAGCCCTGGCTCATCAGGAGGAAATCTTGCCAGACATTATCGCCTTTAATGATGCGCTCACGGCAGCTTTGCGTGAAATGTATGACCGAGCACATCGCATCTGGGACGCTATAAAGGACAAGGCTGAGAATCCTGACCACATACATTTGACAGCGAAATGCTACTTGGGTGACGATTATCCGGCACTTCATCCAGTCCAAGGAACCGATCGCCAGGAACTATGGGATGCGCTGTGTGACTGGGGCTGGAATCATTTCTATGATGATGGCGTGACACATGGACATCTTATCATCCCAATGGATGAAGGGTACAGTTTTGAGCGTTTGACCGGCATGGACTGCGCTCCGCCCAACTGGAACGAGGGTCTGGACCAGGAACTCACCAAGGACCTGCATCTCACGTTGCCCTTCCACCACTTGTTTGACCACATGAAGTTCGCCATCACCGACTTCATCTATGTGCGCCAATTCGAGACCGAAATCAATATTGAAATTGAAAAATCATTATAAACCTTATGGAGATTAGAGATAAAAACAACCAAGAACAGGACAAGATGCTGAATCGAGAGGGATGTGAGATTGCCGATGCCATGTTTGAGATAACGCGGCAATGCTGTGATCAAGAGGATTGGTATCCTGCAATGTGTCATTGTGCCGAGGTTAACGGAACACATCCTATTTTTGCCGATATCATGCTCAAGATTACGCAACTATGCGAGACGGCAGAAGAATACCACCGTGCAATGCGTCATAGTATGGAGATGTGTTATTCATATAACTATTTGGCCTTTGATACTAATGATGTCATCGCATTACTGCGTTATGAGGGCAACCTTAGCTCGTTTGAGGTATCTGTCAATGAAAACCAGGAGAATAGAGTGGCTCATTTGGTGGAGCAGATGAAAGAGCACATAGAATCATTTGGGAACATCAATGCCGTATTGATTAATTTCTATAAGACCAAAGATTTCAAAATCAAAATGGAAGAATTCAGCACGTTGCAAGACTTGGTGGAAACGACAGGTCCTGATTGTGATATTCATTGGGGCTTGTCTCCCGATAAGCGATGCACAGAGCCTATCTTGCGTGCCACAGTACTCGTTATGCATAAATCAAAAAAGAATCATTATGAAAAAGAAAGATAATTACGCGACAGGCGAGTTCGAACTAGGCGTCATGTCAACTTTGGACAAGAACCAGCAGCGTAGCATTATCAAGGCGATTGGTGTCGGCGGAGGTGGCATCAATGCTGTTAATCTCATGTATCAGAACATCGATGGTGTCACTTTCGCTGTATTAGACTCTGACCGTCAGCAGCTCATTGACTCACAAGTGCCCAACCGTGTGCTTCTGAGACCGAATGCGGCACATGGACAGGGCGAGAAAGCACGCCATGCAGTTGAGGAGAGTAAAGCCGAAATTGATGCATTCTTAGACGATGACACCAGAATGGTCATCATTGTTGCGGGTTTGGGTGGAGAGACCGGAACCGATGTGGCTCCAGTCGTGGCTCGCATTGCTCACGAGAAAGAGGTAGCACTTACCGTTGGCATCGTGACAATCCCCTTTATATTTGAGGGGGCTCAAAAGATTCTTAAGGCTCTTAAAGGAGCAGAAGCCTGACCGAAATATACAACGATCTAGGCCAAAGCAATGCATTTGCAAAATCCGTTGAAACACTGACTACAGCCGTTCGCAGTCTCTACTGCCTGATTACACCCATCGACCCTAGGGTCTGCATGGACTTCAATGATGTTAACTATACTTTGCGTAAAGGAGGAAACGCATTTATCGTCTCGGGTTTTGGCTCGGGTGAACGCCGTGTGACAAAGGCTCTTGAAAATGCTCTGGAATCACCATTGCTCAAGGATTGCGAATCCTTCAGTTTCAAGAAAATTCTGATGATTATCTATTATAATCGCGACAGCGAGTCTCCGCTCCTCATGGAGGAGATGAACCAGATCCAGGAATTCATGGAAAACTTTGACCACGAAGTGGATGTTATTTGGGCCCCGGCACATGACTCAACACTTAAAGACCAGATCAAGGTCACCATACTGGCAACAGGATTTAATGTGTCATTCAAGAGCGATCTAAAGCCACTAAAGGATAGGCTATCACAAAATGGCTAGATTTTTCAGTAAGTACTTCCGCTACCTGTGGGTCTAAAATAAAAAAGATAGAAATTTTTGCACCTCTGCCGCAATTTGGCCGAGGTGTGTTTTTATTTTGCACCATATTTAACGTAAACAAGATTATGGAAACAGAAAAACAAAGAGGAATGGACGAAGTGATTATCAACAACAAAGCGGAGATGCGACGGGTGGAAATGGCAGCAGGTCTGGAAAAACAAATCGAACGGCAAGCATGGATGACCGTCTCACGAAAACGCCCCCTGACGGCGACTCACCTCGAACGGTACGAACATCAGCTCCTGTGGGACGAGGTATCCCGAAACAACGAAATCCAGTGGACCACCGAGATGACCCTCCGATGGAAAGACAAACTGAACTGGAACCTATTCTCAAGATGCGCCCACGGCCAAGCGGTAACGGCCGAAGGAATCGAAACCCTCGCCCACCTGTGGGATTGGAAAGCCCTCACCGCGAATCCCAACGTGAGAATGACCAACGAACTTGTCCGCAAGTACATCGCCAAATGGGACTGGAGCGCAATGGCGTGGCGTTCATGGGAAGACTACGACGCCCGCGAGTTCTACTCCCAATTTTTCGAGCGAGTTCCCCTCAACGGATTCAGCGGATCAAAACTGGAGTTCGCCCTCCACCAACAAGAAGTTGAACGCCTATGGAAAGAGATGAACGAGCAATGAGAATTCTTGAGAACCTGACAACGACCGAACGCCTGACCCTGCTGGAGCAGATATTCGCTCCCGGGGCGGGTGTCCGTCTTGAACAGTCTTCATGTCGCTTAAGCGACATGGAATGGATGTTCGACTTCAACGTAGTGAACCTGGTCGAGAGCCGATACACATATGAGACGGTCAAAAACCTATTCGATGATCTGAGGAATCTACTGATGCCGATTTCTGGAGCACACCCGAACTACGGCTTGCCATGTTTCATCCATTTCATCATGCCAATCGGCAATAGTGACAAAGAGGCATTCATCAAAGATACTCAACGCTTCATCAACGATTGCCGTTCACTAGATATTGTTTTTGATTATTTCTTCAGCACAAACACCACTCAAGATGACATCACTCTGCAGGTTGTCTTTGTCGATAATGAGAAATTTGACAACATCAGAGACTGGATTACGAAAGACTCTAGGATATAACAACATTTTTTTCGTAACTTTGCAAATCATCTTTTATCAACAATTTATTTTATTATCATTATGGCAGAAATAGGATATGGTTATGGTAGCGAATGGCACTTGATGCGTTTTATGGCTCGCCACCGCAAACTTTTAGAAAAAGCTATTCGTGAAAGTATTGGTAATGTCAAGAAAGAAGAAGTTTTTGAATGGTATGACTTTTTGTTTGGAGAAAAGGGCATTGCTTCAGACTCCGAGCTTAAAGGCTTATCATTTTTGGAGAATAGAAAGAACTTAGATGGATATGTTTCTGGCTGGAAAACCAAGCAAAGTTGGGATGCGGTTTTTAAACTGGATGATGTGATTTACCTTGTTGAGGCAAAAGCTCATATTGATGAATTAAGTGATAACAAACCACATGGGGGAGAATCGACTGAAGAAATAAAAGATTTTATCTGCAAAAACTTGGAAAAACTTAATATTTCAATTAATGAAGATCAATGTTTGGGTAAGTACTATCAGTTGGCAAATAGATTAGCTACAGCCGCCTTCCTAAAAAACAATGGAATTGATGCAAGGTGTATTTATATCTACTTCATAAATGGGTATGAAAAGCCAAATGAAATCAAAAATGCATCAGCAGAAATGTTTATCGATGAGATAAATAATGAGCAGGCGGTTTTAGGACTTAAAGGCGGACACCTCGAAGATTTATTGCACCACGTGTTTATTGATGCAAAAACAGGAGAAATTATTAATCCTAAACATCAATAAAGATATTTAACTAGAGCATAAAATGAATTTTGGGGACTTTTTTCGATTTTCCAGAGGCTAATGGTGTTGTCATCAGTGGCGATATTCACGGCGAGTTTAACCAGCTTGTCCATAAGTGCTGCGTTCAGTATGGAATGACGGACACGGTGATTATCGTTGCTGGTGATTGTGGCTTTGGGTTTGAACAACAGGGCTATTATGAGAACGTCTATAACCGCAATCGTGCCCGTCTGTCCAAGTCGAATAACTGGATTCTATTTGTCAGAGGCAACCACGACAATCCCGCCTACTTCAATGATTGCCCCATCAAGCATCGCCGATGGATGACCGTGCCTGACTATTCTGTGGTTCGGGCGTGTGGCCATGAAATACTTTGCGTCGGTGGTGCCATATCCGTCGACAGGTCGTATCGCATGAATCATTCCGCCTACCATCTGCCGAAACAAGACGAGCCCCTGGCCCGTAATATCTATTGGGCTAATGAGTATCCGGTGTTTGATGCTGATAAACTCGATTCCATCAGTGAGGACTTCGCTATAGACACCATTATCACCCATACCGCTCCTTCGTTTTGTGAGCTGACATCAAAGGGCGGCTTGTTTGCTGAGATGGCCATTCGTGACGAGGATTTGTCAGAAGATGTAAAAAATGAGCGTCAGGTGATGGATAAGATCCTTGACTATTTGACTTCTAATCACCATCCTTTGCGATATTGGTTCTACGGGCATTTTCACCAAAGCTGGCAAGCAATCGACAACGAGGGCATCGAATACAATATGCTTGACATCATGGAAGTAAAGGAATTAAGAGCCAAAGATTAAATCGAGTTATAGCTCCCTTTCTCACTTGAAATCTCATTCAAACCTGCCGAATCATATCAAAAATACCCCATTTCGGCAGAATATAGTATATTATATTTTGCCGAATCGATATATTTTACTACCTTTGCGGCAGAATATAACCACATAATCATTCAGACTATGAGCGCA
>CACXXW010000181.1 GCA_902771635.1 uncultured Bacteroidia bacterium | reverse complement strand
CCTATGAACATCGTAGGCTTCATCATCTCCTTTGTCGGCGTCATTGTTATGCTGCTTAACAAGAACCTCGAGCTCACAGCCTCACCCAAAGGCATCCTCTTCCTCTGCGGGTCGGTAATTGTGGCCGTAGGTTATTCCATCGCTTTGATTCGCCTCACCAAACTCTATAAGCCCCTGACCATCACTTGGATGCAGAACATCGTTGGAATGATCTACTTCATTCCCATGGTCTTCATCATGGAGCGCTACGAGCCTTCAAACTTCGCCAATGTGGGCGCTTACATCGTCCCGTTGATCTGTCTGGGCATCTTATGTAGTGCTGGCGCTTATGCCCTGTGGGCTTTCGCTTTCAGCAAGCTGGGTGCCTCAAAGGCTAATGTTTACTCCAACCTCATCCCTGTCTTCACGGCCATCTTCAGTTATCTTCTTGCCATCGAAGAGATGACTGCGTTTAAGATCATAGGCATCTTGGTGGTGGTGGTCGGATTGATACTATCGCAAATAAAACCCAAATCGGCTGCCACGGTGTGACAGCCCTACAATCCCCAACTGACAATGATTACCAGTAAAACCAACCCCAAGATAAAGAACCTCGTCAAGCTGCAAAAAGCTCGCATCCTTATAGAGGGTCAGCGCGAGATTGAACGCGCCCAAGCCTGTGGCTTTGAGATTGAACAGCTTTATGTCTGCGAGTCACTGCTACGAGAACCCGTTAAGGTTAACGCCACCTATACCGAAACTGTTACGGAAGAGGTGTTCGACAAGATTGCCTACCGTGAAGGTAGTGATGGTCTGCTGGCTGTTGCCATACCCAAATACAAGAGCCTCAGCGAGTTCAAACCAAGAAAAGATGCTTTGATTATCGTTTTGGAAACGGTAGAGAAACCTGGCAACCTCGGCGCCGTAATGCGCACCGCCGATGCTGCCGGCGTGGATGCCGTCATCGTAGCCGACCCTGCCACCGATTTGTATAACCCCAACGCCATCCGTGCCAGCATTGGGTGCATTTTCAGCGTGCCAGTCTATGCCTGTTCCACCGAGGAATGCATCCAGTGGCTGAAGCAGAACGGTATAACCATCTACTGTACCTACCTCAAGGCCTCCATTGACTATCTTGATGCCGACTTCCGTAAGGCTTCTGCCCTCGTAATGGGCACTGAGGCCACTGGCATCTCCGATGCCTGGGTTGAGGCCGCCGACCAGAATATCATCATTCCCATGAACGGTATCGCCGATTCGCTTAATGTGTCGGTCACCACCGCCATTGTCACCTTTGAGGCCATCCGCCAAAGGAGAAAACCATGAAAAAGGACTATCTACTGCTACATCTTTCCGTCTTCATCGCGGGTTTCACGGGTGTGTTGGGCCGACTCATCACCTTGGATTCGGCCATTTTGGTATGGTGGCGCATGGCCGCGGCGGCGGTGTTGATGTTCCTGTATTTACGGTTTACAGAGACGCACGGCCGTGCGTCTCTACAACGGTACAAATTCAGGGACATATTGCAGATGAGTGGCGTAGGTATGTTATTGTGCCTGCATTGGGTATTCTTTTACGCCTCCATCAAGGCCTCCAATGTCAGCATCGGCGTGGTGTGTTTTTCTTTGGTAGGTTTTTTCACCGCTTTGTTCGAACCCATCATCAACAAGCATAAATTCTCAGGCCGTGAATTTCTGTTCAGCCTGCTCACCATCCTGGGCATTTACCTTATCTTCCAATTCGATTCGCGCTATCGGTTGGGTATTGCCTTGGGCGTGGTCTCCTCGGCGCTTTATGCCTTGTTTGCTATCGCCAACCAGCGCGTTGGCAAGCACTATGAAGCCAAAAACATGTTGCTTTGGGAGATGGTCGGTGGCCTCATCGGCTTGACCTGCCTAATACCTTTGTATAATATGTTCATCCCAGTTGGGCGACTCTATCCCGTCGGGATGGACTATCCTTATCTCGCCTTCATGGTTGTGGTGTGTACCATCGGGCTCTGCCTGCTGCAAATCATTGTATTACAAAAGATTCCAGCTTTTACCGTCAACTTAACCTATAATTTGGAGCCAGTATATAGCATCATCCTCTCCATGTTCATCTTCAGCGAATACAAGGAGCTGAATTTCTCCTTCTGCATCGGTATTGCCCTGATTATCATCTCGGTGGTGTTGCAGACTTGGAGCGAGATAAAGAAGCGGAAAGTCAAAGCTTAACCTTCACGAAGATCGGATAATGGTCTGAGGGATTGTGCCGGATATAAGTGTCAAACGAAATCTGTTGCGGTGCATCGTTGGCCTTCAGGTTGTCATCGGGGTCCTCGTCAGGTGTCCAATAACTGTTGGTGAAAACGCCGTAGGCCTCCACCGTTGTACTGGGCGACACAAACACATGGTCGATACGGCTATTGGTGAAATAATTCGTTTTGAAGGCATTGAATGTGCCGTTTTCCGCAAAGCGGATACGAGCAGTATCATATGAGTCCTTCAACAAACCTGATTTCGTGAAAATCGTGTAAATCTCATCGTTCTGGTCCACATTGAAGTCGCCAGTAATGAACACGGGCGCACCTTGGGCAATCTCACGAACCTTAGCCACAACCAGCTTGGCCGCTTCGCGCCGCGCCACCACACCTACATGATCCATGTGGAGGTTGAAGAAATAGAACACTTTTGCAGCTTTTCTACGATTGAACAAACCGTGGCGCTGCTCCGTTTCCTTTACAGCAAACTTGCCCCAAGTGCAAATGCGGATACAGACCGCATCCCAGCCTAAGCCAGGCTTGTCAGGTGTCTCGCTCAACCAAAAATCGCCGTGGTCGAGAAGTTGAAGTTTGTCCGTTTTGTAAAAGATAGCTTCGTGTTCACCACCGTGCTGGCCATCGTCGCGCCCGATGCCTATGTAATCATAGCCATCCAAAGCCTTCTGCATATCTAGAAGTTGGACATATAGTACTTCTTGCGTTCCGAAAATTTCTGGAGCCATGAAGTTCACCTGGTCGCAGATGACTTGACAGCGTTTCTGCCATATTTCACCTTGAACACTATCGTTCCAGTTCTTGTAACGGATATTGTATGAGCCAACAAGCATTTGCTGGGCAGAAAGTTGTAGAGAAGCCACAATGAAGGTAAAGAGAAGGAGTTTTTTCATAGAAATTCAGATTTAACTGGGACAAAAATAGAAAAACAATTTATTCAAATTTTCATTTTTTGAAAAAACACGAACAATTTCGATTCTGTAAAAAACATTGAATGCTTCTCAGATAACACGGGAAACCATAAACCATTGAGACGCAAACATTGAGACGCAAGCATTGCGTCTCTACAATGCGGATAGGAATTCGAGGTTATTTCCCGTCATAGAATTCGTCCTCTTTCCATTTGGCGACATTGTTCTCGATATAACACGCAATTGCATTCAATTCATCAATGTCGCGAACGATATGGTCATGATAACGGGTTTGCCACCCAAACCAAATGTCATTTTTCAGGGCGTATGAAGTGGTAGCCGTTTTAATACCTCTAATAATAGAGGCCAAATTTTTCCTTTGAGGAAAAAACACATTCTCCGATGCGTCGAGGCTATCCATGCATTTCTGTTCACTCACATAATCCACGGGCGTATTATAAACATTTTCACCGATGACAACCAAAAGATGTACATGATTAGGCATAATCGTGAATGTTGGAATCCCAAGGTTCATGTCAGGCCTCACTTGTGGGGTTGATAGAATCTGTTGATTTAGGCATTCTCCAACCATCGACAATGTCATAACACCATCTTTTATCTCACCAAAGAAATGCTCCCGATTCTTCGTACAAATTGTGACAAAATAGGTACCACCATTGTATTGGTGCCACCAAGCACGGGCAGATGGAATGCGATAACGGCCTTTGTGTTTTGTTTCATCCATGAAATATATAATTGGTTTTACCCGACAAATATAGGCATTATTTCAATTCATGATGTCATAATGAAACGGTTAATCTGTAGAGACGCATTGCATGCGTCTCAAATAACGGCGTTTTTCAAAAATTAAACGAATTAATTGCATTTCAAATATCAACAATCATTGCCATGTGGAGACGCATTCAATGCGTCTCTACAAAAGAGGACAAATCAATTTACAATACCACGCACCAAACACAAACA
>CACXXW010000180.1 GCA_902771635.1 uncultured Bacteroidia bacterium | reverse complement strand
CAAGGCATTGAGAAAATGAAATCGGCCTATCCCGACCTTAGCAAGACGGAACGCAATCTTGTGGTTTTGTCGTTCCTCGGCTTCCGCATCAAGGAAGAGGCCGACATCCTTGACCTGAGCGAAAACACGGTGATGAAATACCGCTCCAAGCTCAAAAACAAGGCTGATTTTGACCCGATTTCTGCACTTTTGGACTGAGAAAAATCTGTACTTTTTTCTTGCAACGGATTGATTATCAGGCTGAGTTAGAAACAAAAATCTGTACTTGGCCTTTGAGGTTGATTTTTTAGTGGATTTTTGTTATAGTTTTGGGACATCAAAGTTATAACATTATGAAGAAGCTAAGACTTTACACCCTGCTTGCGCTCCTGCTGATGGCGGGAGGGGTGACGATGCAAGCACAGGAACTCAATGAAATTGTTTGGTCGCCCGACTCATGGGTATCTAGTATGGTTTTCGAGGATGCACACACTTTTGTCGCCAAAAAAACCGTGGTTGACTTCAATTGGAACGTTGCGGAAATCCAATTTGTAAGGATGACCGATGAAGGCGAGGAACTGGCTTCACAGCAACTGTTTTCAGGAGAAGAATACGACACAGAGGTTGTATGGATTAGCCCTTTGCAACGCCTTTCCAATGGTAATTTGGTGCTATTTTACGCAAAAAGAGTAGCCGACATCGCCACTTTCTATCGGGTGGATCTGAATGATGACCTATCGTTTTCAGTCCTCCAATTGGATTGGGAGACCAATGATTACTATGATGACGACAGGACTTTCTACCCTTATAATACAGGCGTGGCCGTAGACAAGGATGGTAATGTGATAATCACTTATCCACCTCACAGCCAATATCATATCAATGGAACTGAAGCCATGCAGTTCCTCAAGTTTGATGACAAAGGACATCTTGTCGGTCAAAGATTGATGGAAGGTTTTCGTGGGCAAGACCGCCATCACACGCTTCCGGCTCCTGATTCGTTAGGCTGTCGTATCATTTTGCGCAGTAACGGTTCACCCAAGTTGGATTGCTACACATTGGATTCCGACTTGAACACGGTGGCGGTGAAGGAAAACGTGGAAGAATTGTCGTGGCCATACCAGTGTTGCCGTTTCGCCTATCTGAAAACCAACCCTGCCAATGGCAAGACATACTCGAATAACACCATCAACTATCCAGCATACGGCGGCAATCCTGCTATTGTAGAGGACATTATGATGAGCGTTTTTGATGTCGAAAACTTCCGCCAAACGAACTACACTTGGGGTCTTACCACACAAAGTCACGACGGTGCTGGAATACTTCAATCCATTGGTTTTGACAACGATGACAATGTGTATATGGTCGGTCAGATGGATAATGTTATGGCTAACGAGTTTTTAAACCGCAACCTGTATATCGCCTATTTGGACGAGAATCTGAACAAATTGGGCGAAATTTACCACGTAGATGAGTATGCTTATGAGGTGAAGTCGATGGCGGCTTGTCCTGAAGGTGGCTGTCTTGTGAGTTGCCATAAAATCCATGAAGCCACTAATGAAGCTGGAAACTGCCTGATAAAAATCACGAAAGAGACTCTTGTCGGCATCGAGGAAGCCCATGATGCTGGTTTCGCCGTAGCTATGGCTTATCCCAATCCAGGCGTTAACACGCTCAATATCCGTACAGCCTTGAAAAACGCCCGCGTGGAAGTGTACGACTTGAATGGAAGACTCATCCACAGCCAAACCCTCACGGAGAATGTGACGGCGATTGATGCAACAGATTGGACGGAGGGCGTTTATGTTTGGAAGGTGTATACCAATAACAAAGAAGTTGAAAACGGAAAATGGATAAAAGAATAACAATATGAAAGCAACAAGAATTTACACCCTGCTTGCGCTCCTGATAATGATGGGAGGGGTGAAACTGCAAGCGCAGGAACCTCAGTTGTTCTACTCCGCCCCAGCCAACAACTCATTGAGCAAATCTATGATCTTCCTCAACAACGATAATGGTCTGGCTAAAATAGGGAAATCTGTTGAAGGAAGATATGATTACTATTGGGACGAATATCTGTTTCTGTTCGATAATAATGGAGAAGCAATTGACTCCATATATATTCACACGCTTACTGCACATTATGATTACAATGGCGGTTATGAAGGATCTTGGGTAACTTCTAAAAGCAGCGACATGATGCGCTATCCCGACGGAAGGCTGTCAATGTTTCTACTAAACTTCACCAACCGTTCAGTGCAAATGCAACGAATCGACATTGGGGATGATTTGTCACTGTCATACACCGATTTTGATTGGGAAGCATCTGACATTTACCAAACAGCAGAAACGCTTGAACAGTGGGTTGTATGTTCCGATGGCGGTGTTATCCTCGCTTATCTCGTTGACAGCCTGATTTATAGTCAATCCGGTCAGGATTATTGTGGAATTAGGGTTCTGAAGTTCGATTCCGAAGGGCAAAAGGTTGGGGAATATGTGTTTAGCAACATCCCCTATTTCCATGATTTTAGTGCTTTTTACCTGTTGCCTTCACCTGACCTTGAAGGTTGCCGTCTTGTCATGCGCAATCTTGCCCCTGTTCCGTTTACCTATGATTGTTACACCTTGGATGGGAACCTCAATGTGGTTTCAGTCAACGAGCACATCGACAAGCTTCCGACTCAGAACCTGTGTTGTGACGATGCCTGTGTCAAGATGAATCCCCTCAACGGGAAGACTTATTCTATCAATAGGGGAACATCATTCAATCTTAATACTGGAGAAGTCGTCCATTACCAAGATGTCTTGATGAGCATGTTTGACGCGGAGAACTTCAACCAAGTTACCTATGCTTGGGGTATTACCTCACCAACGCCATGCACCATCGGCTTTGCCAATTCCATTGATTTTGATGGAGATGGCGGAGTTTACATGGTGAGTGGCATGGATAAAAACCAGGCATTTTCCGAAAGCCTTTGCATAATCCGTTTGGACGAGGATTTGAATAAGCTCACCGAAATCTATTATAAGGAAGATAATGTTGAACTCCGTTACTTTGGCGGAATATGCGTCAGCTCCCAAGGAGATGTCCTTATCCGTTGTCAAGTCGTAAAGCCCAATATGCCGATATTTGATGCCATCTACAAAGTTCCAAAAGAAGCCTTCGACGGCATCTCCGCAGCCCACGACGCTGGCTTTGCGGTAGCGGTGGCTTATCCTAATCCGGGTAATAACACCCTCAACATCCGCACGGCCTTGCAGAATGCCCGCGTGGAAGTGTACGATGTGAATGGGAGGATGGTTTATAGACAGGATATTACTGAGAATGTCACCGCCATTAATACGATGAATTGGAGTGAGGGGACTTATCTTTGGAAGGTGGTGGCTGATGGCAAGGAAGTGGAGAGTGGGAAGTGGATTAAGGAATGAAAATACCTTTGGAGGGATGAAAACAGATTGCATATTATCAAAAAAATATTTTTCAAATCATTGAAAAACAATATTTTGAAGAGTTGGCAACAAGAAAAAGTATGGACAAGGCAGGAGTTGCCCGTGAAAAGCTCTTGACAAGTAATCTTTATCATTAACTTTGCGAAAATTTCAAAACCGAACCCCAATGAAAGCAACGAAAATTTACACCCTGCTTGCGCTCCTGCTGATGTCGGGAGTCACTATGCACGCCCAGCAATGGGAGCTTGACTTTGGCGACCAGAACGACATCAACCAACATTCCCGCATCGATGCGGGCGTGATTGATGCGGATGGTAACGCCGTCTTGATGGGCCGATTTGGTCGCCGCCGCGATTGGAACACACAACTCATCAAAGTATATCCTGATGGCA